>WHSN01000101.1 GCA_009380045.1 Luteitalea sp.
ACGCCGGTGGCGGTCGCCGCCGCGGCTGGCTGCACCTGGACCGCCGCCAGCGGCGTGCCGTGGATCACGGTGACGTCCGGGGCCACCGGCAGCGGCAACGGGACGGTCGGTTTCAGCGTTGCGGCGAATCCGGGCGCCGCACGGACCGGCACGCTCACGATTGCCGGCCGGACGTTCACGGTCACGCAAACGGCGGCGCCGGCGGCATGCACCTACACGATCACGCCGGCTGGTCAGTCGCTTGCCGCGGGCGGAGGAGCGGGAACGCCGGTGGCGGTCGCCGCCGCGGCTGGCTGCACCTGGACCGCCGCCAGCGGCGTGCCGTGGATCACGGTGACGTCCGGGGCCACCGGCAGCGGCAACGGGACGGTCGGTTTCAGCGTCGCCGCGAACACCGGCGCGGCGCGGACCGGCACGCTGACGATCGCGGGCCGGACGTTCACGGTCACCCAGGCGGCTGCGCCCGCAGCCTGCACCTACACGATTACGCCGGCCGGGCAGTCGTTCGAGGTGGTCGGAGGAGCGGGAACGCCGGTGGCGGTTGCAGCCGCGGCTGGCTGCACCTGGGCCGCTACGAGCGGAGTTCCGTGGATCACGGTGACGTCTGGGGCCACCGGCAGCGGCAACGGGAACGTGGGTTTCCGCGTCGCCTTTAATATCGGCCCCGCACGGACCGCCGCGCTCACGATTGCGGGGCGGACGTTCACGGTCACGCAATCAGGGTTGATCCCATGAGCACGAGGGATCGTGCTCTCGATTCCGTGACCGCCGCTCACGCCTCACCGCCCGGTGCCAGAGCGCAGGCGCATCTGGCTCGGCATGCACGACAATTGTGGCCGGGTGCAACCGCCGCGTTGATCGCACTTGTCCTCGTCGGCGCCGCTCCTCGCCCTGCCGCCGGCCAGCAAGCGATCAGCGAGGTCCTCTCGTTCCTCGTGACCAATCGATCGATTCCCACCGGGGACTTCACTCGCGACGAGCAGGCCGCCGCGGCGACCAGCGAGACCATCTCGGCGTTCCTGCTTTCCGAGCTTGCCGCCGTGCCCGTCAGCGCGTCCGCCGGCGGATTCACCTATCGGTTGGATCCCGCCCTTGGAGTCGTGGTGCGTGCCACCGACAGCTTCGGGCCCTTCTTCACCGACCGTTCGTTGACCGCCGGAGAAGGCCGTGCGTCTCTCGGTATCAGTTACCAGGGGGAATATTTCGTCAGGGCTGACGGCCGCAGTCTCCGCGATGGTACGCTGGTCTCGACGGCAAGTACGCTGCGCGGTGACCCCCAGCCGTTCGACGTGGAAACGGTCACCCTGCGGATCCGAACGGATACGATGACGCTGTCCGGCAACTACGGCCTGAACGATCGGGTCGATCTCAGCGCCGCGATCCCGCTCGTCAGGCTGACCCTGAGCGGCCAGCGCATCGACACTTATCGTGGTCGCGCGCTCATCCAGGCGACCGGATCAGGCTCGGCCGCAGGTATCGGCGATATCGTCGTGCGAGCCAAGTACAACGTCGTGCGCCGGGGAGGGAGCGGTTTCGCGGTCAGCGCCGAGAGCCAGCTGCCGACAGGAAACAAGGAGAATCTGCTCGGTGCTGGAAAGGCGACGATCAGACCACGGGCGATCGCCTCATTCGAGGCCGACCGCGTCACGGCGCATGGCGACGTCGGGTACTCGTTTGGCGGCCTCTCCGATGAGCTGGACTACAACGGCGCCTTGACTGTCACGGCCAATCCCCGGCTCACCCTCATTGGCGAAGTCGTCGGACGCCGGCTCGAGTCGTTCGGAAGGCTCACCCAGACGACCACTCCACACCCGACCCTGACCGGCGTCGATACGATCCGGCTGACCGGCACTCAAGAGGCAAGCCAGCGCATCTTCGCCGTCGCCGGCGTCAAGTGGAATGTGACGGGGACCTGGCTGATCAGCGCTAACATCCTGCGACCGCTGACCCGTGCCGGCCTGAACACTCGCTGGGTCCCTACGGTCTCGCTCGACTACTCGTTTGAACAGTAACGTCTGAGGGATCGGAATGTTCGCCCCGGCCCGATACCGGGGTCGGCCTCGAGAAAGTGAAGACCGATGGACGCCAACAGTCGAAACCAGCGGCCGCTCGGTTCGTCTGATTCGCCGCGGAATCACCCGACGCGGCAGGACCGCGCCGACGCGATCGTCTTGATCGACGTGCAGAGCGACGGGGACCTCGATCTGTTCGAAGCCGAGCAGCCGGACGGCGCGGGTGGGAGGGCCAATCCTCTCGACCTCTTTTCGCCCGAAAGACCTCGCGTCGCGCCGCCAGCGGCCATCGCGCCTCAGACGAAGGCCGCAACCGTCGCGCGGCCGCGGTCGCCGCGCATCCGGACCGGAACTGTACGGCCAAAACGGTTCGACGTGCGGCGACTCGCGCTTGCGGCTCTTGCCGGCGGGTTGACCGCCGCGGCCGTCGTTGCCGCCATTCCTATGCTGGGTCCCTCGACGGCCACTGTCCCGTTGGCCCCGCCCGAGCCGGCGGTGGCGGGGGCTCGTCCCGAGCTCAGTGCGCGCGCCCGGGCTGAAAGTTCCACGCCGCCGAATCCGGCGCCGCCCAATCCCGCACCGCCTGATGCCGCGCCACCAGATCCCTCGCCACCAGATCCCGCGCCGCCCAATTTCGAGCCGCCCAATCCCGAGCCTCCTGCGCCGTCTGCTTCCCAGACCCTCGGGCGCAGTGCGGAGAGCCTTTCGCGGGCGGAGGCTCGACGGCCCCCGGCAGTCGAGGAAAGCGTGGGGACTCCGACACGCGGCGATCGGTCTGCGCCGGCTGACCCGGTGCGCGAGACCGTGCCCGGCGGGCGCGCCGCTGCTCCCGAAGCAGTGGCCCCTCCTGTTGTCCCGGCCACGCCACCTCCAGGTCCGGACGTGACGACGCCCATCCAGCCAGAGGCGGCCGCATCCGCCGCGGCGGTCGCGTCGCCGCTCGTGCCGCCGCCTTTGCCAGACGCGCCGGCAGCGCCGCCGGCGATCCCGACGACCCGCGTCACCGACACCGAGGCAATTCAGGCGACCCTGGGCCGATACAGGGCGGCGTTCAGTGGCCTTGATGCCAATGCCGCCAGCGCCATCTGGCCTGCCGTCGACCAGAGGGCGCTCGGACGGGCCTTCGATCGCCTCGAACAACAGAGTCTCACGTTCACGAGCTGCACGATTGATGTGCGCGGCATTCGTGCCCTTGCCACCTGTCTCGGAACCGCCGACTACGTGCCGAAGGTCGGAAGCAAGACTGCCCGGACCGACAGCCGCCGATGGACGTTCAATCTGCAGAGGGTCGATGAGCGGTGGCTCATCGACACAGTCGACTCCCGTTGAAGAAACCCGGCGTGAACTCAGCCCTCACGCGATCGGCACCCGGAGGTGTGCCATGGCGGCTGCCGGTACCTGACCAGCTCACGCCGATCGCTATACCGTCGAGACGCGAGGGCCGCTCACCAGGCTTCGGGCTGTGAACCGTTCGCCGCGCCGCCGCGCCTGGGCGGCGATCGCCTACGCCGCCATGGTGCTCTGTGCCACTGCGTTGTTCTTCGTCATCCGCAGCCTGGGCGAGACCCCGGTCGGCCCAGCTCAGGCAACGTCCAGAGTGGCGCCGGCAGGGCCGGCATCCGATGCGCTGCAGCACCTGCTGGTCACACTCACGGCGGTCGTGATCGCCGGTCGGTTGCTTGGGCGCCTGCTCCGTCGCATGGGTCAGCCTCCGGTCCTTGGCGAAGTGATCGCTGGCGTGATGCTTGGCCCCTCGCTCCTCGGTGCGGTATCGCCGGAGGCGTATCGCTTCGTCCTCGCACCCGAGGTGGTGCCCTATCTGGGCATCGTCTCCCAACTCGGGGTCGTGTTCTACATGTTCCTGGTCGGCGTCGAGCTGAATCCGGATCTGATGCGCGGGCAGCTGCACGTCACAGTCGCAACGTCGCATGCGAGCATTCTCGTGCCGTTCGTTCTGGGCAGCGCGCTGGCGCTGTTTCTCTATCCGAGGTTCGCGTCGCCCGATGTTCCCTTTACCAGCTTTGCGCTCTTCATCGGCATCGCGATGTCGATCACGGCGTTTCCGGTGCTGGCGAGAATCTTGTCCGACCTGAAACTGACCAAGACCGATCTGGGCACCGTCGCCTTGACATGCGCGGCTGTGGACGATGTCACAGCCTGGTGCCTGCTCGCCCTGGTCGTCGGGGTTGTCGAGGCAAGTACCGGCATGGCGGTCGTCGCCACGGTGCTGACGCTGGCGTTCATCCTTCTCATGTTCGCCGTGGTCCGCCCGGGGATTGGCAAGGCGTTGCGTGCATCCGATGAAGCGGAGCCCGGTCACGGCCGCATCGCCCTCGCCGTGGTGGGAATGATGGCTGCGGCGTTGACCACCGAAGCCATCGGCGTGCACGCGTTGTTCGGCGCGTTTCTCTTTGGCGCCGTGATTCCGCACGACAGCCGGCTCGCTCACGCGCTGACCAGGGGCTTCGAAGGCTTCGTGAAGATTCTGCTGCTTCCGGCATTCTTCGCGTTTGCCGGCATGCGCACGGAGATCGGCTTGCTCTCGGGCGTGGACGCTTGGGTCGCGTGCGGACTGATCGTCCTTGTGGCAACGGCCGGCAAGTTCGGTGGCACGCTGGTGGCCGCCCGCGCCGGCGGCCTCCGGTGGCAGTCTGCCGCCGCTCTCGGCGTGCTGATGAATACCCGCGGGCTGATGCAGTTGATCGTGCTGAACGTGGGTCTCGATCTCGGCGTGATCACGCCAACGCTCTTCACGATGATGGTGGTCATGGCCCTGGTCACGACCATCGCGACGACGCCGGCCTTGCAGATGCTGCTGCGTCGTGGCTTCGTACCGGATCTGCGATAGGACGCTGGCACGACGTGCACGCACACGGCTCGAAGCCGCCGTGAGGGAGCTGGCGGTCAGACTTCGGGTCGCGCATCATCGCGCCGGGCTGGCCGTGAACTGAAGCGCTTCAAATCCTGTCCGCCGCGTCCAACGAACGCGCCGGATCAACGTCGGATCCGCGGCGGACTCGAGCTGCACGTAGACCAGGACCTCGGAGAAGCCACCGTCACGGCCGGCCACGAACCGCCGTGCTATCTCGTCGGCGTCCTGGAGCTCGGTGGCTTCGGCCTCTACAATGAGCGCGCCGTGGGCCGAGACCCGCGACAGCATCCGCCAGCGGCCGTGCGGAGCGTCAAACCAGCATTGCAGCGCGCGGAAGGAAAAGAGATCCTGGTGCGCGTCGGCGGGACAACGCAAGATCCCGCGGTCGTTCGGGTTGAGCCGCTCCGGGCCGCGATCCAGCAGCAAGCCCAGGAGCAAGACGATGATCGTGCCGGCGACGACCGCTGTGCCTGGCACCAGTATCGCGGAATCGAACGAAGTCCAGCCACTGCGCATCCGCCTGCAAGTCTAACGGCGCCGGGCCGCTCCCGGGGCGAAGCTCGTCATCGAGTCATCTGGTGATTTGGTGACTCTGGTGCCGCGACACGAGGCTCTTTCGGCGCTGGCGGACACAGCTCGAATCAGAAGGAGTGCTGGCTGATGACAAGGTGGCGATCCGATCGGGTATTGGATGTTTTTGGATGAGGCACGGCGGATGTCTGGCCCCGGGGGTCAAACGAGCGCGTCAATCGAGTGTATTATCGGCCCAATCAGCTCTGACAGCTGACCCCTGTGGCGCCATCCGCGTTGGTGCGAGAGCGCGGAGGACTCCGGAATGCGCGCGTTCATCATTCGGCCATTCGGTGAGAAGGGCGGCATCAACTTCGACCGGGTGGAGGCCGAGCTCATCGCTCCGGCGCTCGACCGGCTCGACATCGGAGGACGAACAACCGGAGACGTTGTCGAAGCGGGCAATATCCGCGAGGACATGTTCCAGTTGCTCCTGGTCGCCGATTTGGTCGTCGCCGACATCTCGATTGACAACGTCAACGCGTACTACGAGCTGGGCATCCGGCATGCGCTCCGGGAAAAGCGCACGTTCCTGATTCGAGCCAGGGGCGTCACCGGTGATGTTCCCTTCGATCTCAGGACCGACCGGTACCTCGCCTATGACGCGGCCGAGCCGGGCGGCACGCTCGACCGCCTGTGCGACGGGCTGAGGGCGACGCTGGCATCGGATCGGCCGGACAGCCCCGTGTTCGGTCTGCTTCCCGAACTGCGCGAACAGGAGCGGCGCAGTCTCCTGCCCGTCCCGCGCGAGTTTCGCGAGGAGGTTCAACACGCGAGTGGTTCGAAGCTGTTCGGCAAGCTCGCGCTCCTTGGCCAGGAGGCGCGGGGGGCGTTGTGGGAATCCGAAGGGCTCCGGATCGTCGGTCGCGAGCAGTTCGGCGCCAATGTCTTCGAGGGGGCGTGCGCCACGCTCGAGGATCTGCGTCGCACCGACCCGCTGGACACGGAAGCGAATCTTCTGCTCGGCACGATTTACCAGCGGCTGGGCGATCTCGTCAACTCGGAGATCGCGCTGCGCCGGGTCACGGTTCGTCCGAGTACACCGGCGAGAGACCGCGCCGAAGCGTGGTCGCTGCTCGGGCGCAACCTCAAGACGCAGTGGCGAGAAAGCTGGAGGCCCTTTCAGCAGGACGGACGACGCCGGCAGGCCCTCCGCTCGCCGCTGCTCCTGCAATCTTACGAGGCGTACTTGAAGGGGTTCCGGCAGGACCTCAATCACTTCTACTCGGGCCTGAACGCATTGGCGATGATCACGATCGTCCTCGGGCTTGCCGAACTGCTGCCTGAGACGTGGACCGACCGCCACTCGAGCGACGGCGAGGCCGAGGAGACTCGACGCCGGTTCGGGATCGAGCGACACCTGCTGGCAGGCGCGGTCGAATTCTCGATTCAAGCCAACAAGCAGTACGCCGACCAGAGCGGGCTGTCAGATCCCTGGGTCGCGATCAGCCAGGCGGATCTCAGGTTCCTGACCTCCGAACGTGCCGGCCAGGTGGCGCACGCCTACGACGTGGCCCTGAAGGGGCAGCCGGAATTCTTCAGCGATTCGGTTCGAGCGCAGCTCGTGGTGTATCAGGAGCTCGGCCTGTTGGCGGCCTCCGTCGATCGCGTCCTCGACGTGCTGGGTCCGGCGGCCGCCGTTGACAGAACGCCAGGGAGGCCGCGGGTGATTCTCTTCACGGGTCATCAGGTCGATGCGCCGACGCGTGGAAAGGCTCGTTTTCCCGCCGACCGGGAGCCGCTGGCGCGTGCGGCCATTCGTGACGCCGTGCAATACGAGGTGGCGCGATCGGGCGTCGTCGTGGGAATGGCGGGCGCAGCGAGCGGCGGCGACATCCTGTTTCACGAGGTATGCGCCGAGCTCGGCATTCCGACGAAGCTGTACCTCGCGCTGCCCCCGGACTCCTATGTCACCGCCTCGGTCGCGCCGGCCGGAGCGGATTGGATTCGCCGGTTTTACGCGATTCAATCGCGCTTCCCGTCGGCGCCGATTCTCGCGCCGACACAGGAGCCGCCCGGATGGCTGAGGCACCGGCGCGACTACTCGATCTGGCAGCGCAACAACCTCTGGATGTTGAACGAGGCGCTCACCGCCGGAGCACGGAACCTGACGGTCATTGCGCTGTGGAACGGCGAGAAGGGAGACGGCCCAGGAGGCACGGCCGACATGATCGAGATCGCTCACAGGCGAGGCGCAGAAACGAGGGTGCTCGACTCGAACGCGCTCTTCGGTCTGGCTGGCGCGCCAGCGCCGACCAACCCCTGAATGCAGTTTTCGCTCCTGATGTGGCTACAATGAGCGTTTGGTGACATCGCAGGAGGTCGTATTGTCCGTAGCGGACAAGCTCGAGAAAGGCCCACCCTACAAGCTGCTCGCACTCGATGGCGGCGGCATCCGCGGCGTCGTGACGCTCGAGGTCCTGCGCGAGATCGAGCGGATGCTGCAGGACGAGCTCGAACGGGACGATTCGTTCGTGCTTGCCGACTACTTCGACTACATCGGCGGTACCAGTACCGGCGCGATCATCGCCACGCTTCTCTCCCTTGGATGGCGGGTCGCCGACATCCTGGCCTTCTACATCGACGCCGGCCCAGCGATGTTCGACCGCGCCGGGCTGCTGAAACGCTTCCGATACAAGTTCGAGGACGACAAGCTCGCCGACTTGCTGAAGCGGCAGATTGGCGCCGACACGACGCTCGGAGACGAGAAGCTGAGGACTTTGCTGCTGCTCGTGATGCGCAACGCAACCACGGACTCGCCCTGGCCGGTGTCCAACAATCCGCGCGCGAAATACAACGATCGGTCGCGCGCCGACAGCAATGCCCAGCTGCCGCTCTGGCAACTGGTCCGGGCGAGCTCGGCGGCGCCGACATATTTCCCGCCGGAAACGATTCAGGTGGGTGACAAGCGCTTCATCTTCGTGGATGGCGGCGTGACGATGTACAACAATCCCGCCTTCCAGCTGTTCCTGATGGCGACGCTCGCTCCGTACCAGGTCTGCTGGGAAGCGGGCGAGCGCAACATGCTGCTCGTGTCGGTGGGCACCGGCATGAATCCGAATGCGAACGTCAACCTGCTGCCTGGCGAGATGAACCTGATCTACAACGCCACGTCCATCCCCTCGGCGCTCATGTTCGCGGCGTCGAACGAGCAGGACTTTCTCTGCCGGGTGTTCGGCAAGACGCTGTGCGGCGACAGCCTGGACCGCGAGCTCGGCGATCTCATCACCCCCGCGGACCCGCTCCCGAACGGCCGGGTGCCCGGTCCGGTCCACCCCAAGCTGTTCACCTACATCCGCCACAATGCCGAGCTGACGACGGCGGGTCTGGGTGCGCTCGGGCTGCCGCACATCGCGTCCGCGCAGGTGCAACGGCTCGATTCGGTCGATCACGTTGCGGAGCTGCAGGAAGTCGGGCGGGCGGTCGTGAGGTGTCACGTCAGGAAAGAGCACTTCGCAGGGTTTCTGCGCTAAGCCGTACACCAGCGTCCGCGCTCCGAGCACCGGCCAGAAGCCGGCTCAACCCGGTCGCTCTCCAGGTCATTTCACGTCTGCGCGCCCAGGCGTCTGTCGTCACGGCGGCGGCTTCACTGTCCAGGGCCAGGTGTGCAAAAGCGAACTGCCGACGCGGGTAAGAGCGGATAGCGTGTCACAAGTGGAGGACCGGACGAGGCCCTCCTGCCCTCGCCGGGACCGATCCTTCGGTTGTTTGTGTCGGCAGCGCGATGAGTTGACACCTTCCTCTCAGCCTCCGTAGGAAATCCTCTGGAATCTCTGACGTGATAGAGACCGCCCATCCGAAAGCCTGGCCGACGCGGGTGGCAGCGGCTTCAGCAGTGTTCCTCGTGGCGCTGGGCTTGACGGTACTCGCCGGCTGGCTCACTTACAACGCGACATTGATCCAGCTCCGTCCGGAGCTTCCCCCGATGTCGCGCAACGCTGCCGCCTGTTTCCTGCTGTGCGGCTCGGCGTTGCTCATGGTTGCCCGGAGGAGCGCCCGGTTGACGGTCGTCGTGTTCGCGGGAACGGCCGGCGCGGTGGGTCTCCTGACCCTCGCGGAGTTCGTTTTCAACGTGGATGCCGGGATCGATCAGATCCTCGGGCCGTCCTACATCACCGTCGCGATGTCGAGTCCCGGACGCATGGCGCCGGTGTCTGCCATCTGCTTCGCCCTGGTGTCCGTGACGCTGATTGCGGCACCGAGGATCCCGGCGCCGCTGGCCGCGCTGTCGCTGGCCATGAGCGGGTCGATCGTCTGCGCCGTCGGCGTCGTGGCCAGCATGGGCTTTGCGCTGGGGTCGAGCGATGCCTTCGGCTGGGCTGACTTCTCACGGGCAGCAGTTCACACGTCGGTCGGCCAGGCGGTTCTTGGCTTCGGCATGCTGGGGTTGGCCTGGCAGTTCGAGACCGACCAGCATGGCACTCCGCGCTGGCTGCCAATCAGCGGGGCGATCGGAGTCGCCACTGGCGCGGTGGGTTTGTGGCAGGCGCTCGTTGCCGCTGGGCAAGCTCCGTTCGCCCTCATCCCCGCGGTGGCGCTGGGCGGCGGCTTCCTGATGGCGACGATGTTCGGGTTCACCCTGTATCTGGCGCAGCGTGCACGCACACAGACCGTCCGGCTGCAGGAGGCCAACCAAATTCTGGAAAGCCACATTGTTCAGCGTGCTGACGCCGAGCGCCGCATGAGCCTCGCGCTCGATGCAGGTCAGATGGGCACCTGGGCGCTGGATCTGGCCACCGACACGTCGGTCCGATCGGCCAGGCACGACGAGATATTCGGCTACACGACGCTGCCACGCGCCTGGGGCCGCTCGGACTTCGTCGCCGCCGTCGTGCCCGAGGATCAGGCCGCGGTTCGCGGCGCCTTCGAGGACGCTTTCGAGACCGGGGTCTTCGGGCTGGAGTGCCGGATCCGATGGCCTGACCGCTCCCTCCATTGGATCAGTGTGCACGGCCGGGTGGACCACGACGCCCACGGCCAGCCGGCGAGACTGGTCGGCATCGTCGCCGACATCACCGACCGCAAGACGGCGGAGGCGGAACTGCGAGCGGCCAAGGACGCCGCCGAGGCGGCGAACCTCACCAAGAGTGAGTTCCTGGCCAACATGAGCCACGAGATCCGCACGCCGATGAACGGTGTGATCGGGATGACCGACCTGGTGCTGGATACCGACCTCACATTCGAACAGCGCGAGTATCTTCGGATCGTCAAATCGTCAGCCGATGCGCTGCTTGCCGTCATCAACGACATCTTGGACTTTTCCCGGATGGAGGCAGGGAAAGTGGCGCTCGATCCCATCGACTTCGAACCTCGCGACGCCATCGGAGCCGCGGCAAATACTCTGGCGCTGAGGGCCGACCAGAAGAGCCTCGAGCTCATCGTCGATGTCGAGACAACTGTCCCGCAGACGTTGAAAGGCGACCCCGGACGGCTGCGTCAGATCCTCGTGAATCTGCTCGGCAATGCGATCAAGTTCACCGCCGAAGGCGAGGTGATTCTTCGCGTCACCCGGGAGGCGGCGACGCTACCCGAAGTGGTGCTGCATTTCTCGGTGGCGGACACGGGGGTCGGCATCCCGGCCGACCGTCAAGCCAGCGTCTTCGAAGCCTTCACCCAGGTGGATGGCTCCATCACCCGCACGTATGGCGGCACTGGCCTTGGCCTCACCATCTCATCACAGCTGGTGGCGTTGATGGGCGGGCGACTGTGGGTGGAGAGCGAAGCGGGCAGAGGCAGCACCTTCCATTTCACCGCAAGGTTCGCGCCCGGCCCCGATGCGCTACCGGCGATTTCCGATCCGGTCGATCTTCGAGACGTACTCGCCCTCATCGTTGACGACAACGCGACGAACCGCCGGCTGCTCGAGGCGATCCTCGCCGGTTGGGGAATGTCGCCGACCGTGGCGGTCGGCGTCGCGGAAGCGCTGGCTGCGTTGCGGGTCGCGGCGCAGGCACGCAAGCCGTTCCGGCTCGTGCTGACCGACGTCCGGATGCCCGATGCGGACGGCTTCAGCCTGGTCGAGGCGATGAAGAAGGATCCGGCGATCCCGCGTGCGGCCGTCGTCATGCTCACCTCGGCCGGCCAGCGGGGTGACGCCGCCCGGTGCCGGGAGCTGGGCGTGGAGGCGTACCTCGCCAAGCCGGTCAGGCGCCCCGAGCTGCGGGACGCCATCGTATTGGCACTGGATCTCCAGTCGTCCGAAGCGGATCGGCCGCCGTTGATCACGCGCCACTCGCTGCGGGAAGGACGCCCGCCAGGGCGCATCCTTGTCGTCGAGGACAACAGCGTCAACCAGCTGGTGGCGAGGCGCCTCCTGGAGAGGCGCGGCCACCAGGTCGTGATGGCGAAGAGTGGGGAAGAAGCGCTGGCGATTCTGGACGACGCGGCGTCGGTCGGCCTCGGCTGCGTGCTCATGGACGTGCAGATGCCGGGGATGGACGGTCTTGAATGCACCCGCATCATCCGTGCACGAGAGCGGATCACCGGCGCTCATCTCCCGATCATCGCGATGACCGCACACGCGATGAAAGGCGATGAGGCGCGCTGCCTGGCGGCGGGAATGGACGCCTACCTGTCGAAGCCGATTCAGTTGAACCAGCTCTTCGATGTCATCGGGCGCTACCTGGGCGGCGCGAACATCGCTGCCGACCCTCAGATCTCGGACTGACGTCCTATGGCGCGGCGATGCTGTACAGGTGCTTGTTGCCGCGAAGAATGATCTCCTTGTCCACAAGCGCCGGCGAAGCGTCGAACGCGTCGTCGAGTTGATTTTTCGCCAGCACCTCGAACGTCTGCCCGGACCGGACAACCAGGGTCGTGCCTTCCCGGCCGGTGAAGTACAGACGGCCTCGAGCGGCCACCGGCGAGGCGAACACATTCGGCAGTCCATCGAGCCGCTGGTTCTGGTAGTGCGGCTTCCCGGTTTTCGTGTCGAAGGCAGACAGGATCCCGGAGTTCGTCTTCAGGAAGTACAGGATGCCGTCGCTGATGATCGGTGACGGCACGTACGGCGTGTCCCGATCAAGGGACCAGGCCACGGCGCTCGTGCCATCGATGTTGCCCTTGGCTTCGCCGATGCGTACCGCCCGCAGATCGTTGCCCTGGAAGCCGCTCATCAGGAACACCATCCCGTCGTCGTGCACTGGCGACGGGATCGGATTCATGGTCAAGCCGTCGCCTTCCCAGACGACGTTGCCGGTTGCGAGATCGTAGCTGCGAATCCGCTGCATCGCGGGCACGATCACCTGGGGCCGGCCGTTCACCTCCAGCACCAGTGGCGTGGCCCAGGTGTCGATTTCCTGCCGCGCCACGCGCCATAGCTCCTTCCCGTCGCGCTTGTCGAGTGCGACGATGAACGAGCCGTCGCCGTTCAGGTGATCCCAGACGATCACGAGCGTGTTGCCATGGAGAGCCGGGGTCGAGCCCTCGCCGAACTGGTTCCGCATCCGCTTGTCGCCGAGGTCCTTGCTCCATAGCAGCTTGCCATTCATGTCGTAGGCGTAGAGGCCGAACGACTCGAAGTAGGCGAACACGTGCTGCCCGTCGGTGATCGGCGATCCCGACGCCCAGGTGCCATTGTCGAAGTGCGACGCTTCATGAGGCTGCTGTTCGATAGCCGTCCGCTGCCACACGGTGGTGCCGGTCTTGCGGTCGATCGCGAGAACGACGAAGCGATGAAGGTCGCGCTGCGGCAGCCCCCCTCGTGGCGCATGCTGAGCGTCGCCGGTGACGCCCACCGGAACGGCGGTCGTCACGAAGATGCGGTCGCCCCACACGACCGGCGAGGCGTATCCGCGCCCGGGTATCTCCACCTTCCACCGGACGTTCCTGGTCTCGCTCCATTCGAGCGGCGGATCGGCAACCGGGGAGATACCGTTCGCGTGCGGCCCGCGCCACTGCGGCCAGTAGCGCTGGGCGTCCGGGGTCTGGGCACCAGGAATCGAGGTGAGAACGACGCACGCGATGGCAGCGATGGTTCCGGGAAAGAGCCGCGACGTCATATGAACGCATCCTCCTGGACAGCAGTCAATATAGTATCGTCGCTGGCGTGATGCGGCCGTTCGATTTCATCCCTCGCACGCGTGTCGTGTTCGGGGCCGGGGCACTGGGACGTGTGGGCGAGCTGGCGCACGGGATCGGCAGCAGGCGGGCGCTCCTGGTGGCGGATCCGGGAATCGTTGCCACCGGCTTCGTCGATCGCGCCATCACCATCCTGCGCGACAGCCGCGTCGAGGCGTTCCTATTCGACCGGTTTTCGGCCAACCCGGACGCCGCCATGGTCGAGCGGGGTCGGGCCGAGGCCGGCCGGCTCGGGGTCGATTCGATCGTGGCGCTCGGCGGCGGGAGCTCGCTCGACTGCGCGAAGGGGATCAACTTCGTGCTGACCAACGGCGGCGTCATGTCCGACTACCGTGGCTACGGGAAGGCGCTGCGGCCCTTGCTGCCGTCGATTGGCGTGCCCACCACCGCGGGTACCGGCAGCGAAGCGCAGAGCTACGCGATCATTTCCGACACGTTCACGCACGAGAAGATGGCCTGCGGTGATCCGAAGGCGGCCTTCCAGGTGGCTGTGCTCGATCCCGAGCTGACAGTGACGCAGCCTCGGACCCTGACGGCTGCCTGCGGTTTCGACGCGATCTCCCACGCGGTGGAGTCGTATGTGACGAGCGGCCGCACCGACCTCTCGGACGGGTTCGCCAGGGCGGCCTGGCGGCTGCTCGTCGAGCACTTCGAGCGCGTGCTGAGCGTGCCCGACGATCTGGAGGCTCGTGGCAGCATGCTGCTGGGGGCACACGAGGCCGGCGTGGCGATCGAGCAGTCGATGTTGGGCGCCGCTCATGCGTGCGCGAACCCGCTGACGGCCCGCTTCGGCACGACGCACGGTGTGGCCATCGCCGTCATGCTCCCGCATGTCGTTCGCTGGAATGGCGCGAAGGTGGGCGACCGTTACGCCGAGCTGCTGCGGATTTCAGGCGAGGCGGTCGGGGCCGACGCTGGAGAGCAGCTCGCGCAGTGTCTCGAACGGCTGGCGCGAATAGGCGGACTGACGGCGACGCTACGTGACCTTGGCGCCGCCCGGAGCGACCTCGGAGCGCTGGCATCGAATGCCGCGAGTCAGTGGACCGGCACGTTCAACCCACGGCCTTTCGACGCCGCCGCCGCCCTCGCCCTCTACGAGCGGGCCTACCAGTAGAAACGGTCCCGGAACGGTCCCGTTTCCGGGAGACGCGCCTCCAGGCCGCGGGTCAGGGCGTCTGCCGCAGAATCAGCACCTGACCCGTGTCTTCGCCGTCGGTGAAGGCGACGAATACGTGCCCTTCGGTCACCGCGACATCGCGCGCAGGACCGGGTGTCTTGTACGCGCCGACGATGATAGGAGTGGCCGGGTTCGACAGATCTACGATCTGTATCCCGTCAACGCCGGTTGCGACGTAGGCCAGAGTGCCATTCACCGCCGCGCGCGTCGGGCGGCCAGGCATCCGCAGGGTGCTCACCATTGCCGGGGCGGTGGGATTCGATACGTCGTACACCTGCAGCATCCCGCCGCCGACGAGATAGGCGAGCTTCTGGTTCCTGGCCGGTGTCTCGGCGACCTCGATGAACGCCGGCGCGGTGGCCGACTGCAGCGTTCCGACCGGCTCGAGCGGACCCGCCTTCGACAAGTCGAGAACGTAGAGACCGGCTGGCGCATCGACGACGTAAGCGATCGGCCCCACCGCAACCACGTCACGCGCATAACCCTCGACGAAGAACGATCCGAGCGACGCCGGCTTCGCGGCGTTCGAGACATCGACGTAGTCCACCCCCGACATGTGGTCGGCAACGAGCACCTTCGTGCCGAACAGCGCCACGTTCTTGGCCTGTCCCGGGGTCTTGAACGAGCCGCGCAGCACCGGCGCCGTGGG
>WHSN01000151.1 GCA_009380045.1 Luteitalea sp.
GACAACGTCACGACGCTGGCGCCGCGCTGGATCTTCCAGCACGGGGTCATTGACGGGGTCAGCAACCAGACCACCCCGGTCATCGTCGACGGCACGATGTATGTCACCGATGCGCGGGGCAGCGTCTACGCGGTGAACGCGGCCGACGGCCACTTTCTGTGGTCCTTCGACGTCTCGAAACTGATCGGCGGCGGGGCCAAGGAAGGCTACATCTTCCGACAGCGCGGGGTGGTCTATGCGGATGGCGTCGTCTACACCGCGGGCGGCGCATCGCTGTTCGCGCTCGACGCCAAGACCGGGAAGCCGATGGAAGGCTTCGGGACCCAGGGACAGGCGGACCCCATCATGGCAGTGTTGAAGGAGCGCTATGCGGACGTGAAAACGCCGATCAGCATGGGATACTCGTTCACCTGCGCGCCGCAATTCTACAACGGGGTGATTTACATCGGCGCCAACCGCAGCGAGAGCCACGTGCCCGGCGGCTACATGATCGCCGTGGACGCGAAGACGGGAAAGGTGCGGTGGGCCTTCAACACCGTGCCGCAGGACGAGCGTGACCAGGGGTGGGAGATTGCCGGTCCGACGTGGGTCGGGGGCGAGCGCCACGGCGGCGGGATCTGGCAGACGCCGTCGATCGATCCGGAGCTGGGCCTCCTCTACTTTTCGGCCGGGAACCCGTTCGGGAACAGCAAGCTGCGGGCAGGGACCAACCTGTTCTCGAATTCGGTGATTGCGCTGACCCTGGATACCGGCAAGATGCAGTGGTATTTCCAGGAGACGCATCACGACGTCTGGGACTACGACTCGGCGACGGCGCCGACGCTGTTCGACATCCAGGTGAACGGGCGACCGGTGAAAGGGTTGGCGCACGGCAGCAAGAACGGCTTGTTGTATCTCCTGAACCGGGAGAACGGCCAGCCGATCCACTCAATCAAGGAGATGCCGGTGTCCACCGATGCCGCGCCGGGCGAGCACCCGTGGCCGACGCAGCCCTTTCCGTTCACGGCCTCCGGCAAGCCAATGGAGCCGTTGTACGACATTCCCGCGATTGACATCGCGCCGGAGCAGCTCGCCAAGGGCTTCAAGCCGGTCCCACTGTTCACACCTCCAGGGCCCAACCAGATCAGGCCGTCCGGCGGACAGAACTACGGTCCCGCCGCCTACAGCCCGCGGACGGGTCTGCTGTATGTGAACGCGATCGACACGCCCACCAATTCCGGCCGCGATCCCAAAGCGGCGTTCTCGGCGTACGATCCGGCCACCGGGGAGCTGCGGTGGCGCCAGAAATTCGATGGGTACGGCCAGGCCGGTCCGGCCGTCACGGCGAGCGACATCGTGTTTGTCGGCGCCGGGAGCAATCGGGCCGGGTACTTCTACGCATTCGACGCAAAAACCGGCGACATGCTGTGGAAGTTCAACACCGGGTCGGGGGTGTTCTCGTCCCCCTCCGTCTACATGGTGAACGGCGAGCAGTTCGTGGCGGTGGCCTCCGGAGGCGGTGACCGGGGCCGCAGGGGCGGCGACGATATTCTGGCGTTTGCGCTACCGAAGCGGTAGCATGCGTTAAGTTCGGCTCTTTCAACAGACGAGGAGTGCTTATGCCGACACGAAAGACTCTGACGGTCCTGCTCTTCACGGTAATCGCGGCCTGGGTCTACACGGCCTATGGGCAAAAGACCACATCGGCCGCCGGTACATTGACCACCCAGGACTACATCGACATCGAGCAGAACTACGCCCGCTACTACCACACCATCGACGCTGGTGACGCGGAGGGATGGGCCGATACGTTCACCGACGATGGCGTGTTCAACAACACCAAGGGGCGGGTGGCGCTGGTGGAATCCCGCAAGCGGGGTGGCCCGTCCAAGACCCGCCATGTCGTCTCGAACCTGGTGATCACGCCCACCGCCGAAGGCGCCAATGGCAGCCTCTACGTCTTCATCTTCGATCCCCAGGTGGTCCCGCTCAAGATCAACTCGTATTCCCGGTACGACGACACGCTGGTGAAGACCGCCAAGGGTTGGCGCTTCAAGACCAAAATGCGGTCGACTGATACCACGATGCAACCGAGAACACAGCAGTAGCGCCGACACAGACGATGCCGCGGACGCCTGCGGACCGGGCGTTCGCGGCATTTTTCGCAGCCGGCTTAATAGCAGGCCGGTATCTCGCCCGGGTCTCCTTCACTGAAGCTCTCGCCGGAACTACCAGACCTCGATCAACCCCCGCTCGCGGACGCGTGGCCGTTCCCAGGGTGGTGGCACGCCGGGATAGCAGCGATATGTCGGTAGCCGGCGCGCGTTCATCCGAAAGCCCGCTCACCCACCTGCCACAGCCCTGCAGCAATGCCAACTCGAGATGATCGGAGCCGACTTGGTATTCCAAGCTTGGAGACCCTTGAAATCGCACCGTGCGCGCGAGGCTTCAGTCTTGACAATACCTTGACACCCGGCCCAGCATCGCCCCCTCACGGAAGGTCAACGTTCTGAACGGGTGTGGTCGCCCAGCGTGTGATCGCTGGCAACAGGAGCAATGGCATGCTGTGGCGGACTCGTAGCGCTACGTTTCGCGCTGCTCTCGGTCCAAGGTATTCCGTTGGGCGACAACAGACGCGTGCAGGCGTTCTTCGACCTCTACAATCAGTTCAACGCCAACCCGGTCACCGACGCCAACCTCAACTTCACGACCGCCGGTCCTCCGCGGACGGCGGCGAGTCTGCCGACGTATGATTGGCCGGTGCCGCTGCAGATTCTGCAGGGCCGCTTCGCGAAGGTTGGGTTCCAGCTGGATTAGTAGGAAGGTGAGGTGGGGCCGCCGGTGCGGCCCCACCTCGTCGTTCAACTAGAGGCGCCTCGCCGACGACCGCTATTTCTTCTTGTCCAGCTCGCCGTACGCGTACTTCGTGTCGGTCAGCGTCTGGTCAGTGCGGTAGGTGCACTGGGTGTGGAACTTCTCGTGATCTTCCGGATACTGGCTGGCGAATGTGTCCGTCGGGGGGCAGACGCTCCACTTGGCCGAGTACTTGAACCCGGCGACCGCCTCTTCGACGGTCTTGCCAGCCTTGTGCGCCGCCAACACCTGGCCCACATATTCGTCGACGAACAGCCGCTGGTCGACCCAGTCCTGGAACGTCTTGACCTGACTGTGTCCGGTGATGATGGTATCGACGTTCGTCGTTCCGGCCTGGGCCTTCCTGAGTGTCTCCCCGAACTGAATCGTGCTGCCGCCGTCTTCCACGAACAGCCGCGGCACACCCGGCCACGCGAAGAGGTCGCCGACGTGCGCCATCCGGAGCGTCGGGAAGGTGACCACGATGTCGCCGTTGGTGTGCGCCGGGCCGTAGTAAGCGAGCTCGATCGGCAGGTTGCCGTGCTTCAGTGACAGCTTGTCCTTCACGGTCTTGCCCGGCAGGTACTTCCTGTTTTCGCCTTTGAAGGCGTTGCACGCGCTGGCGCCGGCGCCGCTGAGCGTGCTGCAGTCGTCCTGGCCCATCATCTTCGCGGCGTACTCGTGCGCCACGAACTCGACGACGTTGCCGGCGAGCTTGCCGAGCTCCGGGTTCATCGAGGCGTGGTCACCGTGGGCGTGCGTATTGATGACCATGGTGAGAGGCTTGTCGGTGACCGACTTGATCTTGGCGAGAACGTCGGATGTCCAGCCCGGGTAGCCCGATTCGACGATCACCACGCCGGCGTCTGTGACAAAGGCCGTCAGGTTGCTCCCGGTGTTGTTAATCCTGTAGACGTTGTCCCTCAACTTGACGAGCCGTGTTGTTCGTCCTTCCCGCCACTGCCCAGCATCCGCCGCCAGCAGGCCCTCCGGCTGCGCTCCGCGGCCGCCGCGGCCGCGGCCGCCTTGTCGGCCGGCGTCCTGGACCGCGGCGACCGCGATGGACAACGCGCCGATGGCGATGAGCATACCGAGCACAAAGCTTCGTTTCATGACACGCCTCCAAGACACGTAACAGACCGTGGGATCGCGCCGCGACAGGCGAACAAAGCGGGGCGACAATCCCCTGCGCTCGTTGGGCCGGTCTCTGGTGCCGAAGATGCTAGCACAAGTGGAAGGCCTTCCCGGGCCGAGAAACCCAAGGCGTGCCTCGTCACCTCCGGCGTCCCGGGCGAGAGCTACCCGGGATGCGAAGAACCCGCCGTAGACGGCCGGAAGCCGCGACGAAAAGAGTAGAGGCTACTGCGGCCTCGTCGTCTGCCCTGACTCTGCCGGAGCGGCGGCGGCTTGAAGGGTGACCGCCGAGTTCACCTACTGGGAGCCGATCAGCCCGCACATCACCAAAGAGGATTTCGTTCGCTGACGGCAATGACCCGGAGGGCCTTTGTCACGAAGACACGAAGCGTCAAAGAGAGGACACGAAGTCTTCCCTAGGAAACGCATCGTGCCCTTCGTGATCCTTCGCGGCTTTGCGATACTCGGTAGTCAAATGCTCTAGGAAGCCCGCCCGCCTCGAGTCATCGCGACGGCACCGCCGGCAATTTTTCTTCACCAGGATTGCTCTGGACACCGAGGATGTTGAGCGCCAGCGAGACCATCCGGTAGTTGGCCGGAGTGATCGTCGCGTCGATCATCAGCCGGTCGTCATAGCGCTCCTTCAAGGCATTCCACGTGCGGTCCGACACGACCGAGTCGCGATACATCTCGTCCACGAAGCGCAACAGGTTGGCCTCGAACGCGTCCCAACCCGGGGCCTCTGGCCCCATCGTGATCCGCTCGATCGGCAACCCCATCTTGCGAGCCTCTCCTACGGGTCCGACATGCTCTGACCATTCATACTCGGACTGGGAATCCCAGCCGATGCGCAGGATCAGCAGCTCACGGTCGCGGTCCCGTCCAGTCTTGCCCAGCATTGAGACCTGGTTCACGTAGCCCGAGCCGTTGCGGGCCTTCGCGAGCGCCGGACACAAGCCGAAGGTGCGGGGATTGTTGGCGCCTTTGCCTGCCATCGGCACGGCGCGTGGCGCTTTCAGCGTAGTCGCCTCCCGCTGGGGAACGTCAACCTTGTAGGGAATGTCCAGGGGCATGCGATCGGCGGCTGGAGCGTCATCCGGCTGGACGCCGAGCGTGTTGTACAGCAGTGCCAGCGACGCGAAATCTGCGACGGTCATCCCCGCGTCCATCAGGTTGCACGTGTCGTAGCGCGCCGCCATCGTCTTGAAGACATCGTCGTTGACAAACGAATTCCGGAACAGCTGGTCCGTCATCCGCAGCAGGTTGGCCTCGAAGGGGTCCCAGCCGGCGGCGGCCGGCCCTTGCGCAATCCTGCGGATCTCCTCGTTGGTGAGGCCGGCCTTTCGCGCGAACGGCACACGCTCCCGCCAGATCACGTCGCTGCCGTGGAGCCAGGCGGTTCGCATGATCAGCAGTTCGCGGACCCGCGGCGTGAGGCTGGAAGCCTGCGTGATGTAGTTGTGGAACAGCATCGTGCGATCGACGAGCTCGGGCACGTTGAGCAGCGTCCTGAAGCTGTTGCCCGGGCGAGAACCCGGGGGCAGGAACTTGGCGATCCGCTGCTTGTGTTCGTCGGTCCACTGCGCTTCGGGCAAGGGGGCGATTCGCGGCTTGGCCAACTGCACGGGGCGCGACCCACCGGGGCGCTCCGGGAGAGGCTGACCGGCGAGTGGTGCTGGCGCGATCGCCAACAACGCGACGCTGATCGACAGATACGCTTTCCAACCAATTTTCACATGGCGCATTGGTGTCTCCCGCATCCGGTTCACTGCCGTGCGCAAAGGTGCGGCACATCGACTCGATCGGGACGGATTCTAGCACTACGCCGGGCGAACTGAAGCGCATATCAACCCGCGCGCAGGGGCAGATGGCTGCACCGGGATTGCGGCCGCTCGAAGCCGTCAGCGCGTCAATCGCGTGATTGTGAAGGATCGGGCCGGCCCTCGCTGCGGCGCCTGGCACGGCGGCCGCGCGTTCTGATTTAGGGGGTGCGGAGAGAGGGCGAGCCGGCTGCGCCTGGCGAAGCTCACGATCGGCGTCGCCTCAGTCCCGCAAGCGCAATCGATCCCCCTGCCAGAGGCCGTGCCGATGTATCTGCGACGAGGCTCGGAGAGGGCTTGTCCTGAAGCAGGCAGGCGATGGATCGATCGTCCTCGACGACCAGTATGCGCTTGGTCAGCGTGACCGGGTGTGGTGCTGCCGTGCGCGGCAGACGCTCAGGGCAGGCGCTGGAGGGTGAAGTTCAATGTCGTCACTTCCCCAGCGCCTACGGTGGCCGGTGCGGCAGCCGTCTGGTAACCGGCGGCCGATACCTGGAGCTCGTATCGGCCTGGGAACAGGCGCCACGCAAATCCCCCGTCGGCGTCGCTGTAGACCGCAATCTCGGGGATTGGAGGACCGTTATCGTCGAGCGATCTCGGCTGCACCATGGCAGTGGCAATCGGCCCGCCACTGTCATTGGTCACGCGCCCGGCGACACCTTCGGAGATGCTGGGCGAACCACCGCTTGTCTGACCCGGGCCGGTGACCGATGTATCCCCCACACTGCAACCCAGGGTGCCGATTCCCAGCAAGGCGAGAGCGACGATGAAAGCCATCATTGTTGACTCAGTAGCACTGTCAGTTTGCAACGGGCGCCGCGGGCTTCAGCACCTCTTCCTTCGTCGGTGTCGAAGCCCGCAGCGCGAACGGTGCGAACGATAGCCAATAAGCCCATTCTAACCCCAGGGCCGGCGCCGGCAACCTACGGGAGATTCACCCAGTTGACGATGTTGTTGAACACGGCCTGGCGAATCCGGGTTCCGTGGTTGTTGGCGTTATGAGGGGCCGCTCCGTGCGTGCCATAAGCGTGGATGCCGAAGGCGCAAGGACCGTTGGCGCAGAACGGGCTCCCGATGGGCCGGTCCTCCCACATGGGGCTGCCGCTCATCCCGCCGAACGTGTCCACCTTGTAGAACACCTGCCGGGTCGTCGTGGCGCGCACCTTGTCGGCGCCCACCCATTGCGTGCCCGAGGCCTTGTCGCCCGGGTACCCGTTGATGATCGCCGGCGCGTTGTCCAGGCTCGCCGTCTGCCAATAGTACCCGTACCACCCGACCGTGTTGCCGATGTTGGAGGTGAGGTTGATGGCGCCGTAGTCGTACTCCTCGTTGCTCGAGTTGGTCCATCCAATGACCGAATGGAGACTCTGGGCGGCAAACGAGCCGTAGGGCGAGGTCGCGTCGTTCCGTCCGGGATGCACGACCACGTTGTTGGCCCAGCTGCCTCCCGGTCCGCCGGTGTGTACGCAGTGGCCCGCGGTCACGACCAGATCGGGTCCAGCGAACCATCCAGTGCAGCTGCCGATCGATGAGGTGATGTACGCGGTTGCCCTCTGCGGATACTTCGTCGTCGGTTGAACCCGCTGGCGAGAGTCAAATCCCAGGACCGTTTCGCGACTCGGGATCTTCGAAGCCGCCGGCCGCATTTCGTCAGGCCCTCCGACGTGTCCTTCGACGGCGAGCGCACGGTCCACGGCGGACACGACGCCAGTTCCGCGGAACGGATTCATCTCGACGGCCAGCCCGACTTCCGGGCTGAGCACCATGGAGCCGTCGTTGGACACCGGAGTGCTGCGGCTCGGTCCTTGCGCCGTCACCGGCGCGACCGTCGCAAGCGCCACCACTGCCATCAGAACCCCCGCGCATCCGCCGATCTGTCTCAACTGCTTTGACATTGTGTTCTCCCTAGCGTTTTGTTTCCTGGTTGTGCCGATGTGATTTGCTTTCCACGTCTGCTTAAACGAACCAGGGCACGATTCCGAACAACGCTCCGTAACGAAGCCTTTTTTGCAGAGAATCTTCGTGTTCCGTCGTGGCGTCGTGATGAACGACTGCTACGGCAGATCGAAAAGCGCTCTGGATCTCGTTCCGGCTGGGGGGGAGGTCAGATTCTCAGGAAGACGCGGTGGCGATACAGCGGAACGAGCGCGATGAACAGCAGCGCGAGGTAGGCAATCGCGAACAGGAGTGACGCGTTGATCGGAGACGCAAGCGGCGCGCAGCATGCGTCGTAGAGGCGTGCCTTTGCGTTCACCCCGCCGATACTCCCCACGTCCAGCAGGCGCGTGATTAACGACGAGAGCACGTACAAGAGGATCGCGTTGGTGCCCAGCACGACAAACGGGCGGGCCACGGCGCGGGAGAGCGCCGACGGCCACGCGTCAACCGCAGCGTAGCACGCAGCCAGGACCAGGGCAGCCATGCCGGCCGTGAAGAACACATAGGAGCTGGTCCAGAGGTTCTTGTTGATCGGAAACGCGACATCCCACACCTGACCGATGACGATTCCGGCGACGCCTCCGGCAAGGAGGGTCCCGACGATGCGCCGCGGGCTGCCCCCGGACCGCAGCAAGATGCCCGCAACCGCACCCAGCAGCGTCGTCGCGACAGCCGGAATCGTGCTCAGAAGACCTTCGGGGTCCCAGTCGGGGTTCGAGAGGTGCCCACCCAGCCAGGCGCGATCCAGGTGCGCGCCAAGGTTGCCGGCCGGCGACAGATCGCCGGCGCCGGGCGGCACCCACATCAACAGCGCCCAGTATCCGAACGTCAGCGCCGAGACGATTGTCAGAAGCGCCGCCCCAGACGATGTCCGGCGGAGGATGATTCCAGCGGCGAAATAACAGATGCCGATGCGCTGCAGCACACCAGGAATCCGAATCATATCGAGTCGAAAAAACGGGAACGTGTTCAGCATGAGGCCAAGGGCGATGAGCAGCAGGGTGCGCCGCAGAAGACGCGGCCACGATGCGTGCGAGCGCGACAAGGTGAGCGTCGCGCCGGCGATGAACAGGAAAAACGGGAAGATCAGATCGGTCGGCGTCCAGCCGTGCCAGGCGGCGTGCAGCAACGGTTCGTACACCTGTTCCCAATCGCCGGGGTTGTTGACGACGACCATCGCGGCCATGGTCAAGCCGCGGAATACGTCGAGCGATACAAGGCGGGGGATTGCCAGAGACTGGATCTTAGATCATGCGTCAGGAGGCCGGCACGACCCTGGGCCTTCTCGGCAGCACGAGAAACGATATCGGTACGCCGATCGCCGCGACCGCGGCGCCGAGCAACGTCTGTATCGGTTGGCCAATCATGAACAGGGCAAGCACCGACGCGATGAGGAACAGGAACAGCAGGATCGGCAGCGGGTGGAGCGGCACGCGGAACGCGCTTCCGTCCGCCGCCGGCCGGGGAAGCCGGAGGACCGCTGCCGCCGACAGGGCGAGGAAGAAGATCGTCACCGGCACGAAGTAGCCGAGGATCTGGTCGAAGCTCCCGAGCGCAATCAGCAGGCACGCCAGGGAGACCTGAATCAGCGTTGCAGCCGGCGACGCTCCGCGACGCTCGTCGAAGCGCACCAGCCGCGGCGGGAACAGGCCGTCGCGCGACATGGCCAGGTACATGCGCGGCGCCGCCAGCAGGGTTGCGACCAGGCTGCCCGACACGGCGACCACGACCATCATGGCGAGCAGACGTCCCGCGGCATCTCCGAAGAGCGCCGCCCCGACCGCGGCAACGAACGCCTCGTCGGTCCCCCCAACGCGCGCGGGCGCGCTCAATGCGTACGCGACGCTGACCGCTGCATAAATCGCCGTCACCAGGACCAGCCCGCCGATCAGCGCGCGGGGCATCGTGCGCTGCGGCGACTCCACTTCCTCGCTCATCCTCCCCAGCTCCCACCAGCCGCCGAAGGCGAAGAACGCCGCGATCAGGGACGTGGCGAAGGCCTCGATGCCAACCGCACCGCCCAGGGACACCGCACCTGTGTCCACGGGCGCCGGACTCCCGGCTTGCAGCGCGGCGGCGCCGACCAGAATGGCGACGATGGTCAGCTTGGCGATCGCCGTCCAGCGCAACACCGTCGCGCTCGCGGCGATGCCGGCAAGCGCCAGCAACCCGAAGGCGATCGTGGCTGCCACGGCGACGACGGGAACCAGCGTCGGCGATGCTTCGAGCGCGGCGAGCAGGTATTGCGCGATGCCGATACCGAGCGCCGCGGTGATGCCGGGGTCGGTGACGAGCAGTGCCATCCAGCCGAAGACGAACGCGCTACGCGCACCGAAGGCCTGACGCAGGAAGATGTAGCCGCCGCCGGCCTTCGGGAACCGCGTCGTCAGCTCGGCATAGCACAGCGCACCGGCGATGCTCAGGGCGCCCATCACGGCCCAGATGCCCAGCGCTGCACCGGTGCTGCCGAGGGTGCGCATCATGGTCGCCGGCGTCAGGAAGATCCCGACGCCGACCACCTGGCTCACGAC
>WHSN01000045.1 GCA_009380045.1 Luteitalea sp.
CCTTGCCGCCGGTCTCGCCCACGATCCGGGGGTACGAACGATACGTCCCGATCGACGCCCCGATCGTTTTCCACATGTCGTTGAATACCTGCGTGCTGCCGGTGAAGTGCACGCCGGCAAGTTCGCGGTGCGACAGCAGCACGCCGGAGATCATCGCCGGGTCCCCGGCGACGAGGTTGATCACTCCGGGGGGCATGCCGGCTGCCTCGAAGAGCTTCATCAGGTAATGGGCGGAGAACATCGCACTGGCGGCCGGCTTCCAGATGACCGTGTTGCCCATCAACGCCGGTGCGGTCGGCAGGTTTGCGGCAATCGACGTGAAGTTGAACGGCGTCACCGCGTAGACGAAGCCCTCGAGCGCACGATACTCGAGCTGATTCCACATCGTGTGATCGCTCAGCGGCTGCTCGCCGAGCAGCTCCTCGCCGAAGTGCGCATTGAAGCGCCAGAAGTCGATAATCTCGCAGGCCGAATCGATCTCCGCCTGAAACGCGGTCTTCGACTGGCCGAGCATCGTCGCTGCGTTCACGATGTCACGCCACGAGGTCGTGAGAAGCTCGGCTGCCTTGAGCCACACCGCGGCGCGATCGTCGAACGACCAGCCCGACCACTCACGATGTGCGTCGCGAGCCGCGTCTACCGCCTGCAGGACCTGCGCGGGGCTGGCGCGGTGGTACTCCGCCAGCGCGTGCCTGTGGTCGTGGGGCATGACGCTGGCTGCCGTATCGCCGGTTCGAATGTCTTTTCCGCCGATCACCAGTGGAATCTCGATCCTCTCGCCGGCCATGGCACGCAGTCGTGCCTTGAGCGATGCGCGCTCGGATGAACCGGGCGCGTACTGGCGTATTGGCTCGTTCGCCGGCGGAGGGACGCGCCTGTGCCCGTTGAAGGCAGCGGATGACGGCATTCGGGGAGTGTAGTGCAACGGGTGCGAAATGCGGGTGCGGCGGAGGCGCGCAACCAGCGGTACTTGCAGCTGTGGAGCGGGGCGGCGTGATCCGCCGACAGGCCCGCATTGCCCGGGCTATACTGAGCCGGATCGTCTCACCGGACGTGCTTCATGCCCAAACCCGTCCCGCTTCCGCCGCCCGGTTTCGATGAATTGTCGGTCAACGAGAAGATCGACTACCTGCAGTCGCTGTGGGACCGAATAGCGGCCACGCCTGAGACGATTCCCGTTCCCGATTGGCACCGCGAAGTCCTCGACGCGCGCCTGAAGGACCTCGAAGCCGATCCGGCCGCCGGTGACAGCTGGGAGGTTGTGCAGGAACGCCTCCGGAAGAAGTTCGACAGCAGCCACTGAACGGAATGGCCCGCCAGTTCATCGTTCGGCCACTCGCGGAGGCCGAACTCGAGGACGCGGCGCGGTGGTACGAGGACGAGCGATATGGGGTTATCGGAGCGATTCCTCAGCGATGTCGATCGAACGTTCGCACGCATCAGCGAACGGCCATTGCAGTTCCCCACGGTGACCGGCGAGGTCCATTGAGCGCTACTGCATACCTTCCCTTACGCTGTTTACTTTCGGACGTCGGACGAAATGATCGTCGTACTGGCGGTGCTGCACCTAAGAAGAAACCCGAAGGCGTGGCGAGGACGGGCGCGATAACCGTGGGCGATCGCTACAGAGTCGCGCTCTCAACCGCCTGGGTTCGCGGCTTGGCTTCCTCGACGGCCATCTTCTGCATCAGCTCGGGGAAATTCACCTGTTTCAGGTCGTCAACGCGGTTCTGATGCACGTGCAGCTGGAATCGCGGGCTCAACGCGACGTGCACGAGCGTCTGTCCGATGCTCCGCGCGTCTGGAGCGGGCCTGAAGTCGTACTTGTCGTCAGGCACATCCTCAGCGATTTGAATCGTGTTCTGCCGCACCGTCCGAAAAGCCGCTCCGAGCACCTTGCTCCCGTAGTACGTCGCCGGGTTCTTCCTCCGCCATTATCGTTGTAAAGTTGTTATCCGAAAAACCAAGGAGACCGCCGATATGCCGATCGCCGCTTCCGATGTTCTCGTGACAACCGACTGGGTTGCGCAGCACGCTGCCGACCCCAGCCTGCGCGTGGTCGAAGTTGACGTCGACACCACCGCATACGACCAGGGGCATATCGCCGGCGCGGCCGGATGGAACTGGACGACGGAGCTGTGCGATACGGTCGTGCGCGACATCGCCCCGAAAGACAAGATCGAGAGTCTGCTCGGTTCGACCGGCATCGACAACAAGACCACGATCATCCTGTACGGCGACAACAACAACTGGTTCGCGGCGTGGGCCTTCTGGCAGCTGAAGATCTACGGACATCAGGACGTTCGCATCATGGACGGCGGCCGGAAGAAGTGGCTGGCCGAGGGGCGCGATCTGTCCACGGAGAAGCCGTCGTTCCCGCCGAAGTCATACAAAGCCGCGGAGCCGGATCAGTCGCTGCGCGCGTTTCTGCCCGAGGTCCAGCAGGCGGTCAAGGCCAAAAGCGCCGCGCTGGTGGACGTGCGCGGTCCTCAGGAGTTCACGGGCGAGATCCTGGCGCCTCCCGGCCTGCCAGAGACCTGCCAGCGCGGCGGCCACATCCCCGGCGCCAGCAGCGTGCCGTGGGCCAAGGCCTGCAACGACGACGGCACGTTCAAGAGCCGCCAGGAGCTCGAGGCGCTGTACCGTGCGCAGGGCGTAACCGGCGACAAGCCGGTGATCGCCTATTGCCGCATCGGCGAGCGATCCAGCCACACGTGGTTCGTGCTGAAGTACCTGCTCGGATTCGACGACGTGAAGAATTACGACGGCTCGTGGACCGAATGGGGCAATCTGGTCGGTGCTCCGGTGGAGAAGCCCTGAGACCCGATCAACCGAGGCCTCAGGTGCGCCGATCATGAAACCAGAAGACTATTCAGTGCGTAAGATGGAGCTCGCGGGGTGGCCGGTCAGCCTCGAAACCTACAGGCTGGGCGACGTCTATCACTGCACGATCTCCAGCGTCGATCCGGGCGCGCGCTTCGCGCGCGCCGACGGCGCAACGCAAGAGGAGGCCGAGCGGCGCGCGCTGGAAAAAGCGACGCGCTACCTGGCCCAGACCCGCCGCTTCGCCGCTCCGTAGCCACGCGCCCGCGGAGCCTGGTCCCTTCAGGCCGACCTCCCCGCGTCCCGTCTCGACGATCTGCCAGCAGCATCGCCGCACACTCAGCGGCGATCCTCGAACGCCCTGAACGCGGCGCGCCGCTCGGCCTCGGGCACCAACGGAAAGGTGTCGAGCACATGGGCGAAATCGTCGGCCGTCAACCGGTACATCTCCGTCACGACGGCGTTCAGCCTGGCCGTGAGTCCGGTATCCACGCGACCGGCAAGCATCCTCGCGAGCGCAGCGACTTCCTTGAAGGCTTCACCGGCCTGGTCGACGCTCGGCACCGGCAGCCGCTCGACGATTGCCGTGGTCACGTGTGTGTTGACGCGCAGCCGGACGAGATAGTTCAGGACGAAGCTGTTGAACAGACCGCAGAGGAAGTGCTGCGCGCGGGACGGATGCGGCGACCGCAGGCAGAACACGGTGTGCGTGGAGACGCACCCGGACGGAAGCACGGCAGCGATCAGGGTGACGCGGTTGGTTGCGCTCGCGACGTCTCGATAGGCGAGCCGCGGGCGCTCGCACCTCGGACCGAGCAACCGCTGCGCATCGCGCGTGGCGATTCTCAGCCGTGTCTCACCGAGCTTGACCCGGAACGGCTCCAGCTGTTTTCCCTCGACCACCGGCAGACCCCGCCCTGCCTGCCGGAAATGTGCCCGGTCGTCGGTGACGTTCAGCTCCCGCCCGAACCTCGCGTTCCAACTGCCCGGTGAGCCGAGCGGCTCGAACAAGGCGGCGGCACGCTCCACGATCGCCAGATCGCGCGGCCCCTTGCAATCGGGCACGTCGAGGCCGTGGCCCGATACGCGCTCGAGCAGCTCCGGGGAGAGCCGCACGGTGCACCACTCGTCGCGGCCCGCAGCAACGTCACCTGCGGTCTCGAGAATCGCCGGATCGTCTTCTCCGAGGCGGCAGCCGAACTCGGTTGTCGGTTCGCCGCGCGTGGCGGCGAGCAGCACGAAGCGGACACTGCGGTGTATGGGAAAGACCCGCCGGCGGTTGTCCATCCCGACCAGGGTGTCGACGCCGCACTCGGAGAACAGCAGGCGCCGCAGGCGTGCGCTTCCATGATCGGACAGCAGCCCTCTCGGCATCACGAGGCCGATACGCCCGCCGGGCCGCGTCAGCGCAATCGCCCGTTCGAGAAACAGTTGATACCGGTTCGCATGCCCCGTCGACTGCCCGACGTAGACGCCGGAATCGCGGGTGAAGCGGATCACATCGGCGGTCTCCGCGCGCGACCAGGTGCTGCTGTCCCGCTCGCCGGGATCCGCGCGGAGCATGTCCCAGGGTGGGTTACCGATGACCGCATCGAACCCGGCGGCGGCGAGCCGTTCTCCGGTCCGATCGAAGAAGGCTTCGGGGAACTCGAGCTCCCAATGGAAGAACCGGCGGTTGGCGCCGGCAGATTCGGTCGCACGGAGGTACGCCGACGTCACCGGCCCGGGCAAGGCGCAGCGGCCGGTGAGGATCGCGTCAACCAGCGCGGCAAAGGCCGCCGTCGGAATGTCGTCGGGTTTCGAAAACCAATGCGCGCACCACACGTCTGCGACCCGCTTCCACCGCGAGATCGCCGTGTTGCGGTGGCTCATCGCCAGGAGCGCGCGCTCCTTGGCGCGCACCTGCTCCGGTGTGTCGTTCGGTTCAAGCGAGAGGGAAAAGCGGACCGGCAGCGTGCCGCGGACCGCGACCACGGCCGCCGCTTCGTCGAAGAGCGGCAGCGGCAGGGCGGCGGCACGGCGCCCCGGAGGACGCCGAAGGGTTCCCAGCCATGTGCCGAGCAAGCTGTCGCCGGTGACGACGTGGTGATCGAGGAAGCTGAGCGGACGGTCGGCGGCGAGGGTGGTGAGCCACAGGGACAGCCGCGCCAGTTGAACGGCCATCGGGTTCACGTCCACGCCGTACAGGCAGCGTTCGGCAATCGTCCTGCGGAACTTGGCGCGGTCCGCGCTGCCGATGTCGCTCGAATGCACGCCGTTCCACTCGCCGAGCGCCGTTTCATACGCATCGGCGAGGTAGCCGCACGCGGCGACCAGGAAGGCGCCGCTGCCGACCGAGGGATCCAGAATCCGAAGACCCAGGATCTGGTCGGGGCTGGCGTCGCGGACGAGGGGCGCGAGCGAATGCCTGGTCAGGAAGTGCGTGAGCGGCTGCGGCGTATAGAACGCGCCGGTGGACTTCCGCCGGCCCGATCCTGGCCGCAGCGTCACGTGTGGCGGCACGCGGCAGTGTGGCGACGGCGTCCGGGACTCTACATGCGGAGCGTAGTCGAGCAGCGTCTCATACACCGCGCCCAGCTGTTCCACGCCCAGATCGCGATACGAAATCGGCTGCCGGCCCTCACCGTCCGCGGCGGTGCGGGTCGATAGCGCGACCAGGGCGCGTCGTGCCGCTTCGTCGTCGAGGTTGCGGCGCTCGGCCAGCGGGGTTCGCGCTGGCGCGAACAGGCGGCCGTTGAACGGGGTGACGTGCAGGTCGCCCGCCCGGCAGCCGGCATACGCGAGCCGGTTCACCGCCCGCAACCCGTCCCAGAGGCCCGACGCCGTCCCGCCAGTCGCGGCGTCGAGCAGACCCTCGAGGCTGTAACTCTCGCGGTAAACGGGATGCCAGAGCGGCACCAGGGCACGCGCCTCGGCGAACAGCAGGAAGAGAATTCGATAGACGAGCGTCAACGCCTGCTCGAACGCCGCCTCGATCGCCGGGATCGACCAGTCCCACCACAGCAGCGCCGCGAGCACCGTTTGCGACGCGTCGAGGACGCCGATACGAAGGGCGCCACAGACGGCGGCCGCCTGCGCATCGGACCGGCGCATCAACGTCCCGGTTGACGTTGTGCCGTGCGGCGCGACGGTGGCCAGCGCCTGCGCGCCGGCGACGGCCAACAGCGCGGCGGCCGAACGATCCTGATCGAGTGCGATCTCGAGATCGAACTCCGCGTACCTGCGCGAGTGCACACGCCCGCAATTGACGACCCGCAGGTGGGTTCCGTTGAACAGCACACACCATTCGATACCGAGGCGGCGCGCCTCGACGACCGCGGGCCGCCAGTATCGATCGAGCCGCACCCCCCACGCGGCGACGAGCAGGCCGACGATTGCGCCTTGACCGCGCGCGGTCGCGAACAGGGCCTGATCGTGGGCGCACACCCTCGACACATCGTCGAACCCCAGATGCCTCAGCAGCGGAACGGCGCCCGTTTCAAGCACGGCCCTGAGCGCCGATGCCGGACCCAGCCCTCTTCGGATTCCGCGCCACGCGCCGAAACCCGGCGGCGACAGGATCTTGTTCCGGCCGGGTCCTGAGGTCGAACCGATCTGCTGTTCCAGGAAGGACTCGGAGACAAGATGGCCGCGGTATCCGGGCAGCACGTCAGGGGACCAGAAGAAGAAGGACGACGACGGTTGATGCGGGTTTGATCGAGCTCGAGCGCTCTGCGGCCTGGACGTACGTGCCATCGGGGTCGATGCCCACGGGCGCCGGCACTGGCGGCGTGCCGTCGGATTCGCCCACCCAGAACAGACCGGGTTGACGCGGACGGTCGACGCGCGCCATCAGCATCTGCCGGATCGAGCGCTCTCTCTCGATGCGGCGGGTCCAGAACGCCGCGTGAACCCCAGCGGCGGCCTCGGCCCACGGATCGGCATCAGCGACGAGCGCGCGTGACGCCGCCCCGATCGCATCGAGCAACGCCCGTATCTCTGCCTTCGAACCGTGTACCGTCGGCCGGCAGAGAGACAGCAGCAAGCCGTGCACGCACCGCGCAACCGGACGGCCGTTGTCGTCGGCGAGCATCGACTGAAGAATCGCGAGCGACTTGGCGCCGACGCGCGTGCGCAGGCGAGCGCGCGCGGTGGTGATGAAGGCGTCGGCTTCGGGGCCAGGCGCATCCGCGCCGGGAAGGGCGCCCGCCAGGCGCCGGGCGTCAACCAGCCTTCGATGTTCGTGCGATGCATCGACTCTCACCGTCGGCAGGTCGAGGTCACCGAGCCCGGAGAACGTGCCGAGCGGATCAGGGACCCCGATGTCCTTGCTGGCGCGTGAGATGCGCTGCTCGAGGCGCTCGACCATGCCGAGCTCGCGTGTCCCGGCGGCAACCAGGTGAACCGCATGGACCGACCGCCGCTGGCCGATCCGGTCGATGCGGCCGATTCGTTGCTCGAGCCGCATTGGATTCCACGGCAGCTCGAGGTTGATCACAACGCGGCACGTCCGCTGGAGGTTCAGCCCTTCGCCGCGGCATCGGTCGCCAGGAGCACCGGGCGGTCGCCCCGCTCGAAGGCGTCGAGCGCTGCGCGACGTTCGGCTCTCGACAGCCCGCCGTGAATGAACGCCGCATCAGGGAACACGCGTTCACGCACGTGTAGAAGAGTGTCGCGGTACTCGGTGAAGATCACGACCGGCTCGCCGATGCGTCTCACCAGCCTGGCGAGCGCGCGAAGCTTCGACTGGCCGCCGAATGCCGCCGCCGCCGCATCCGCAATTTCCGTGAGGAGCGTGCGCTCGGTGCTCGGGTCGTCGAGCGACGGACAGGTCCATCGAGGCGTCCGATCTTCATCGTCGTGTTCGCCAGACTCGTCGGCGAGCGGCAGTCGCAGTTGCTGTTCTGACGGCTCGTCGTGCCCGCCGAGCGACAGCAGCCGCCGACGCACGGTTTCGTGGACCGCGAATGCGCTCGACAGCGCACGCTTGTGGATCGTGGAAAGGGCCAGCCAGACGTCGCGAGCGCGGTCCGGATGGTCGGCCAGCGCCGCGCGGGTAAAGCGCTCGAGCCGAATATGCAGCTCCTGCTCTTCGGCGGTCGGCTTGACGACCAGCCGTCGCACGCGCCGGTTCGACGGCAGACCGATGTCGTGACGCGTCCGCCTGAACACCAGCAGCGTGTCGTGATGACCGCCAACCGCACAGAGGGAGGCGAAGGCGTCGGCGTCGCCGTTGTGTGGTGTCGCGGTGAGGAGCAGCACATACGGCGAGCGCGCCGCCAGGCGCGAGACGGCGCCGTGCCGTTCGACCGCCGTCACCGCAGCGTGCGCTTCGTCGACAATCACGAGGTCCCAACGGCAACCTTCGACAGCGGGGAGAACCTCGGGCCTCTTGATGTAGTCGAGTGACGTCACGATCAGGGGCATCGTCGACCAGGGGTTGAGGCCCGGACGGATTATCGCCCGCTGCTGCTGCATCGCGGCTGTGTCGGCCAGACGGAATGGCAGGCCGAAGCGCTCAGCCAGCTCGCCGATCCATTGCTCGCGCAGCCCCGCGGGCGTGAGGACGAGAATGCGCTCGGCAGCGCCTCGACGTATCAGCTCCGATGCGATGAGGCCGGCCTGAATCGTCTTCCCGAGGCCCACGTCGTCCGCAATCAGGATTCTCGACGTGGCGCCGCGGACAATCGCGAGGGCAGGCTCGAGCTGGTGCGGGAGAAGATCCATGCTGGCCACGCGGGCGGCGTGGAGCGCGTCGGCCCCGCCGTGGGTTGCGACAACCCGGCGGCACTCCTGTCGCCACCGGCGTGAGCCGACAAAGAGCATCCGGGCGCTGGACCCGACCGGCTCGGTCACATCGAACGGAAGCAGCACGCGGGTCTCGACGTTGCGGTTTCGCGAACCGATGCCCGTCAACGCGACCAGGCAGCAGTCTTCATACGGGCGGATGCTGACGACCCGCCACCGCTGGCGTCGAACGCGGACACCGTCGCCGACGGCGAAAGGCAGATTCTGCATGGCGGCCGAACCCCGTGTGCGCAGCTGCCGCAACCGGTGATCGCATGGAGGCCGGATTACTCGTGAAACGAGCCTTCTGCGGCGCGGCGTCTGTGGGCGGGGCAAGGGGGGTGCCAGGAGGGCAGTCGGTCGAGCGCGCGCGGAGACGAGCGAGCACACCAGGCATGGTCGGCAAAGCGGAGGCGGCGAGCAGCCGGGCGCCCGATGCGACCGCCCGGTGACCGGCGTTCAGCGCGTCTGGGAGGGCGTGCGGCGCGGCACGCTGTGCAGCGCGTTGAAGAGCAGACGGAACGTCGCGTGCGACTGACCGCGGTGCTGGACCGGGAATCCCAAGAGAATGACGCGGCCGGCGCCGACCGCCGCGTCGATGACCGCCGCGCGGCCGGCGATAACCGGTTCGCCCTCGAGCCAGCCGCTCAGCAGGATGTCCTTGTCGCCGTACCGAGCGATCGTGTCGAGACCTCGGTCGATCGCGCCTCCGGGCCTGCCGTGCCCCCCGATTGCATTCGCGCCGGGCGCTGGCTCGAATGCCGAGCTGAAGGCGAAGAACGCAGCGGTCGTCGATTCCATGCCGAACGCGAGCGGCTTCGCGGGGTCCACCGTCAGCTTCAGGATCGATCCTGGGACGAAGAGCCGGTCTTCGGCATCACGCGCCACGTCCCGGAGCGGCAGATTGAAGGCGGCAATCGCCAGTCCGGCCGACTGCGACAGACACACCAGGGTCCCGCCGGCGCGCACGAACGCGCGGAGGGCGTCGAGGCCGCCCGAGCCGAGGCCGCCCGAGAACTCGATCGGCACGGTGCCGGCGCTGAACCCCGCCATCAGCCGGTCGGGTGAGAGGCCGGGAAGAACGATCACATCGAAGCGTGCCCGCAGGTTCCCGCCTCGGATGTCCGCGTCGGTGACGCTCGCGACGTCGAACTCGTACTGCTCCAGCAGCCAGCGGGTCCATCCCTCGTCGGTGCTCTCCACCCACGGTTTGTGCAGCGCGATCACCGCGCGGCCGATCGGCCGCGTGTTCGGCGGCGGCTTCCCCTTGATGCCGTCAGACCGCAGGCCGAGCTCCCTGGCAATCTGGGCCACCACCGGTTCCACCGCTTTGAGGTAAGGCACGACGAGAGAGCCCGCGGCGTAGTGGTATCCGCCGACCTGCACCGGCGACGTCGTCCACGCCGGCGCGGCGCCGGCCGACACCAGCCGGTTGACGGCGATCGCTCCACCATTGCCCCGCGCTTCGATCAGCCAGTAACCGGGCCGCCGTTCGCCCCACACGGTCGCGGGCGCGATCGCGGCGTCCGTCAGCCGCGACATCGCCGGCGGCTCGAACCCCCGCTCGATCGTCAACACGGTAATCCCCATCTGCTGCGGCAGCGTCCACCCGGCCACATCGTAGGGGCGCTCGGGCGGACCGTTGGCCGACAAGCGCCGCGCCGGGTAGTTCTGACGCTCGAGCAGCGTCTTCACGTATGCGCGGTACGGCTGCGACAGGAGGATGATGTCCGTGCCTTCCGGGTACGGCTCCCCGTCGGCGCGAAACGGCTCCAGCGCGCGGTGAATCTCGATGCCGCCCTGCATCAACAGATCCTTGAGTCGCGCGGTCGCGTGCGGGTCGTGCTGGTCCGGGGGGATGATGAACGCGAACGGGCCGCCGCGGCGTCCGGCTTCGACCGCGCGGCGTCCCATCTCGTAGAAGTTCAGCACCAGCGGTTCGCGGTAGGCGGCGGTGGCGAAGAGCAGTCCGCGCACTGCGCTCAGGTTGTAGTCGACGATGTCGCGCAGCGTCCAGCGGCCGCCCGGCCACGGATCGGGAAAGTTGATCTGCGGCGTGTAATCGGGCAGTCCCTTGAAGCCGGCGCGCAGGTCGCTCGGCGCCACCGAGATCGGCGAGGCGACGTCAACGCTCGCCACTTCGGTGAGCAGGCAGACGGTGTTGTGCCCGAGCGGCGCCGAATCCTCGAAGCCGGGCCAGTAGTAGTCGTACTTGGCGTAGGACATGACGCCCGACCGGCCCTCGCGCTGGAGCTCGAGCGCCATCGCACCACCGAGCAGCGCCGCTGTTCGCCAGATCAGCGGATCGTAGTTCGCGTCGATGGGATCGGTGCCCGGCGGCACGAAGAACCGCGGCCCGTTGGCCTCCATCTGATGCATCGTCAGGAAGACCTGCGGGTGCCAGCTGGCGTAGAAGAACCGCGCCAGGTTGCGGTTCTCCGCCATGTTCATCATGAAGGCGTCGCGGTTGATGTCGTGGCCCGCGTACCTGTGGTACAGCCACGGCATCGGGCCGCCTTCGTAGGCGGTGCCTTTCGTCCGCTGATACCACTCGCTGACCAGACGGTGACCGTCCGGGTTCAGCATCGGGATCACGATGACGATGACGTTCTGCAGGACGTTGAGGGTGCCGGGATCGGTCGACGAACTGAGCACGTGAAGCAGCTCGTTCGCCGCCTGCGTCGCACCGATCTCCGAGGCATGGATGCTGGCGCCGATCGCGAGCACCGTCTTGTGGGTCGAGGCGAGCCGGCGGGCTTCGTCCGGCGGCAGCGTCCGTGGATCAGACAGCCGCTCGTTGGTGGCGCGGATCTGTTCGAGGTTCCTGATGTTCTCGGGCGCGCTGACGATGGCGGCGATCGTCCGGTGCCCCTCGGTCGTGGCGCCGATGTCCACGATGCGGACCCGGTCCGACCGGGCCGCGACCAGCTCGAAGTAGCGTTCGATGGCCTCGGCTGAAGCCAGCTGCCGGTCGGCGCCCATGACGAAGCCGAAGTGAGCTTCGGGTGTCGGAACCTGCGCGCCTGCGGCCGACGCGAGCGCCAGCAGCGCGCACAGCAGCAGGGCCGGCCGGCGGGCGGTCTTCACGGGCAGATGATACCAGACGAGAATCTGGTCATCTGGTGATTTGGTCATCTGGTCATCTGGTGATCTGGTGATCTGGTCATCTGGTGATCTGGTGATCTGGTGATCTGGTGATCTGGTGATCTGGTGATCTGGTGATCTGGGTCATTGATTGTTGACCCAATGACCCGATTCACCGCCCCGGGCCGATCCGTGCCATCGTGGCGCCGAGGTGTGACGCCCCGTCGTCCCAGAACTCCAGCACGAGCGGATGCCGGTCGAGCGTGGATTGGACGATGCCGCGCTGCACGCCCCGTCCGCGGCCGTGCACCAGCCGCACCTCGGTCAGTCCTGCTCTGGCCGCGGCGCTCACGAACTCCTCGACCACCGAGGGAATGTCGCGCGGCGCAAAAGCGTGCAGATCGATCTCGCGCTCGATCGGAACCTCAGTAGCCAATTCTGCAATCGTGCAATTCAGGGTTTGACATACGTGGCGGTGACTGCCGTCTTGATGCCGCCGCGTACCGAGAAGTCCCCGACCACCGTCATCCGGCGCGGCTGTAGCGCCTCGACCAGATCGTCGAGGATCTGGTTGGTCACGTGCTCGTAGAAGATGCCGCGGTTCCGAAACTCCACCAGGTAGTACTTCAGTGACTTCAGCTCGACACACCGGGCGTCCGGAACGTAGTGGATGCGGATGGCGCCGAAGTCCGGCAGGCCGGTGTTGGGACAGACCGACGTGAACTCCGGGCAGTCGATGGCAATCTCGAAGTCACGCTCAGGCCGGGGGTTGGGAAAGGTCTCGATCGTCGCGCTTGACATACGCGAAAATTCTAGCATTCTGTTCCGGAAAACGACGGTTTTGCGCCTTCGCACGTTGACACTGGCGAGAAGGGCGCGCTAGCATACCGGCGGTTTCACTGGAGAAACCGTGATCATCGCTGCGCGGCGCGGATCGACGGACATACTGACGCGCGACAACGTGAGGGAGAACACGATGGCTGACGCCCGCAGGATGGGCAAATCCGAACTCTTTTTGCACTTCGCCGAACGGTTCGAGGTGAAGCGGACCCAGGCCCGCGAATACTTCGACGAGCTCACGCAGTTGGCGGAGAAAGAGTTGAAGCGGTCGGGCGAGTTCGTGCTGCCCGGCATGGTCAAACTGGTGGTTCAAAAACGGAAGGCCCGCATGGGTCGCAACCCGGCGACCGGCGAAGCGATCAAGATCCCGGCGAAGACGGTGGTGAAGGCCCGGATCGCGAAGCAACTCAAGGACGCGGTTCTGCCGCGGAAGTAAGCACGCCCGGACTCGCTCCCCAGCGACCTCGCTTCGCGTTACCCAGGGAGCGCAGCGCGGCGGCCACGATCGACGTAGCCGCTGCGCGACGCCTCCGTTTCCGGGTCAGGCGGTTCGCGCCAGCAATCGGCTGTACACCGTCGCCGGCACCACCCGCGCCGCGCGAGCCTCCAGGTTGGTCACCGAGTCGCCGTCGAGGATGATGCGATCCCCCGGCGCCAGCAGGATCTCCGCGCTGTAGCGGCGCAGCCCGCGCAAGGTTCTCAGCTCGAAATACTGCACCAGAATAATCTGGCTGTCCACCGCGACCGCTGCTGTCTTGATCAGTGTTCGGGTCATCGCTGTTCTCCTGCTCGTGATCGGCGTGTTGTCGTGGCGCGTCAGCTCGCCGCCACTGCCGCGGCCGCCGGCGATCCGGCGCCCGGGAAGCGCAGCGTGAACGACGTTCCCTGACCCTCTTCGCTCTCGACGATGATCCGACCGTCGAGCTGTTCGACAATGCGTTTCGATATCGCGAGGCCAAGCCCGAGGCCGCGGCGCTTGGTCGTGACGAAGTCGTCGAAGATCGCGGCGACCCGGCCGGGCGGAATGCCGACGCCGGTGTCGGTGACGGAGATGTCGACGAACTCTCCGGCGCGAGCCGTGACGATGGTGACGCGGCCCCCCGGCCTGGTCGCCTGGATGGCATTGGTCATCAGGTTCCGGTAGACGCGGCCGAGCGCGAACCGATCGACGTCGATGACCAGCGGCTGGTCGGCGTAGCTGGTGACGACCGTGAGGCCGGCGCGCTCGGCTTCGGCCCGCATCGCCTCGACGATCTCCGACACCGATGCGGTCGCGTCCATCGGGAACCGCTCGATCGGCCTCGGCTTCACGATGTTGCGGAGATCGTCCATGAAGCGCTTGAGCGTCTCCAGCTCACGCTCGATCGTCTGGCGGAACATGTAGCGGGAGTCCTCGTCCAGGTCATCTCTGAGCAGCAGACGCGTGCTGTTGCCGATGTTCTGAATCGGATGAGCGAGATCGTGGACCAGCCCGGCGGCCATCCGGCCGAACATCGCCTGCCGCTCCTGCCGCTTCACGTCTTCCTGGAGCTCGACCAGCCGGTCGGCCATGGCATTGAACGAAGCGCCGAGCGCGCCGAACTCGTCGGCGCTGTCGATGTGGACGCGGGTCTCCATCTGGCCTTTCGCCAGCGCCTGGGTGGCGTTCCGCAGCGCGAAGATCGGCGCGATGAACCGCCGGCCGAAGAGGAAGCCGCTCGAGACCATCAGCCCCAGTCCCAGCAGGATGGCCACCGTCAGCTGTTGTTGCAGCTCGGTCGCGTTCGCGTACGCTTCTGCCGTCGGCTGCTCGACCACCACCGTCCAGCTCAGCGGGACAATTTTCGCGGCCACCGCCACCTGCTCACGGCCCTCGTCGTCGTAGACCGCCCACGCCGGCGCGCCTTCCTTCGGCGGGCCGACGACGAGCGGGTGCGAGCCCATGTTGCGTGCCTGCGCGACCAGTGCCTTCTTGTCGGGGTCGCCGTGAGCGATGAGCGTGCCGTCGGGCGCAATGACCAGCGCGAAACCATGCTCGCCGATGCGGATGCGATCGACCATCCGCCACATCTCTTCGAGGCTGAACTCGCCGATCAGCCATCCCGCCGGCCGGTTCAGGCGTGACAGGTGGATCGCGAACACGCTGGTCGGCAGCAAGTCGTCGTCGACGCGGATCGCAGACATCGACACGCCGCTCATGATCTCGGGGAGGTGCGAGGAAATCGACACGCGCGGTGATCCGACGCGGCTGGTGGCGAGCACCTCGCCTGACTCCTCGAACAGCGTCAGCTCGCGAAACTCGCGGAACTGCAGCACGTAGTTCTTGAGGATGCGGTTCTGCTGCCACTGCTCCAGGCCGGTGCCCTGCAGGTCGGCGGCGAGGGCCTTGAGGATCTCGGCATTGCCGAAGACGTAGCGGCGAATCTCCTCCGCCGCACGCGTCGCGACGTTCAGGTTCCCGTTGACGATCGATTCCCGCGTCGCGCGCTGCAGGGTGAGGAGCGACCAGACGCCGTACGCGAGCAGCGGCAGCACCGCCGCCGTGCCGAGAATGATCGCGAACCGAACCGCGATATGCCTGACCCTGGGCATCAGACGCCGCCCCCTTCAGCACGACCGGGCCGCGGGCGGGTGTCGCGAACCGGAAGGAGCAACGCTGCCAGTCGGGAAGCCCCGCCGCCGAGGCGGTCCCTGATCGACTTTGACCGGTGACTAGTTCGGGTTCGCATAGCCGGCGTCACCCACCGGGCGCCAGAGACGCAGCGTGCTCAGGATGTCGCGTCCAGGCTCAACTGGCAAGTCGAATCGCGAGCTGACCGCCCGCGCGCGCTCGCTCCAGGCCAGGAAGATTGCCGGCGGATCCGCGACGATGGCGCGCTGGAAGGCGGCGACGCCTGCCTTGTATTCCTCGTCGTTGGCGGAGTGGCGGACCTGATCGAGGGCGGTGTCCACCGCCGGGCTCGAATAGTGCCCCCAATTGAAGGGTGACCCGGAGCGCCAGAACCAGTACGGCTTGAGCAGCGCCGGCCCGTTCGCGGCATCGGCGAGCGCCGCGTCGAAGTCACCGCCTGGGACCCGCTTGTAGAACTCGTCGATGGTGACCTGCTCGAGAATGAGGTTCACTCCGACAGCCTGCAGCTGCCTCTGGAGCTCGATGCCCAGCCGCTCGAGTGAGCCATCGGCAAACAGGCAATGGATGTTCAGCGGTTCGCTCTCGGCCGCGATCGGCGATGGGTCGTAGGAGAATTTCGGCGAGTCTCGATCGAACGACCAATGGTGCGGCCAGACCGGACCGTCGGCGATGCTGCCCTTTCCGCGCAGGACGTTCGCGACAATCGCTCCCCGATCGACGGCCATGTTCAGCGCTCTCCGGACGCGCGCTTCCTTGAGCCCGGCCTTCCGCACGTTCAGGAGCACGACGTAGGCATAGGCGCGCTGATGCGCGAACACCTTCACGCCGGTGGATGGGGTCAACGAATCGAGGGCGTCGACGCCAACGTCGTACAACATGTCGACCTCGTCCCTCAGCAGATCCGCCCATGCCGAACGAGTTGACTCGTAGGGCTGGATGCGAATGCTCTCGATCGATGGCGGACCCTCGTAGTAGGACTGATTTGCCGCCATCACGATCGTCTGTGCGTCGATGCTCCTGACGCCGAACGGTCCGGTTCCAACCGGCAGGGGCCCGGGGCGCTGTATCAAGAGATCCAGACCTTCGAGGACGAACGCTGATCGCCTGGTCAAGCCGAACTCCAGCTGGTAGTCGTCGATGGCGCGGACGTGAGCGACGTCGTCGATCACCGGCCCCAGGTATTCAGGGAGCTGCTGCAGCAGGATGTCGCGCACCGCGCCGGCGGTCACCGGTTGCCCATCGTGGAACGTCACGCCCCGCCGCAGGCGCAGATTGAGCGTCAGGCCATCCTGGGAGGTGGACCAGGCTTCGGCCAGCCACGGCTTGGGCCGGCCATCCTTCGCGATGCCGACCAGCGCTTCAAGCGCGGTGAATCGTGCGACCTGCTGAATCCCGGCGACCGGGTTCTGACCGGACGTGAGACCGAAGCCGATCCTGAGCGCCGCGTGAGGAGGGGGCGTGGCCGAGTGGTCCTGTTGACCGCACCCGGCCAGGCCGACACATACCGTGACGGCAATCGCCGCGCGTCGAACGCGCACACCCGCGCCGTCCACCTCACCGTGCACCCGTCGATGTTACTTCTGATTGACCGGGTAGTCGTCGACGTAAACCGGGCAGAATCCCTGGGGCTTCGCGTTCTTGGTGGCCTTCTTGATCACGGTAATCTTCATTCTCGTCTCCTAGGAAGCGCCGGCGGATTGATGCGCCAGCGAAATGACCGCCGATTCGTAAGCGCGCTTGTGGCATGCCGGCGTGTTCATGTCGCCAAGCGTTGCATGCGATGCTGCAATACATCCCCCGGCGCAGACGGGGATGAAGGCGCAGTCCCCGCAGGCGTTCCAGGGGCTGAGCCGGTCGAACTGTTGCCGCGCCGCCTGGCGCAGCGGGTCCAGCCGGTCGTCGACGTGACCGGTCGAGAGGCCTTTCTCCCCGGTGAACCCCGGGCAGGCGTAGAGCGAACCGTCCGGACCGATGGTGTGCGCATGCGTGTGATGGACGTGGCACGGACCGTTGTGGACGCCGTCGGGCGTCGGGAAGCCATGACGTCTGGTCTCGTCGCGAAGAAACGCCATCTTGTCGTCGAGGAAGTCGCACGAGTCGCAGGTGGCGCCGATGCCGGCCCCGGTTGACGTCATGCAGGTGCCGTTCAGCGGCTTGAGCGGCGAGCCGTCGGCCGCGACCGGCGTCAACGCGAGAGTGGTTCTCGCGCCGGCGCCGTCAGCCGCCAGACTCGGTCGGCTGGCGCCGGGCAGCGGCTGCGCCTGACCGGGCCGCACCACCGGCTTGAAGTTCACCTTGACGAGCTGGTCGGCGAACTCCTGCGTGCGCAGGAACTCGAGCAGCGCCGGAAAGCTCTCAACCGACGACTCGTCGAAGTTGCCGCCGATGGCGATTTTGCAGCGTCCGGCGATCCGCCGGATGTTCTCGATGATGCGGTCGAAGGTGCCCTGGCCGCCGCGCAGCGGGCGCATCCGGTCGTGCGTCTCCTTGTCGCCGTCGAGCGTGATCTTCACGCCGCGCAGCCCGAACGGCAACAGGCGTTCGACCACCGCCTCGGTCAACAGCAGCCCGTTGGTGATGATGGTGAGCATCTGCGGCAGCCGGCGGCGCTCGGAGGCCTGCCACAGGCGCTCGGCCAGGTAGTAGAGCACCGGCAGATTGAGCAGTGGCTCGCCGCCGAAGAAGGTCAGCACGAACTTCTCCGGGTTGACCCGGTCCATCTCGCGCTCGATCCAGGTGGCGATACGTGCCGCGGTCTCGAGCGACATCTTGTCGGCGAACTTGTTGTAGTCGCCGTGGTCACCCTGATAGCAGTAGTCGCACGCGAAGTTGCACTGCAGCGTCGTCAGCACCGTGACGTTCAGTTCGGTGCGGCTGCTCTTCACCCCCGCCAGGTAGTCGTTCAGCCCCTGCCGGTCGTGGTCGCGGCTCGGGACCAGGAACCCGTTCTCTTCGAGTTGCCGGAACGCCTGGCGCGCTTCCTGGTCGAGAGCCGAGTCGTCGCCGCCTCGATCGAGCAGCGCCGCGACATCCGACGACACGATGATCTGCGCGTCGGTCAGCGTGTTCATCAGGAACACGTCGTCGCCGGGAAGGGGCACACGAAGATTGAAAATGGAAGCCTGCATTGCTCTCCCGGCATCACTGCGATCAGCGATGCAGCTCGGATGAAAACTCGGATGCGGTGTATGACGAGCCGTGGCAACCGTCGCAGGTGAAGACAGCAACGAGTGTTCCAGCGCCAGCGAATGTCGACCGATCGCGGCTATTTCCGAGACAAACGCACGGTGACGTTCGATTCGCGAGGCTGGCGGTGATCCGCCAGGACGATCACATCAGGTAACCAGTTGGCCGGTCGAGCGGCGGCGAACACGGACTGCGCGTGGTTAACGCTGGTCAGTCAAGCAATTACGGACGGTGGGCGAATCCTTGGCCGATCGGCCAGTTTCCTGTCGATCGGTGCTACGCCCGGCGCAAGCGGCGGGCAAGTTGCCGGACGTCGAGCTTGTCCATCTTGTACTTCAACGTACTCAGCGGAATTCCAAGGTACTCCGCCGTTCCGGTGACGTTCCAGCCGTTCTTCTCGAGCGCTCTCAGCATGAAGTTGCGCTCGAACGCGTTTGTCGCATCCTCGAACAGACTGTCGCTCGGGTCGCCCTGCTGTTCGAGCTGCGCGAAATGGAACTCGAGCGGCAAGTGCTCCTCCGAGATGTACTCCTTGTCGCTCACCGCGACCAGACGCTCGATCAGATTCTCCAGCTCGCGGATGTTGCCCGGCCACCAATACTTCTTCAGCATCGCCATCGTCGGTTCGGTGATGCCGAGAATCCGTTTCCGGAAGCGCGTCGTGTAGCGGAGCAGGAAGAACGCGGCGAGCTCGGGGATGTCCTCGGCGCGATCGCGCAGCGGCGGCATCTTGATCGGGATCACGTTGATGCGGTAGTAGAGGTCTTCGCGGAACCGACCCTCTTTGACCGCCTTCTCCAGGTCGACGTTGGTCGCGGCGATGAGTCGGAACTCGGTCTTGATCGGCTTGGTCCCGCCAATGCGCTCGATCTCGCCCTCCTGGATGGCGCGCAGCAGCTTCGCCTGAAGGTCGAGACGCAGGTCGCCGATCTCGTCGAGGAACAGCGTGCCGTTCGACGCCAGCTCGAACTTGCCAAGCTGCTGCCGATTCGCTCCGGTGAACGCGCCCCGCTCGTGGCCGAACAGCGTGCTCTCGGCCAGCTCGCTGGGGATCGCGGCGAGGTTCACGGCGATGAACGGCGCCTCTGGATCGCCGGCCTGGCGGTGAATCGACCGCGCCAGCAGCTCCTTGCCGGTGCCGCTCTCGCCGAGAATCAACACCGTCGCCGACAGCTTCGCGATCTTGTTCACCAGGTCGGCGATCGCCCGGGTGATCTTGCTCGGGCCGACGACGAACTCGCGTCCGGTCTGCTCGGCGACCTGCGCCGACAGCGTCAGCACCTGCCGGTTCAGATCCTGGCGCTCGCTCGCCTTCCGCACCAGCTCCCGCACCTGGTCGTAGTCGAACTCCTTGTTGACGTAGTGGTAGGCGCCGCCCTTCATCGCCTGGACGGCGGTTTCGACGTCGTTGATCGCCGAGATCATGATGACCTCGAGCAGGCGGTGGTTCTCCTTGACGATCCGCAGCACCTCGAAGCCGTCGATACCGGGAAGCCGCACGTCCAACAGAAGAAGATCGATGTCGTTCTTGCTGAGGACGGCGAGTGCAGCTTCGCCGGTCGCGACTGCGAGGGTCCGGTACTCGCGTTTGAGTATCGCGGTGAGCGCGTCCCGCATCCCTTGGTCGTCGTCCACGATCAGGACGTGCTTGGGTGTGAGACTCATTCTGCGGGCGGAAGCACAGCCTGCGGTATTCTGTCAGGCGGTTGACACTCTTGCAAGCCGTTCGCTAACGTACGCCCGTTGCCGACCTTGCAAAGCCTTCTCGCCGGCGGGGCAATCCTCCTCGCCCTCCTCGCGCTGTTCACCGCCCGGCGGGCGGTCCGCCGTCTCGAGCGCATCACTGAGTCGTACTGGGAATTACGGTACGAGAGCGGCCAGCTGAAAGCGCGGCTGACCCGGGTCGAGACCGCGTCGGGTCTCCGGGAGGCGGAGGAAGAGCCACGTCCGGCCGTGCCCACCGCCTTCGTCCCCCTGTCTTCGTTGAAGAAATGACGCGGGAATACGATGTCATCGTCATCGGAGCCGGCACCGGCGGCTATGTCGCCGCCATCCGGGCCGCTCAGTTAGGGCTGTCGGTGGCGGTCGTGGAGAAGCAGAGTGCGCTCGGCGGCACCTGCCTGCTGTGGGGCTGCATCCCCACCAAGGCGCTGCTCGAACACGCGCACGCGCTGAAAGTGGTGCAGGGCGCAAAACAGTGGGGCGTCACGCTCGGCGATCCCTCGGGAGCGCCCGTGCCAGTGAGCATCGACATGGCGCAGGTGCAGACGCGCAAGGACCGTGTCGTCACCGGCCTCACCAAGGGTGTCGAGTTTCTGTTCAAGAAGAACAAGATCGACTGGATCAAGGGCACGGCGAGGCTGGCGGGAAACGGCGGGGTCGATGTCTACGAGGGTGACACCGCCACGCTCCGGGCGCGGAAGGAAATCATTGTCGCCACCGGATCGGCTCCGCGCAGCGTGCCGGGGATCGAGATCGACCGGACGCGCATCATCTCGAGCGACGAGGCGATTCACCTGAAGCGGGTGCCGGCATCGCTGGCAGTGATGGGCAGCGGCGCGGTTGGCGTGGAGTTCGCGTCGATCTACCGGCGATTCGGCAGCGAGGTGACTATTCTCGAATTGCTGCCGCGTCTCGTGCCGGTGGAAGACGCCGCGGTGTCCGCTGAGCTGGAGAAGTCGTTCCGCAAACAGGGCATCACCTCGTACACCGGCGCGACGGTGACGAGCGCCCGCAATGTTGGTGACCACGTCGAGGTGGTGGCGCGGCTCGCTGACGGCCGCGAGCAGCGGCTGAGCGTGGAGTACCTGCTGGTCGCAACCGGCCGGGGACCGGTCAGTGGCGGCCTCGACGCCGAACGCGTCGGCCTCGAGATTGAGCGCGGCTACATCAAGGTGGATGCGATGTACCGCACGAACGTGCCGGGCATTTCGGCGGTTGGCGACGTGATCACGCTCGGTGCCACGCCGCATCCGCAACTGGCGCACGTGTCGTCGGCGGAAGGCGTGGTGGCGGCCGAGCGAATTGCGGGACACGAGACCCGGGCGATCAACTACGACCATGTGCCTGGCTGCACCTACTGCGACCCTGAGATCGGCAGCGTCGGGCTCACCGAAGCGGAGGCCCAGGAGCGCGGCTACGACGTCCGTGTCGGTACGTTTCCCTTCGGCGTGCTCGGGCGCGCCAAGATGGCGATGGAGACCGACGGGTTCGTCAAGATCGTCGCCGATCGGAAGTACGACGAAGTGCTCGGCGTGCACATGATCGGATCGCGCTCGACCGAGCTGGTCGCGGAGGCGACGATCGCGCTTCGCCTCGAGGCGACGGTCGAAGAGCTCATTCGCACCATTCACGCGCATCCGACCATGGCCGAAGCGGTCGGCGAGGCGGCACACGCCACTCACGGGGCGGCGATCCATTCATGAGAATCTGGTCATCTGGTCCAATGAGCGATGACCGATGACCGATGACCGAATGACCAGATGACCAGATGACCAGATGACCAAATGACCAGATGACCAAATGACCCAATTCAAGGATCAGTAGATGCCTACCGATGTCGTGATGCCGCAGATGGGCGAGTCGATCGCCGAAGGAACGATCGTCCGCTGGATCAAGAAGGTCGGCGATACGGTAGAACGCGACGAGCCGTTATTCGAAATCTCAACCGACAAGGTCGACGCCGAGATTCCATCGCCGGTTGCGGGTGTCGTCACCGAGATCCGCGCCAAGGAAGGCGAAACGGTCCCGATCAACACCGTCGTCGCCGTCATCGGCCCCGCGGGTGCACAACCGGCAGCAACCGCCCCGGCGCCTCAGCCGGCCACCGCGCCAGCGCCGCCTGCCGCAGCGCCGCCTCCGCCAGCCGCCACGCCGCAGGCCGATGGCGCCTCGAGTGATGCGCCGTCGCCGGCCGCGGCCGCGATCCCCGCTCCCGCGCCCGCCCATGGCGGTGATCACCCCTCGACGCCGGGTGCGACCGAAGAAGCGCGCCGCCAGCGCTCGTCACCGCTGGTGCGCCGGATCGCGAAAGAACACAACGTCGACATCTCTGAAATCCGCGGCACTGGCGGCGGCGGCCGCGTGACGAAGGAGGACATCCTCGCCTTCGTCGGCGGAGCGGCGCCGCCACCCGCGCCGCCAGCAGCGCCCCAGGCCAGCGGATCCGGAACGGTGCCGGCATCGGCGGCCCGCACGCCCCCGGAACACCAGCCGGTGACACGGGCCGGGGACACCTCGAGTCGTCCGGCACCCACGACCATCTCGAGCGGCGCCGGGCTGGCCGGACAGACCGTCCCGATGTCGGTGATGCGTCGGAAAATCGCCGAGCGCATGGTGACGAGCCGCCAGACATCGGCCCACGTGCACACGGTGTTCGAGGTGAACTTCCATCGCGTGGACAAGGTGCGGCAGGCGCGGAAGGCCGAGTACGAGCGCGCTGGCGCAAAGCTCACCTACCTGTCGTTCATCCTCAAGGCGGCGATCGATGCGCTCCGCGCGGTGCCGGTCGTGAACGCATCCATCGTGGGCGACAACGTCGTCTATCACGAGCAGATCAACGTCGGTATCGCCGTGGCGCTCGACTGGGGACTGATCGTGCCGGTCGTCAAAGGGGCTGACGAGAAGAACCTGCTCGGATTGAGCCGGGCGATCGTCGACCTCGTGAATCGCGCCCGCAGCAAGCAGCTCAAGCCGGACGAGGTGTCCAGCGGTACCTTCACGATCACCAATCCCGGCAGCTTCGGCGCGCTGTTCGGAATGCCGATCATCAACCAGCCACAGGTGGCGATCCTCGGCGTCGGCGTGATCGAGAAACGCCCGGTCGTCGTCGACGATGCGATTGCGATCCGGCCGCTGGCCTACTTGTCGATTGGATACGACCACCGGATCATCGACGGTGCGGTCGCCGACGAGTTCATGTCGCACATCAAGCACACGCTGGAGACCTGGGACCCGAACCAGGCCTGACGCTCGTCGGGGAATCGCGGCAGCGTTGACGCCACTCCCGCGATCGGTGGGCGGGACTCCTTTCCCTTCGTGACCAGGACCTGCTACGGTGAGGTTGAGAACGCGGTAGTCATGAGACGGCTCGAAACGCGGCGGCTCGGTCTGATGCCCTACGGCGAGGCGCTGGCGCTTCAGCGTGCGCTGGTCGAAGAGCGCCGCGCCGGCCGCATTGACGACCTGCTGTTGCTGATGGAGCATCCGCCGGTGTTGACGCTCGGCGTGAAAGGCGACGGCGGGCGTTCCCACATTCTCGCCACTCCGGAAGCGCTGGCGGCTCGCGGCATCGAGGTCTTCGAGACTGGCCGGGGAGGCGACATCACGTATCACGGGCCGGGCCAGCTCGTCGGCTACCCGATTATCGATCTCAAGCCGGATCGGCGCGACGTGCACAGGTACGTACGCGATCTCGAGGAGGTGCTCATTCGCGCCGCCGGCGACCTCGGGGTGGCGACGACGCGCGTATCCGGGCTGACGGGAGTCTGGGCCGGTGACGAGAAGCTGGCGGCGATCGGCGTGCGGATCTCGCGGTGGGTGACGAGTCACGGCTTCGCGCTCAACGTCACCACCAGTCTCACGTATTTCGATCTCATCGTCCCGTGCGGCATCGCCGACCGCGGGGTCACCTCCCTGGCGCGCCACGGCTGCACCGCCTCGCTTCGCGACGTCGAACAGCGGATTGTCGAGCAGTTCTGTCAAGTCTTCGCACGCGTCGCCGAGCCGGAGCTCGTTTCAACCGCCGGGCATTCCCGGTGACGCGACGCCGCGCAATGGTGCCGCCGTCGCCGCTGACCTGGTGTGCGCTGCTCGTCACGGCCACGGTAATCGCCGTCAGCGCGCTCTTCCTGGCTTGGAGCTACGCCTCGCTCCCTGGGCTGTTGGCAGTGCGCTTCGCAGCTGACGGTCAGCCGAACGGCTGGCAGTACAAGACGGCGGCCCGCGTGCTCCTGCCGGTGCTCGTCCAGGTGGCGCTTGCCGTCACGCTGGGTGGGATCGGCGCGCTGTTGCTTTCGCGACCTCACGGAGAACAGGATGCCAGCGCGCCGGATGTGAAGGCGGCGTCGGTGGCCGCTGAGGCCGTCGTCCTGCTCGCGGCGATCTGGGTCGCCTTCCAGGGTTACGCCGCGTACGCGCTGGTCACGATGTGGACGCTGGAGTACGGCGCGCTTGGACCGTGGTACTACAGACTGCAATGGATCGGCGGCGTGGTTACGGCGGTCGTGTGTGTGCGCGCGCAGCGCCGGCTCGGCCGTCCAGAGCCACGACCCTTTGTCGCCGGCCACTGGCGCCTGGGCCAGCTGTACAAGAATGCCGACGACCCCGCCCTCTTCGTTCCCACCAGGAACGGCGCCCGGTGGACGCTCAATTTTGGCCGACCGGTCGCCGCCGCGCTCCTCGGCGCCACCATCGCCATCGGCATCGTCGGACCGACGATCATCCTCGTCCTCACCCTGAGGTAAGCACCTAAGTTAAGTGTTTGCCGCTATTTGTCGAATTTAGTTCACGTGTGGAATATTTTCAGGCCGCGAGGTGTTTTCTCCTGGCAAGCGAGGAACATCCGATGCGGGACACGAGGGACAGAACGGCAGAAGAGGACTTGCTCAGGCGGTTGCGAGCCGGCGACGAGACCGCGCTGAGGGACCTGGCCGAAACCTACAGCTCGAAGATCTATCAGCTTGCCTTCAGGTACCTCCGGAACAAGGAGGACGCGGAAGAGGTGACCCAGGACGTTCTCTACAAGGTCTATCGCAAGATCGGGGCGTTTCGCGGGGACGCGGCGCTCTCGTCCTGGATCTACCGAATTACCTTCAACTCGGCGATGTCGCGCCTGCGAACCGTCAGGCACAAGCAATCGCAAGCCGAGGTCGCGCAGGTCATGTCGGCCGAGGGCGATGAGATGATGTCGGCGTCGCGCCACGAGATCGCCGACTGGTCGGACCTGGCGGACGAGCAGGTGTTTCGATCGCAGCTGCGGCGCCGGGTGTTCAGCGCGGTGCTCGCCTTGCCGGCGATCTACCGGGCGCCGGTGGTCCTGCGGGACCTGCAGGGGATGTCCACGGAGGAAGCCAGCGCGATGTTGCGGGTGAAGGACCAGACGCTGAAGTCGCGGCTGCACCGCGGCCGGCTGATTCTCCGGAAGCAGCTTGCCGACTTCGCCGATGGCCTGACCCTTCACCACGCCGCGGCGTAACTCACAAGCACTCACAGGAGAAGGGCGTTGTCGAGCGCCACCTGCGACCGGTCGCTGAGCGCCGGTAGACGGGTGGCCGCTACTCCGGCTGCGCCCAGCCGAACCGGCAGGGCCGCGGCGCGCGCGCGGAGCCGACGCCCGGCGTCACCGTCGGGCGCCACGAAACAGCTGATCGTGCGGCGGGAGTATCCGAGCACGCACGCGATTGCGTCGCCGGCGGCGGCGGCCAGCGCGCCGGGACCTGGCGGCCAGAGCGCTGGAACGCGGGCCGCGATACGCCGTCGCGCCGGCTCATCGAGCACGCACGTCGCCGCGAATCCGGCGATGGTCGCCTCCTCCCATGGAATCACCGTGTGCGCCGGCGGGACGCCGAGCACGGTCAGCGCCACATCCGCGGGCGAGCCGTTGGTCTCGAGTGCGACGATCGCTCGCACCGCCCCGGCCAGCGCTTCCGGCGCCGATCCGAAGAGCCGGGATCTCGAGTAGCGTTGTTCGCGGACGGCGCGTTCGATCAGCTCGCGCCCGGCGGCGCCCGCGCACACCACCACACTCCGCGGCGCGATCTCGGCCAGCTGCGCCAGCAGCAGCAATCCCGCATCACCCTGCCAGTCGGCGCCGCCTGGCGCGTCGGCCAGCACGACCACATGAGCGCCGGCCGCTCGGGTGATGTCCGAGTATCCGGAGACCGACGTGGTGAAGCGCCCGATCGGCGAGGCCTGCATGATGTCGAGAGCCGTGCCGGCGGCGATCTGGCCCCTGGCGTCGACGAGACGGATGTGCGACACCATGTCGCGGCGCGCGAGCCGATAGGCGAGCGCACCGCCAAGCTCACCGGCCCCGACAATGGCGACTTCCTCCATCCGTGCGTTATTGTAATGGCAGGCATGAAAAAGCCCCTTCGAGGTCAGGTCGCGATCGTCACCGGTGGATCGCGCGGGATCGGGCTCGCCATTGCGCGGGCGCTGGTTGCAGAAGGCGTGAACGTTGCGGTGACCAGCCGCAGCGGTGCGCTGTCCGCCGCGCGTCCACCGATCGAACCTGGTGGTCCTGGATCGCTCGAAGCGCTGCGGGCTGACGTCCGCAGCTACGACGCGGTCGCGCGGGCGGTGTCGGCGACCGCGGAGCGCTTTGGCGGCCTCGATATCGTGGTGAACAACGCCGGGGTCGGCATTTTCGCGGACGTCACGGCGATGACGCCGCCGCAGTGGGCGGAGGTGATCGAGACCAACCTGACCGGCGTCTACAACATGTGCCATGCGGCGCTGCCGTTGCTGCGGCAACGGGGAGGCGGCTACATCATCAACATCAGCAGCCTGGCCGGTGCCAACGTGGTTCCGGGGGGTACTGCGTATTGCGCGTCGAAGGCAGGCCTGAATGCGTTCAGCGAAGTGCTGAACCAGGAAGTGCGGCAGGACAACATCCGCGTCAGTTACCTGATGCCGGGCTCGGTCGCGACAGGTTTCTCCGGCGACGAATCACGAGGCGCGGAGTGGAAGATCGCCGCCGACGACGTCGCGGGCATGGTGATCTCGCTGTTGACCATGGACACGCGGACGCTGCCAAGCCGGGTCGAGCTCCGGCCGTCGAAGCCGCCGAAGAAGTAGCGGATGTCGGTCTTCGACAAATATCGCGACTCGCTCGAGCAGCACGAGACCATGATGGGCAGCGCGCGCGGCCGACTGGCGGTGGCGCTCG
>WHSN01000083.1 GCA_009380045.1 Luteitalea sp.
ATCCTCGATCTGCCGGTCGGGAAGCTCGACATACGAATCGCGCAGCAATGACGCCAGATCGTAGGTGTCAGGACCGAGTCGCGCGTCCTGAAAATCGATCAGGTGAAGGCTCCCCCCCGACAGCATCAAGTTGCGGCTGTGATAGTCGCGATGGCAGAGGACGCGGGGTTCGGACGACAGCTCCTCCGCGATTGCATGCCATTCCTTCGTCAAGACATCCTGCTCGGACCTCGACAGCGTCGCACCTCGCAGTGCCTCCACGAAATGACGCCTGAAGAAATCGAGCTCCCAGGTCAGCTTGTCGGTGTCGAACGCCGTCCGATACGGGACGTATCGATCGGAGGCGAGCTCCCGGCCGCGCCGCTGAAGGACCTCGATGAGCGAGACCGCCTCCCTGTACAGCGCCGCGCGCTCCGATGCGCTCGCGCCGCTCAAATGCGACTGGAGTGTGACGTCGCCGAGATCCTGCAGGGCGAGAATCCCGTCCGCATCCGCATGACCGAGAATCGCCGGGACCGGAAGCGGGATCTGCCCGAACAGGTCCGCGACATTGGCGAACGGCAGGGTGGTGAGCTCGATCGGACCGGCGTGCAGCGCCAGCACGATCGAGGGGCCGCCCGACACCATCACCCGAAAGTACTTGCGGTCCGACGCGTCGCCGGCGAGTGGAACCACGACCGGCGACCGGCCGTCCAGCCGCTGATCGCGCAGGAAGCGATCGATCCGTTCGCCGATCTCGACCCCCGAAGGCGTGGGTCTATCGGTCATCGTCACCCAAGGCGAGCGGCTCGACGACGATCGCGCCATCCGGCCCGCGCAGCAGGATCTGGCGGCGGTAGACACAACCGGACCCGACCCGCACGCCATCGGTGACGATGCACTGGTCGACGGTGCTGCCCTCTTCAATCTGCACATCGTCCCAGACGATCGTCTGGGGCAGCGGCTCGGTCCCGAGCGCGAGTGACGTGTGCCAATAGTCCGCCACCGTGCCGATGTCGAAAAACCGGGCGTCGCAGACGAACCCGCGCACACTCCCGGGGCGGCTGCGAATCAGCTCGTCGTAGACACCGCCAATCGAGCGTGCGGGGACACCGGAGCTGAGGCTCGCGAAGGCGTCGGCGCAGACGGCCTGGACCCCGATCAGGTGAAACGAGCCGCGAGCCGCGGCGCCGCGGCTGACGAAGCCGGCGACGATACCGTCCGGATCGAGCAGGACGCCGCCGTAGCGCTCGAACCGGGTATTCGGCACGAGCGCCAGGGTCACGAGCGCGCTGGCGCGGTGATGGGCGGCGGCCACGGACTCGAGGTCCACATCGGTCAGCGTGTCGCCGTTGACCAGGAAGAACGTGTCGACGCCGACAATCGGCAGGGCCTGGCGAGGTCCGCCGGCGCTCCCGAGCACGACCGGCTGCTCCCAGGAATAGCGAACGCGCGCCGCGAGATCGGCGCCGTCGCCGATGACGCGGGTCAGGGTCTGTGGCAGGTGGTGGAGGTTGAGGACGATGTCTCGCACGCCGTGTCCGGCGAGCCAGCGGACGATGCGACGGGCAATCGGTTCCCCCGCGACGGGGATTGCCGGCTTGGCGCGGACCGTTGTCAGCGGGCGAAGGCGCGTCCCGAGCCCCGCGGTCAGCACCAGGGCATGCGTGATCGGTGACACCGCCGGATCAGTCTTCCTCGAACAGCATGTCGGTCTGGTTCAACCCTTCCCGCTCGCAGTGCCGCAGGAACAGCGCGCGATACGACTCGATCACGTAGTCGGACGGTCCACGTCCGAGCGCCTCCGCCGTGGCGGCGATGCCGCGGTCGCCCCCTTCGATCTCCACGAAGGTGCCGACCGGCGTCTCGTCGATGGCGATAATCACCTCGCCGACGGTGAACTCTTCGCGGTACTTCTGGTAGCGGAACCGGACCCCGAATCCGACGGCCTCGAAAATGCGCAGCAGCAGAGCCCCGTCGCCGACCGGAGTTTCGAGCTCTTCGCGCAGCTTCATCACCGAAAGTTCCTGAACCGGCCCTTTGAGCGTCACCAGGCTGCGGCCCGATTCGATGCGGACGCGAAGCGCCGAACGGCGCTGGCGCAGCAGTCCGTTCTCGGTGTCCACCAGGGTGTCGTCCTGAAGGCGGCGGGAGCGTAGCGGCGCAGCGCCGATGCCGAGCACTGCCGTCCGCGCCGCCTCGGGGCCGTCGAAGCGCAGCTTGATCTCCCGTTCGAGAATCGCAGACATCCTGCCACTGTACTCGCCGGCCGCCGGGAATGACAAACGCGTGCCAGGGCAGGGGCCGCAGCCCCTGGAGCACGACGCGGGCTTCAGGTCGCCCGCGCGCCGGCGGAGCAGCAGGCGAGAGACGGGAGGCCGACACCTTTGCCGAGCACCAGTGCCTTCATCGTGCTGCCGAGGCCGCCAGGCATGATCAGCGTCTTCAACGCCCGCCGCTCCTTCGGTGTCAGGCGCTCCATCGAACCGCGCCTGCCGAGCACGCCGATCGCGAAGTAGGTCTGATCCATGAATGCCAGCGTGGCGCAGCCTGCCTGTTCGGCCGCGAATCGGACGCTCGTGAAGTCCACGTGCGCCGTCAGATCCTGCTCTCCCGGGTCCAGCAGCCAGGGCGGCCGCGGCCCCGGCGACTCGGGCCCTGCCGACCTGTGACGAGAGTACGCGGTCAAGGTTCCAGCCGAGTGCGTCACCGAGTACAGCTCGGACGCCGGGTGGCCGTAGTCGAAGAGGATGAGGAATCCGCGGCGCAGCCGTCTTGCCGCCTCGCCCACCCAGGCCGTCGCACGCAGGTTGATCTCCGCGCGCCATCCCGGCCCGAGCGTCACACCGAGCCGCGTCAAGTAGTCCATCAAGGCGGCGGTTGACGGTGGTCCTTCGACGATCCTCAACCCGCCCGACCGGCGCTTCGGATCGGCATCGACGTAGATCTCCCGCAGCCCATTGTCGCGCATCACGACCTGGTGCACCGGCATCGCGTCGAGCAGCTCGTTGGCCACGAGCACCCCCTCGAACTCCGGCACGCGGTCGGACGAAGATGCGACGCGATCGAGAAACGGCGCCAGTGTCCGGCCGTGTGCGGCGCGCGCCGCTTCGCTCGTTTCAACCAGGTGCAGCCGGGTGCGAGCGTACACGTCCGGATCGACCGAATGCAGGGCGAGGAGGATGTCGGCGGACAACCGGCCGTTGCCGGCGCCGGCTTCGACGAGGTCGAAGGAATTGAGACCCGGGAATGGTGAATCGAGGAGGCGCGCCATTTCAGCGATCTGACAGGCCAGGATCTCGCCGAAGAGCGGACCGACGTCGACGCTGGTGACGAAATCGCCCGCGCGGCCCGATCGTCGGGCCGCGCGAGCGTAGTAGCCGAATTGCGGATCGTAGAGCGCGAGATCCATGAACGCGGCCACCGTTATCGGACCGCGTTCGGCGATGACCTCCTCGATCGTCAAGCGGGCGTCTGCGCGCTCCAGTTCAACGGTCGCACCGCAGCTAGTCCTTGCGAACGGTCACGAACACTTCGGTGGCTTCGCTGCCGGCGACCCGCCAGACCAGGATCCGCGCGAACCGTCCGGAGGCGATCTTCTGGAGCTCGCGTCCGGCGTCCGACGCGCTGGCGACGCGCGCGCCGTTCACCGCCACGATGACGTCTCCCTGCCGCAGCGCCCCGACCGACGGACCGTTCGGGTCGACGTCGGTGATCACCGCGCCGGCCTGCCCGGACGGCATCTGCAGGCGTCGCGCGATCTGCGGTGTCAGATTGGTGAGCGTGAGCCCGAAGCTGTCCTGACCCTGCTCCTGGGGCTGATCGAGCGGGTTGTTCCGCGCCTGCTGGCCGCGTTCGGCATCGAGGTCGAGCTCCTCGACCGTGGCGTTCAGCGACTCTTCCTTGCCATTTCGTATCACCTTCACCGCGACCGAGGTCCCGGGCTTGGTCGAGGTGACCGACTTCTGCAGGTCGCCGGTGTTCGCGACCGGACGGCCGTTGAACTCGACGATGACGTCGCCCGCCTTGATCCCTGCCTTGTCCGCCGGCCCGCCGGCCGCGACGACCGACACCAGCGCGCCGGCCCGCGACTTCAGGCCGAAGTCCTCGTAGGCCTCGCGCGGGATGTTCACCATCTGAAGCCCGATGCGTCCGCGAATGACTTTTCCGGTGTGCAGTTGCGGGAGCAGATCGCGCACGGTGTTGCTCGGCACGGCGAAGCCGATGCCGATGTTCCCCTCGACCCGGGCGTTGGTGAAGATCATCGTGTTGATGCCGATCACTTCGCCGCGCAGGTTGAGGAGCGGCCCGCCCGAGTTCCCCGGGTTGATCGCCGCGTCGGTCTGAATCATCTCGTTGGTGCGTCCCTCGGCGGTGAACGGCCGCTGAATCGCGCTGATCACGCCGACGGTGACCGTCCAGCCCTGGTTGAAGGGATTGCCGATCGCCATCACCCAGTCGCCGGCGGCCATCTGCGACGAATCACCGAACCGCGCTTCCGGCAGCGGATGGTTCGGCTTCTCGATCAGTTGAATGAGCGCGCTGTCGGTGAGCGTGTCCCGTCCGACCAGCTTCGCGGCGTACCGCTGATCGTCGTCCTCGCCGAAGAGTGACACCTCGATCTTCGTCGCGTCGTCGATGACGTGGTTGTTGGTGAGAATCAGCCCGTCCTTGCTGATGATGAACCCGGTGCCGGCGGCGACCGTCGTCTGGTCCCGCCGCCGCGGTGTGCGGCCACGGCCCTGCGGCGCCTGGCCCGGGTCGTCCGGCTGGCCTGGCTGCTGCTGGAAGAAGCGATGGAGGAAGTCTTCCGGTGTGCCGCCCCCTCCGCCTCCACCCCCGAAGAAGTCGGACAGATCCTGACCGCGCTGCTTCGATTCGGTCCGGATGTTCACGACCATCGGTTGTTGCGCCTTGGCGACGTTCCGGAACGTCTGCGCGTCGACCGGTCCCGATATCGGCGCGCTGTTCATCGTCGGCGCGGCGAAGGACTGCGCCGACGAGGTCGGCGTCATCTCGAGCCGCGACGCGATCACCATCCCGACCGCGAGCGACGACACGGCAATCAACAGAGCGTAAAAAAGTGTGGTCTTGCGCGTTGACATCATTCCTCCGTCTACACCAATGTCAGAAGTTCTCGTTGGACCGGACCGGTGACCCGGGCGTCGTCGGCGCCGACGACCATGTTGATCTCGGACCGGATGCCGAAGTCGGAAACGTACACGCCGGGCTCGATGGTGAAACCGGTGCCCGGGAGGAGCCGGCGGTCGTCGTGGGTTTCGTAGTCGTCCATGTTCACGCCGGTGCCGTGCACAGACTCTCCGAGACTGTGACCGGTGCGATGCAGGATATTCGCTCCAAACCCGGCGGCGCGCAACTCGCTCGACGCGGCACGATCGACCTCCCACCCTCGCAGCTGCCGTCCGGCGCGCGCAGCCGACTGCACCAGCGAAATCGCGGCGTCGCGCGCCGAGGCGACCGCTTCAAAGGCCTGCACCGAGCGTCGTGGAGGGTGGGAACCGCTGAACCCCATCCATGTGATGTCAGCAAACACCGCGCCCGGCCGATCGAGCTTGCCCCACAGGTCGAGAAGCAGGATCTCGTCAGGCCCGATGCGGCGTGACCTTGCGGCCGTCGGCAGATAGTGCGGGTCGCCGGCGTGCTCGGCCGCGGACACTGCTGGGGCGGAGTCGGATATGAGGCCCTCGTCGGTGAACCACCCGACCATCAACTGCTGGATGTCGTGCTCCGACGTCGCCACCCCGTCCCGCAGTCGGCGAGCGACCGCCTCGAACGCGCGATCCTTGATGCGGTAGAGCTTCTCCGATGCCGCGACGTGGGTCGCGATCTGGGGTTCGGCCCACACCGCCGAGAAACGCTGGACGAGGTCGCCGGACGACACCACATCCACTCCACAGTCCCGTACCAGCTCGACGGTACCGGCGTCGATGCGCGAGACGTACGGGATGGCGCACTTGGGGGAGTACTCCATCGCAACGCGACTCACGCCGGTCAGCAGGCGCTTCAATCCGTCGGCGAGCTCCTGACGCTCGGCGTAGCGTTCGGTTGTGCCAGGAAGGTGCGCCAGCGAGTGTGACTCGATTGCATGGACCAGGCCGCGGGGCCCGGAGGACGCTGGAATCAGGTAATACCAGCGCCGCGTGGCCAGATGGCCTCCCTGGCGGCCGACACCCGTGACGTCGGTGGCGATCGGGTTGATGCCCCGGAAGTCGTAGAGCAGCCACCCGTCCAGACCGTCCGCCTGGAGCGCGGCGCGGATCGCGTCGAGGTCGAGGCTGTGGGTTGGAATCGCAGCGATGTCTGCACCCGTCACATCATTCAGTATAGCCTTGGCGCCGGCTGACACGACGCGACGGTATAATCGAAAAACAGGGCACAACCTATGAGACTCAGAATCAGACTCGCCGCGCTGTTCGCCCTCTTTGCCGGGAGCATTCTGACCGCCGGGCAGGCACCCCAGCCGGCGCCGCCTCAGGGTAACGTCCCGACGCCCACGTTCAAGGCCCAGGTTGAATACGTCGAGGTCGACGCCCTGGTGCTCGACGAGCAGGGCAATTTCGTCCGGGACCTCACGAAAGACGACTTCCAGGTTTTCGAGGACGGGAAGGCGCAGACGATTTCCACCTTCGCCCTGGTCGACATCCCGGTGGAGCAGGCCGAGCGCCCGCTCTTCGCCTCGCGGCCGATCGAGCCCGACGTGGAGTCGAACGAGCGCCCCTTCGATGGCCGCGTCTACGTGCTGGTGCTCGACGATCTGCACACCGATGCCCTGCGGTCGCAGCGGGTCAAGGCGGCGGCGCGTCTGTTCATCGAGCGCAGTCTCGGCGAGAACGACCTGATGGCGGTGCTGTTCACAGCCGGCCGCTCCCAGGACGCGCAGGAGTTCACCAACAGCAAGCGGCTGCTGCTGGCGGCCGTCGACAAGTTCATGGGCCGCAAGCTCGTGTCGTCGACGCTGGCGCGCAACGACGAATATTTCCGTTCACCGAACCGTGGCGGCCGCATTTCCGATCCGTACGAGCAGGAGCGCGTCTACAACGCGCAATCGATGCTGTCGCAGCTGAAGCAGGTGGCGGAGTGGTTCGGTGGCGTCCGAGGCCGACGGAAGACCATGATGCTCATCAGTGAGGGCATCGACTACGACCTTTCGGATGTCATCCGCAGATGGGACGCACCGGCCAGCGGGGCGAGCGGCATCATGGACGACATCCGCGAGACGATCGCGGCGACGGCGCGGTCGAACGTCAGCATCTACGCGATCGATCCCCGCGGGCTGTCGGGAGGCGAGGACAACATCACGGTCGGCGGCTTCGCCAACAGCGATGCCCCCGGCACGAGCGACAGCGGCGCGTCGGTCGCCCCCCCGGGGGACATCGGCATGAGCTCGCTGATGAGCGAGCTTCGAATGTCGCAGGACAGCCTGCGTCAGCTCGCCGATGAATCCGGCGGCTTTGCCGTTGTCAACGCCAACGACTTCCGCGGCGCGTTCGACCGGGTGGTGCGGGACAACAGCTCGTATTACGTGCTCGCGTACTACCCTCCCACCACCAAACGCGATGGCAAGTTCCACCGGATCGAAGTGAAGGTAAATCGTCCTGGTTTGCGGGTGCGGTCGCGCCGCGGCTACGCGTCGCCGAAAGGCAACCCGCCCAGGCCGGCGACGACCGGCGGCATGACGCCTGAACTGCGCGAGGCGATCAACAGCCCTATTCCGATCAGCGGGCTGACGCTGCGCGTGTTCGCCGCTCCGTTCAAGGGCACCTCGCCCAATGCCTCGGTGCTGCTGGGCGTCGAGCTGCTCGGGCGGGATCTGTCGCTGGCCACGAACAACAAGGTGGAGATTTCGTTGCTTGCGATCGACACGAAGCAGAAGGTCTGGGGCTTGCGGACCGACACGCTGACGATGAACCTGCGGCCGGAAACCAGGACACGGGTGGAACAGACCGGCTTCCGCATGTTGAACCGGATGGACCTGCCGGCCGGCCGCTATCAGGTGCGGGTCGCCGCCCGCGACGTCGAGAAAACCAACGTCGGGTCGGTCGTCTACGATCTGGATGTCCCCGATTTCTACAAGCAGCCGTTCGGCATCAGCGGTTTGACCCTGACGTCGATGTCAGGCTCGGCGATGGTCACGGCCAAGGCGGATGACCAGCTGAAAGACGCGCTCCCCGCGCCGCCGATCGCCCAGCGAACCTTTCCGCAGAACGACGAAATCGCGCTGTTCGCCGAGGTGTACGACAGTTCGAACGGCGTGCCGCACAAGGTCGATATCCTCAGCACGGTGACGACCGACGAGGGCACGGTACTCTTCAAGAACGAAGAAACTCGCGATTCAAGCGAGCTCCAGGGCGCGACGGGCGGCTACGGCTACGCGGCGCGCATTCCGCTCAGCGAGCTGCAGCCGGGCATGTACGTGCTGAGGGTTGAAGGGCGCTCGCGGCTGGGTGACCGGCAGGTTGCGGGTCGCGAGGTGCAGTTCCAGGTCGTGCCGCCGGTGAATGCGGCCGGGCGATGAAGGTTTCGGCGATGAAGGTTTCGGCGATGAAGGTTTCAGTGTCAGGCAATCGCCGCAGAGCTCACGGAGTGCACAGAGCCGCTCGGGGAGGCGAAACCCACGGGTGAAAATCCCTGTGGGCGTGAAATCCCTGTGGGCTCTGTGTGCTCAGTGGTTGACGTGCCCGGAGCTTGATTCCTTTTTCGCTTGATTCCTATTTCTTCTCGGCCTCGCCCGGCGTCGGCGCCTCGAGCTTCGGAACCCTGGCCGTCTTCACCGTGCCGTTCGCATGGGTGAAGTTGAAGCTGTTCCCGTTCATCTGCTTGTTGTACGGGGTTTCGATCGTGATGATCTGAACTTCACCGGGCTGCAAGAGACCGTTGATGGCCTTGCGTCCGCTCGCGACGATGGCTCCGGCTTTGTCGAACCACGACTCCGTGATCTGCAGGCGGGCGACCGGGGCGAGAGATCCATTTCGCACGGTGATCGTTGTCTGGACCAGGTTCTTGCCGGGAATCGGCTTGGTGACCGGCGCCGTGAACTCGATGAGCGCCTCGCCTCTGACCGGCGGCGAAAACTTCTTGCCCGCGAGCACCGACTTCATCGGCGGAGCGGTCTGCGCGGCGAGGGTGCCGGCGCCGAGGATGGAGCCGATAAGGGTCGCGGCGACAGTAAAACGCGCCAGATTCATAGTAATCCTCCCGAAATTGACGAGCTGATGATGATCAACGAGTTGTAAAGATTATAACAGCCACCCGCTACATTTCGCCGTTCCAGTCTTCGGGTTCCGGGTTCAGCGCCCGGAAGATTTCCATGTGCCACTTGCCACCGCCCCAGGGCTCGATCACCTCGGCGGCGACGACGTCGACGAGCAGCTCCGAGAACAGGCGGCCCTCGGGATCGCCCTCGAGGTGATACGCCGGGTCGTCCCAGCCGAAGTTCGGGTACAGCATCATCGTCAGGAACAGATCGTAGCCGTCGTCGACCACGATCAGCTGCCCGCACGGGCGCTTCAACGTCGAATGATAGATGAGATATTTCTCGGCACTGTGGGCGCGGATGTAGCGCTTCAAGGCGAACTCGCGGGCGACGATCTCCTCGACGGCGATTTTCTTGTCCCAGCAGTCGCGACAGTATTTCTCTTCTCCGCGCGGCTCCGACACATCCTTGGCGCCGCACAAGGCGCAGCGCACCTTGACGACCGTCTTGCGTGGCATATCATGAAAGTCTAGCACCATGGAACGACCCGCGCACGCAGGCCTCCGCCACCTGGCGCTGAACGTCACGCGCATGGACGACATGAAACGCTTCTACGTCGATCTGCTCGGATTCGAAGTGGAGTGGGAGCCGGACGGCGACAACGTCTATCTCTCGTCGGGGATCGACAATCTGGCACTGCATCGCGCCGCGCCGCACGGAACTGCTGGCGAGGTACCCTCCAGCGCTTCTTCCGGGACGCTCGATCATCTGGGTCTGATCGTGCGGGAGGCGGGAGACGTCGATCGATGGGCGGCGTTCCTCGAGAGCCAGGGGGTGACGCTGGCGGCGAAGCCAAAAACGCACCGCGACGGCGCGCGGTCGTGCTACTTCAAGGACCCGGATGGGAACAGCATCCAGATCATTCACCACCCGCCGATCAGTGATAAGTAAATCTCAGGATTTCAGGATTTCAGGATTTTTCGTTTCATGGGGCTCGAAGTGAGGGATTCGCCTTGCAGCACGTTCAGGTCCAAGCCGCGGCGCGCGTTCGGCGAAGCGACGGCAACGAGCCCGGCGTCCAAGGACACGGGCATGCCGTTCGACGACACCGGCTTCGGCAGGAACCGCTCACCAGATTGCAATCCTGAGATCCTGAGATCCTGAGATCCTGAGATCCTGAGATCCTGAAATCCTGAAATCCTGAAATTTCAACTGACCCCTACCCCTACCCCTACCCCTACCCCTGCCTGCCCACCTCGATCGTGCGTTCGAGCGCGGGCGCATACATCCGTTCGACGTACTCCTTCACCATCCGTCTGGCGCAGAAGCGCGGCGCGACCGACCGGATCGACTGTTTGATGGTGGTGAGCCATCGCGCCGGGACGCCGGCGGCGTCGCGATCGTAAAACGCCGGCACGATCTCCTCTTCGAGCAGGCGATAGAGCGCCGAGGCATCGGCCGCGTCGACCGCGTCGCCGTTGTCGCCGGCCACGCCGCCGTCGATCAGCCAGCCGTTCGACCCGCTGAATCCCTCGGCCCACCACCCGTCGCCGATGCTCAAGTGCGGCACACCGTTGATCGCCGCTTTCATGCCGCTGGTGCCGCTCGCCTCGAGCGGCTTTCGCGGGTTGTTCAGCCACACGTCGCACCCCTGGACCATGAAGTGGGCGACATGCAGATCGTAGTCGTCGACGAAGGCGACTCGACCGCCAAACACCGGATCCAGGGCGCGTTTGTAGACCCGCTGCAGATGGTGCTTGCCGACGTCGTCCGCCGGATGTGACTTGCCGGCGAACACAATCTGAACCGGACGCTCCGAGGCGTTCAGAATGCGCGCCAGCCGCTCCGGGTCGTGGAAGATCAGCTCGGGCCGCTTGTAGCCGGTGAAGCGGCGCGCGAAGCCTATCGTCAGCGCCTCTGGTTCGAGGAGTGTCCCCGAAGCGACGATTCGCGGCGTGCCAACCCGCTCGACCGTCCAGCGATTCCGCGCCCGCTCGCGGACGAACGAGAACAGATACCGTCTCAGATTCTGACGCACCGCCCACAGCTCCTGATCCGGAATGGCGAGCACGCCTTCCCACAGCGCCGGGGTATCGTGCATCTCCATCCAGGCGCTGCCGAGATACCTCGCGAAGAGATCCGCCATCTCCGGCGCAATCCAGGTCGGCACGTGCACGCCGTTGGTGACCGCCGCGACTGGCCGTTCAGGCTCGGGAACGCCCGGCCACATCGGCGCCCACATCTCGCGGGTGACGCGGCCGTGCAGCTCGCTGACCGCGTTCACTTTGCCCGCCGACCTGAGCGCCAGAGCGGTCATGTTGAACTGCATACCGCCGCCGTTGTCGTACGAGCCGAGCGCCAGGAACCGCTCGCGGTTCGGCCCGAGCGTGCCCCAGCAGCCGGCGAGATGTTTCTCCACCAGCTGGAACGGGAAGGCATCGTGGCCAGCGGGCACCGGCGTGTGGGTGGTGAAGATCGTGGTCCGCCGGATTTCCTCGAGCGCTTCGTCGAAGCTGGATCCGCTTTCGGTGAGGTCGTGGATGCGCTGCAGCACGACGAAGGCGGCGTGGCCCTCATTCAGGTGGCACGCGCCCGGCTCGTGTCCGAGCGCCTTCAGCGCCCGGACCCCGCCGACACCGAGAACGATCTCCTGTTGCACCCGCGTCTCGCGATCGCCGCCGTACAGCCGTGCCGACAACTCCCGGTCCCACGGCGCGTTCTCCTCGAGACCGGTGTCGAGCAGGAACAGCTGGACGCGGCCGATCCGCACGCGCCAGACCGCCACCAGCACCGTCCGCTCGCCGAGCGGCACGGCCGTAATGCATGGTTTGCCGTCCGGCGTCAGCGCCGGCTCGATTGGCGCATCCGCCCAGTTGAGCCGTTCGTAGCTTTCCTCCTGCCAGCCGTCAGCCGACACCTGCTGGTGAAAATACCCTTGCGGGTACATGAACCCGACACCGATCAGCGGCACGCCCAGATCGCCAGCTTCCTTGCAGTGGTCGCCGGCGAGCACACCGAGCCCGCCGGCATAGATCGGCACCGATTGATGCAGCGCAAACTCGGCGGAGAAGTAGGCGATCGACTTGCCCGAGAGATGCGAGAACCGGTCCGACCACCATGTATTCCGCCCTGCCCGGGCGTCGTCGATGGCGGCGAGCGCCCGGTCGTACACTGCGAGGAACGCCGGATCGTTTGCCGCCGCCTCCAGCTTCGCCTGGGACACGATCCACCGCATCCGGACCGGGTTGTGGGCGGTCGCCCGCCAGAGCGTGTAGTCGAGCTTCCGAAACACTTGTCGGCCATCGGGATTCCAGCTCCACCAGAGATCTTCGGAGAGCTCGTCGAGGCGGTTGAGGCGTTCGGGCAGGGGTGGAAGGGCGGCGTATCGATTCATTGAGGTTTCAGAATGAAGACTCAGATTGAACGAGCGTGGCGAACGTCGCCAGATCGATGTTACCGCCCGACACGACGGCGACTACCTTGCCGCCGCCGGCGCGTCCGCTGAGAGCGGCGGCGATCGCGCAGCCCGCCGCACCTTCGGCGATGATGTGGGCCCGCTCGGCCACCAGCCGGATCGCCGCCCGTACGCTGGCGAGCGGCATGACGATCGACCCGGAGAGCGGCTGGAGCAGCGGCCACATCGACTCGAGCACCGATTTGCCTCCCGCGCCGTCGACGAACGAGCTGGTCCAGCGCTCGAAGTACACCGGCCGCCCCGCCGCGAGCGATGCGGCCAGGGGCGAGGCGGTTTCCGGCTCGGCGGCAAACACGCGGGCCTGCGGCCGCAGCGCGGAGGTGACCGCGGCGATGCCTGCGAGCAGCCCGCCGCCCCCGAGCGGCGCGACGATGGCGTCGACCTCCGGCAGATCGTCCAGAATTTCGAGGGCCACCGTGCCGTTGCCGGCGATGAACCGATCGTCGTCGAACGGGTGCACGAAATGTCCGGTCATCCGCGGCGACCGGTGCTCGACGACCGTACGCCAGCACTCATCGTAACTGCCGCGGACGATCGTCGCACCGAGCCGCGCGATCGCCTGGAGCTTGGTGTCGGGCGCGGTGTCCATCACCAGCACCGAGCACGGCGCGCCCACCTTCCTGGCCGCGAGCGCCACGCCCTGAGCCGCATTGCCGGCGCTGACGGTCCACACGCCCTGGCCGAGAACCTCCGGCGGAGTCTGACGGACGGCATTGTAGGCGCCGCGGATCTTGAACGAGCCGATCGGCTGCAGCGACTCGAGCTTCAGGTAAAGGGTGTCGAGCGGACCGCCGGTGCCGGCCAGGTCGATCGCCAGCAGCGGGGTGCGGATGGCGGCGTCGTACACCGCCGCCGCCGCGGCGCGAACGGCCGCCAGCGGAATCGATCGGCTCGGCACCTTCGTGAACACGTGGTGATCCTAGTCGCGCCGCTGAACGAGCGTCAATCGCACCGGCCCATTATCGCAAAGCTCCTGCCGTCCGGCGCACGGGTACAATGACAACCTCCATGCGCGTGCTTTCCCATTTGTGCGTTTCGTTACTGATCGTGTGTGCGGCGCCGGCGTCCGCCGCTGCGCAGGATCCGCCGCCGCGAATCGGGCCGTTCGTCGTCGACCTTCATGGGACGGTGCCGATGTTCCCCGACGACCCGCAGCTCGCCGAGAGCCGGGCCCTGAATCTGCGCGAGCTCCCGGGCGCCGGGCTCGGCGTGCACGCCGGCGCGCACGTCTATGTCCTGAGGTGGCGTGCGCTGACGATCGGCCTTGGCGGAAGCCTGACGCTGGCGCGCTCGCATTCGGCCGCGACACAACTCTCGGCGGTCGAGACCGGCCGCGCGGTCACGGAGCGTTTCACGCACGTGGCTCCCGAGCTCTCGTTCAACTTCGGAACCGGCCACGGATGGAGCTACATCAGCGGCGGCATTGGTCCTGGTGTGTGGTCGGTCGTTCCCGACGGCCAGCCGCCGGCACCCGGCGACGAGGAGCGGCTGCAGACGATCAATTACGGCGGCGGCGCCCGCTGGTTCGCGAAACCGCACCTCGCCTTCAGCTTCGACGTCCGCTTCTACGCCATCAACCCTGGCACGCCGCGCGGCGCACTCCCAGGAAGCCCGCGCCACACCTTGTTGATCCTCGGTGCCGGCATCTCGGTGAAGTAGCCGGCGAGTGACTGCTCGCGGGTGACGTGCGGCTACTCCGCGAGCCGCCGGCCGCGCGTTTCGGGGCCGAGCCAGATCAGCATCACGAGGACCGTGCCGGTGGCGGCAATGCAGACGGCCATCGCGCTACCGAGCGGCATGGCGCGATCCTGCATCCAGCCGACGATGAACGGCATGGCGGAGGAGGCGGCGGCGCCGACGTGGTAGGCGAACCCGGCGCCGGCGGCGCGGACGGCCGTCGGAAACCGCTCGTTGAGGTAGCTGGGAACGACGCCGAAGTTGCCGGCGCCGAAGATGCCCATGATCAACGCTCCGACCAGCAGCGGCAGGTCGCCGGCGGCGAACAAATACAGCGGAACAACCAGCACGCCGCCGGTGGTGGCGATCGTCGCCGCGCCGCGCCGTCCGGCCCGTGTCTCGGAAAGCGGGCCCCAGATGACGTTTCCCAGCATGGTGCCGAAATTGAGCGCCACCAGATATGGCAGGACGCCGCGCTGCTGTTGGCCGAGGAGCGTCGGATACCAGAATGTGATGGAGTAGTAGAAACACAGGAAGGCCGCCATGACGAACGACGTGTGCACCGTCGTCCCGATCAGATCGCGTTGAAACAAACGTCTCAGGCCGCCGCGTTGTCCCGAAGCCCCGGGCTGGTGCCGCCGGGCGAGCCAGATCGGGCTCTCACGCACACGCGCCATGATCCACAGCACCAGCAGCGCCGGGAGGATGCCGATCCAGAGCATCACGCGCCATCCAAGATCGGGCTCGTCGCTGACGATCGGATATGCGAACTGATACACGAGGGCGGAAAGCATGAACCCGGTCGAGTAGCCGCTCTGCAGCATGCCTGACACGGTGCCGCGCAGCCGCGGTGGCCAGTGCTCGATCGCCAGCGGCATGCCCGCGGCCCAGACTCCGCCCATGCCGATGCCGAACAGCGCCCGGCAGATGAACAGCATGGTGTACGACGTCGAGAAGCCGCCGAAGAACGCAAACAGCGAGTACCACAGGATCGAGAACATCAGAGGACCTTTGCGTCCCCATCGATCCGCGGCGACACCGGCGCCGATGCCGCCGACCAGCCGGAACATGAGCGTCACCGTGCCGAGCGCCCCCGCGAGCGCACTGCTCACCGTGAAGCTCCGCGAAATGTCGACCAGGAGGAAGGTCAGGATCGTGAAGTCGAACCCGTCGAGCAGCCAGCCGAGGTACGCGGCGAAGAAGGCGCGCCACTGGTCCGGCGTCACGTCTTTACGCCACGCCAGGAAACCGGTCGGCATCGCTGGCAGTGTAGTCCGAACCTCGACGGCGGACACAGGAAGGCGGACGGCGGCGTCCGGGATCGGACGGCGGCGGCCCGGTCGGCAGGAACCCGGGCCAGCCAACTCCCGTCAGAGTATCTAGATGGGCCGGGCTCGCCTGGCTGGAATTGCAATGACAGCCATCGTGGCGATCCTCGCAGCGGCGTATCTGCTGTTGCCGGCCGCTGTCAGGCTCGTCGTTCGTGCCCTCACGCTCACCTTGAACGGCTGCGTCTGGCTGGCGGCGTCGCTCAGCTCGGGCGCGGACGGGTGGACGATCGTCGTCACCATCGGCAGCGCGGCGGCCGACGCCCTGACCACGCCGCAGGCGTCCGGCTTGATCGCCGCCCTCGTTGTCGTCGGCGCACTCGCGTTATACGGATTGCAACGACTACTCGGGTCGGAAGAAGAGGAGTCCAGATGATCGGCAGGGCAGGAATGCTGGCGCTTGCGGTCGTGGCGGTCGGGGCTGCCGGCGGCGACCGGCTGGGGGCGCAGGCGAGGGCAACCGATGCTGCGGGGTTGCGAGCCCGAATCGAACAGCGCTTCGAAGTCCTGCCGCTCCGTGAAGGCCTGGCGCTGCGGCCGCGCGATCCGTTGCGCGGGGTGCGCTCGGTCGAAATCGCGGGCGGGATCATCGCCGTCGACGGCAGCCTCACCAGCGGCGCCGAGCTGCGGGACAAGCTCGGGGCCGACGCCGACCTGATCCTGCAGCTCTCCTACCTCCCGGATGCCGAGCGCCGTTCGCTTTTCGCCGACCGCGCCGCGCCGCAGCCCGCCCCGGCCGCTTCGATTCCGACGCCGGCGCCTCCCGACCAGCCATCCGTGCAGCCTGAGCCCGATTCGACCAGGGACAACACCAACGGCACGCCTACCAGACGCTCCCGCCGCGGTGGCGGGGATCGTGTGCGGGTCGGTGGACGCGTGACCGTGACGGCCGACGAGGTCGTCGACGGCGACGTCGTGGCGATCGGGGGGGGGGCGAACGTCGACGGTGAGGTGCGAGGGGACGTGGTGTCGGTCGGTGGTGGCCTCACGCTCGGTCCGCGCGCAATCGTCCAGAACAACGTGGTCGTCGTCGGCGGTCCGCTGCGGCGCGATCCGGGCGCCCGCATTGGCGGCGAGATTCAGGAGATTGGCATCGGCGCGATCGACTTCGGGCGCTGGGACTGGTCGATGAACCCGCTCTCGATGTGGGGGGGGGCGATGGTCGGTTCGGCTTTCGCGCTCGTCGGCACCCTTGCCCGGGTGGCGATCCTGTGCCTGCTGGCCGCGCTCGTCGTGCTGCTCGGGCGCGAGTACGTGGAGCAGGCGGCTGCGCGGGCGGCGGTCGAGCCGCTGAAAGCCGGCGCCATCGGTCTCCTCGCGCAGTTGCTGTTTCTTCCCGTTCTGATCATCACGATCGTCGTGATGGTGATCACCATCGTCGGTATCCCGCTGCTCATTCTCATCCCCTTCATGATCCTGGGGCTGGCGCTGATCGGGCTGGTTGGGTTCACCGCGGTCGCGTATCGTGTGGGCCTCCACCTGGCCCTGCGGATCGGCTGGAGCACCGACAACCCCTACCTCACGACGGTTGGCGGGATCCTGGTGCTGTTGTCGCCGGCGCTGCTGGCGCGGATCGTCGGGCTCAGCGGATTCCCGATATTCCCCGTCACCGGCATCCTCGTCTTCACCGGCGTGATGATCGAGTATCTCGCCTGGACGATCGGGTTCGGGTCGATGGCTCTCCTGCGGTTCTCGCGTCCGCGTCCGCCGTTGCCCGGCGCTATCGTGACGACCGCCTCGTAGGCAAAAGAAAAGGCGGGCCAACCTGGACCCGCCTCGGACGTCGTCGGCCGCGCTGCTGCTACTTCCGCGCGTCGACGCGCAACTCGCCAAGCTTGGCAGCCATGTCTTCGGCCGAGGTCGCCGGCTTCACCGTTCTCTCGATGGCGGTAATCCGGCCGTCTTTCCCGATGTAGAACGTCCAGCGATTCGAGAACCCGCGTTCGTTCAGGACGCCGTAGGCCGTCG
>WHSN01000180.1 GCA_009380045.1 Luteitalea sp.
GTGGGTGTGTCGTACGACCTGTTCGGCAACGGCCGGACGGCGCTCAAGGTCACACAGGGGCGCTATCTGGAGCAGCTGGGAGCCGGCATCGCCGATGCCAACAACCCGATTGTGACATCCGTGCTCAGCGCCAATCGCACCTGGAGCGATGCCAACGGCAACTTCGCCCCGGACTGCGATTTGACCACCTTCACAGCCAACGGGGAATGCGGGCCGATCAACAACGCGAACTTCGGCAGGAACAATCCCGCCGCCACCCGCTACGACGAGGATCTGCTCCGCGGCTTCGGCCTGCGAACCTACGTCTGGGATTTCGGCACCGGCGGACCACCGGCCGTACTGCATCACGGCGCCGCTCGACCCACGGCTGCCGGGCGGCGGCGGCTACCAGGTCTGCGGGCTGGCCGACGTCGCGCCGGCGAAGTTCGGCCAGGTCAGTAACCTGGTGACGGAAGCGTCGCAGTTTCTCGAGGAAGGGACCAACGTCAACTGCGATTCGGTGGTCGGAGTCGCCGGCAGGAACGGCGCCGCGTGCGGCAGTTCGGACTTCCTCGGCGTCAGCGTCAACGCGCGGCTCGACTCGGGCATGCAGCTCGGCGGCGGCGTGGACACCGGGCGCACGGTCGTTGACCGCTGCTTCGTGATCGATTCGCCGCAGGAGCTCCTGCACTGCCGGATCGTCACGCCGTTCAAGGCGCAGACCCAACTGAAGGCGTTCATCAGCTACCCGCTGCCGGGCGATTTCGCACTGAGCGGCACCTACCAGAACCTGCCGGGGGCGTCCTTCCAGGCGAACTATCCGGCGCCGAACGCCGAGGTCGTCCCCTCGCTCGGACGCGACCTCGCGGGATGCGGGGCCCGGACGGGCGCCGCGTGCACCGCGACCGCCGTGGTTCCGTTGATCGCACCGATGACGCAGTTCCTGGAGCGGCGCTCGCAGCTCGACCTGCGCCTGACGAAGCGGCTGCAGCTGGGTCCGAGGGCCCGCCTGCAGATGGTGCTCGATATCTACAACGTGCTGAATGCCAGTACCGTTCTGGCGGTCAACAGCACCTACGGCCCCGCGTGGCAGCGGCCCGCTTCGGACAACTCGATCGGCGGCGTCGATCCGATTCTGCCGGGCCGTCTGATGCAGATCGGCGGTCAATTCAGTTTTTGAAGTCGCGCGAATGACGTCATGCCGAAGTGCGGTTTCCACGAGGTTCTCATGAAGCCCCGGTCTTTCTCTGCAATGAGTATTCTTTGCCCCCTCGTTCTGTGGCTGACGGTTCCAGTCGCGGGTCAGGCGCCGACCGCCACGCCGCGGGCGGCAACGGCGACCGCGCCCACCATGGCGGACAAGACGCCACGGACGGCCGATGGCCAGCCCGACCTGCAGGGCGTCTGGGACTTCCGCACCATTACGCCGCTGGAGCGACCGCGTGCGCTCGGAGACAAACAGGTGCTTTCGGAAGAGGAAGCGGCACGCTTTGAAGCCGAAGAAAATCGACGCCAGAATCGCGATCTGATCGATCCCGCCAAAGGCGGCGCGGTGTATCCCGCCGGCGGCGTGGTGCCCTACAACGAATTCTGGTACGACCGGGGCAACACGATCACCGGCTCCAGGCGCACGTCGCTGATCGTGGACCCCGCGGACGGCCGTCTGCCCCCTCGCACCCCCGAGGGTGAGCGCAGGGCGGCGGCGCTGGCAGAAGACGAGCGTGCCAACCAGGCCGGACGGCCCCGCGCCGACTCGTACACAGACCGGCCGCTCGGCGAGCGCTGCATCACCGGCTTCAACGCCGGACCGCCGATGATGCCGAGCGCGTACAACAACAACGTGCAGATCTTCCAGGCGCCGGGCTATGTGGTCATCCTGAACGAGATGGTCCACGATGCCCGCATCGTCCCGCTGGATGGTCGTCCGCGTGCCGGTATTCCGCAGAAGCACGGCGACTCGCGCGGCCGGTGGGAAGGCGATACGCTGGTCGTGGACACGATGGATTTCGCGCACGCGACCAGCCTGGACGGGTCGAGCGCGGGCATGCGCCTCGTCGAGCGGTTCACGCGAGCGGACGCCGATACGCTGATGTACGAGTTCACGGTCAACCAGCCGACGGAATGGACGAAACCGTGGACCGCGCAGATCGCAATGGTCAGAAGCCCGGACCGCATGTACGAGTACGCGTGCCACGAAGGCAACTACAGCCTGGCCGGCGTGCTTGCCGGCGCCCGGGCGGACGAGAAGGCGGCGGAGAAGGCCACCAAGCCAAGATAGTGTGAAGGGCCAAGGTAGTCTCCGAGGCCAAGGTCGTGTGAAAGAGGGAGTGCTTATGCGACTCGGGAAGCAGCAACAGAGATGCAGGCAATGTTTACGACGCCTTGCGGGTGCGGCTCTCGTCCTCTATCTCAGCGCGGGCGCTCCGACGGCGAGCGCGCAGACTGCTGCCGGCAGCCCGCACTGGGTGGGAACGTGGGCCACAGTACCCGTCGCTCGCTGCCCGGGCCATGCAGCCGGTCAGCTGCCGCAGGATCAAGGACGGCGGTGTGACCAGGGAAGCACGGACCGGACCGGTCAGGGTCAGACGCCGCCGCCGCCCGCCCAGGCACCGCTGCCGGTCCTGAACAACCAGACGTTGCGGCAGATTGTGCGGGTCAGTGTCGGCGGCGATCGGGTGCGTGTGGTGCTGACCAACGCGTACGGCACGGCGCCAGTGGTCGTCGGCGCCGCTCAGGTCGCCCTTCGCGCGAAAGACCGAGCGATCCTGCCGCAGTCGGCGAGAGCGCTGACCTTCAGCGGGAGAAACACCACGACCATCGCGCCCGGAGCAGTCGTGTTCAGCGATGCGGTGAACCTCACCATCCCGGCGCTCGCCGACCTGGCAATCGACCTCTATCTGCCGGAGAACACCGCCGCCACGCCCACGCCGGTGACCGTCCACGCGGGGACCGGCGGGCTCCAGACCAACTATGTGTCAGAGACCGGGAACCACGTCGGCGCCGCCAGTCTGCCGACGAAGGAGACCACTCTTGCCTGGCACTTCCTGATGCGCGTCGAGGTCACCGCGGCAGACCAGGTCGGAGCGATCGTGACGCTCGGCGATTCGATCACGGATGGCAGCCAGTCATCGCCCGATACGAACAACCGCTGGCCGGATCACCTCGCGCGCCGGCTGGCGAAGCAGAATCTCGGGATGGCGGTGCTGAACGCCGGCTTCAGCGGCAACCGCGTGCTGTCGGACTCGAGCGCGGTCAGCGCGCTGGTCCGGTTCGATCGGGACGTCCTGGCGCAGACCGGGGTCACCCATGTGATCGTGCTGGAGGGCATCAACGACATCGGCATGGCTCGCGCGAACCCGTCGCCGAGCGCGGCCGACATCATCGCCGGGCACAAGCAGCTCATCATGCGGGCGCGCGCGCAGGGGCTGAAGATCTACGGGGCGACGCTCACCCCGTTCGAAGGCGCCAACTACTTCACCAAGGAGGGCGAAGCGAAGCGCCAGGCTGTCAACGAATGGATTCGTACGTCACAGGAATACGACGGCGTGATCGACTTCGACGCTGTCGTGCGCGACCCGGGCCGCCCGGCGAAACACCTGCCGCAGTACGATCCCGGTGACCACCTGCATGCCACCGATGCGGGGTACGAGGCGATGGCCAACGCCATCAACCTCGACTGGTTCAAAGCCGGCCAGCGTGGAACCCCGGCGACGCGTTGAGGACGGAACGGTCTCGCTCGGCAGCGAACTTTGAAGACGAATGAGGGAGGTTCTCAGATGACTCATCGATGTCTCGCGTCAACGGCTGCTGTGGCGGGCACGGCGGCGGTGGTATGGCTGGCGGCGGTCTCGGTCGCAGGTCAAGCTCCGGCAACGGCTGCCGGTTCGACGTATGCCGCGCCCCGTACGCCGTGGGGTCACCCCGACCTGCAGGGCGTCTGGAACAACGGGGTCAGCACGCCCCTCGAACGCCCGTTATCGCTTGGTACCAAAGCGACATGGACGGACGCGGAACTGGCCGACTACACGCAGCGCGCACGGCTCTCCCGCGAGAACCGCGACCGCCGCGACCAGAAGCCGGGAAGCGTCACCGACGTCGGTCGCGCTTACAACGCCCTCTGGTTCCCGGTGCCCGGCGATCCAATCCGGCGCACGTCTCTAGTTGTCGATCCAGCCAACGGCAGGGTGCCGCCGCTCACCGCCGAGGGGGAGAAGCGGTTTTTGGCCTACGCGGCGACCCTTGGACGGTTCGGTACCTCCGCCTCGCCGGCGGGCCGCGAGGATCTCGAGGACGGCACGGAAGGCGGTGTGGACGGCCGGGGCACCCGCGGGGACAATCCTGAGGACCGGCGATTGAGCGAGCGGTGTCTGGTATTCGGTGGCGTGCCGAGGCTCCCTGGTGGCTACAACAATCACCTGCAAATCGTTCAGAGCCCCGGCTTCGTCGTGATTGAGATGGAGCAGATCCACGACGCGCGCATCATCCCGCTCGACGGCCGCCCGCACCTGCCGCCGAGCATCCGCCACTGGATGGGCGATTCGCGAGGGCGCTGGGAAGGCGACACGCTGGTCGTCGACGTCACGAATTTCACCGACAAGGCGCCGTTCCGCGGGTCATTCGAGAACCTGCACCTGGTGGAGCGGTTCACCCGCACCAACGCGAACACGATCAATTACGAGCTCACGGTCGACGATCCGTCGACGTTCACCAAGCCCTGGAAGGCCGAGTTCCCGTGGACGAAACTCGAGGCACTGGTCGGAGGCGTCGACGAAGTGCAGCGGCCGCGGATGTACGAATACGCATGTCACGAAGGGAACTACGGCCTCGAAGGACAGCTGCGCGGCACCCGGGCCGAGGACAAGAGCAAGGGATCAGCGAAGCGGTAAGCAAGCGGCCCGGGCCGGACTGTCTGCTCCTCTCTCACCGTCGAGTGCCGGCCACAGTGGTCTGCATCTTCAGCAGGAGCTTGCCAGCCGTCACGTACAACGTCTTCAGGTCCGGGCCAGCGAACCCGCAGTTGGTGACCGAGTCCTCATGGACGGGAAAAAAGTCCAGGAGCTTGCCGGAAGAGGAAAACACGTGGATTCCAGCCTTGGTCGCCAGGGTCTCGCTGGTGCCACGCGTGCGGTTCAGACCGGCCGCCACATACAGGCTGCCCTGCGAATCGATGCACATGCCGTCGCCGCTGCGTCCGGGGTAGAAATTGTGGAACACCCGCATGTTCGCCACCGTACCGTCGGGGGCCAAGTCGTAGGCACGAATCATCCGCGGCCCGCCTTCAGCCTGATTGGCCTCGATCAGGTAGAACGTCCGGTCGTCCGGTGAGATGGCCAGTCCGTTGGGCCGGTCGATCTCCGGGCGGGCAAGAATGCGGGTCAGCTTCTTGTCCGGATCGATCCGATACACGGCGCCGCCCGCGAGATCGGTGAAGTAGAGGCGTCCCTTTCCGTCGTATGTGATGTCGTTGGGGCTGTTGAAGCGCTGCCCCTGGTAGTTGTCCGCCAGCACTTCGACCTGTCCCGTTTTCATGTCCGTGCGCGTCACGCGGGGCGGAATCTGGGCGCGATCCCCGCCCTCACATGCCAGGAGCCTGCCCTCCGGATCGAAGAGCAGCCCATTCGCCCGGTTGCTCGGTTCGCGGTACGTCGTCACCCGCCCGCCTTCGGCCGCCAACTTCAGGATGCGGCCGCCGTTCAGATCTGTGAAAAACACGTTGCCGTCAGAGTCCGACGTCGGGCCTTCGAGGAAGGCGACTGTCGCCGCCACCTGCAGTTGCTGGGGGGCCGGGCTCGCGCTCTCCTGTCCGGACGCACCCGACGCTGCCAGCAGGCCCATGATGCCGACGCAACAGAATGTTCTTCTGGACACGTCAATCCCCCTCCACAGATTCGCCTTGTTGGATCAAGAACTTCGTGTGCTTCGTGGCTGCCCGGATACACGTGGTGACATGCGCCTGGTCATGTGCTGAAAGGGTTCGGTCCTGAGCCGAACGGGCGCAGGATCGACAACTTCCGTACGACCAGCCAACCCCGACGACCACAGCAACGCACCCCCCGGCTCACGTGCCCATACGCTACACTCCTTCACGGCTGGTTGCATCCCAAAAGATGCTCATCTCGCAGGCGGGGCCGGCCGCAGCGGGTAGGCGCGTCCCGGGATCCAGGACCACAACATGTTCTCGGGAATCTGCAGGTAGCGGGACGCTTCGAAACCCCGTACAGCGGTATCTCCAGGACCTGGGGTCCCGCATTAGCTGCTCGAGATTCCGGCGCTTGCCGACTGGCACGCGACAATCCTCACCGTCCTCGCGGTTGTGAGATTTTGTATACGGCGCCGTTTGAGAGAGAAACCACAAAGAGCTCACCGTTCGGCCCGGTTTGAATGTCGGTGCCGACCCCGAAGTTCCTACCGATCAGCAGGCTTTCGCTTTCCGTGAGTTCCCACTTGTGCAGATTGTCGGCGACACGATCCTGCAACCGATAATCCGCCGGTTCGATGGCACGGCGGTTGCGGGTCAAATCGAAGCGAAACAGGTGTCCTCCTTCGAGAAACGGGCGTGCCGCCGCTACAAAGAGATCCCCGGCGAAGCGAACACCAAGACGGCCAGAGGCGAAGCCAATCGCACCCGATTACGAGCTGTCATCGATGACGTCTGCGAGGAACGCCTCGAAGAAGAGCTGACGGGCGGTCAACCGTTCGACGATGCGCATGGGCGCGCCACAGCGCACGGCCACGAGCGCGACAGCGTGATGCCGATGGACGGTGCCGTGACTGAAGGGGGCGGGGCGACGGCGAGGACCCTGCGACACGTCGCAAGATCTTTGGTGCGGCAACGAGGCGCGAGCAGCCCGAAGTAGCGCATGCGGACGAAACGCTTCGGAAGGACGTGCAGGAGGAAGCGTCGGAGGAATTCGTCGACCTCGAGCGTCAGTGTGCGCATCTGGCTGCCGTGCCGATAGTCCGTCCACCGAAATGAGACCGTGTCGTCGCTGACAGCGACGAGCCGGTGATTGGAGATGCGACGCGGTGTGTATACCGCGCGAGGTAGTTGCATCCTGCGCGGACGCCGCTCGCGGCCGACGTCGACTTTCAGGCGTTGGCGCACCGCTACGAGGTGAGCGGCGGCGACATCCGCATCGCAGTGCTCAAGGCCGCGCTTGCAGCCGCGGCTGAACACCGCCCCGATTCGGCGAAACGGATTCACCGGCACCACTTCGAGGCGAGCATCGAGGAAGTGATTGCCGGCAAGCGGGTGATGGGGCAGTCGCTGTTCGAGGGCTCGCCACTCCTAGCTAGCGCCGAAGGCGAACCTCGGTGGGCGCGCGACGACGTCTGCGTCGGCGCTCACCGAGGCCCCAGCGGTTGAAGATGAGGTCGTCCTGCGTCACTTGCGCCAGGGCAATGTCGAGCGCGCGCCGGGGCCCCAGCGGGAGAATTACATCGGCGAACGTCCGGCGCGGCACGATGGACTCCACCGCGCGGCGGCCGCTGGTGCCGAACAGACGCGTGAATGCGATCGGTGCCACGGCTCAAGGTACCGTCTGACCCGGCTGCAAGCAACAGTGACCGCACCGCCGGCGCGGCCGAGGTTGGCCGCGAGCCGAACCGGTAAACAGCTCGCGACTACCGGTTACCACCTGTGCCAAATGAACGTAGCCTTACCCCTCCTCGCCCAGTGACCCTGAGTCACGCCGGACCGCTACAGCGGTCGCGAGCTACGTCTGCATTACTAAAGTCGTCATTGCTGCACTTGTCTTGCGCGTTTGTCGTCTCGAGCGGATCCTCGAGCGCTCCACCCACAGTCGACGTCCAGGTCAACAGCGTCTGCGCGTCGACAAGGAACCGCTTAGAGCCGTCGGGGAACCGTACACGTCGAACCGGTGACGAAAGATGACGCTCGAGGCCGGTGCTCGTGGCCAACCGGGTACAACAATGGACCAGGTGCTCGTGGTCGCGCCACCATCGGTCGCAATCGCGACGGTCTCCCAGTCATCTCGAAACGTTCGAGATCGATTGGTTGCGCCATCAACGTGCGTGCACGCAGACGCAGCATGTGCCCGGGTAGCGAATTGCGCGCCCCACTCGGACCGCTCAATCAGGGGTCGGGCCTCCCGGGCGAACATCATCGCGGGCATCATCGAGAACGGATCGTCGCGGAGTCACTCCGTTGCAACGGCGGAGTCTAGATAGTGCAACACTTGCTGTAGTCGTCGATCTACTAGATCCGCCCTTCCATGAGCGCATTCAACTCTCGCCCCCGACTGCGGAGAACTTGCCGCGCTCCATGCCTGAACAGGGCATATATCTGCTTGCTGATCGGCTCGACAACGGTCTGTTGTGCGCACCGACAACATACGACGAAGGATCGGGCTCCATCGCCGCGCAAGGAGCCAGACAACCAAGCGACGTCCACTTGCAGGATGCCCGCCTGGAAACCGGTCACACCAAGGCCGCTTCTAGAGCCTCGGTTTCGCGTGTCACGCTCGCTAGCGACAGCGTGTTCGGTCCGGCATTCGTCTCCTGCACGGCGCGAATCAGACAACTGGACCTTCGATTTGTCGACGAGTGTCATCTTGCGCCCCAGGCCCGGCTTCAAACCTA
>WHSN01000152.1 GCA_009380045.1 Luteitalea sp.
AAGGCGCCGGCCGCCTTCAATCAGCAGTGTGGACATCAAACTCTCCGAGGTAGACGATCTCTTCCCTGAGCTCGACGCCGAAGCGCTCGCGAACCCGGCGGCGACAATGCTCGATCAGCCGGCGGATGTCCGCTGCGGTCGCGGTGCCATCGTTGACGATGAAGTTTCCGTGCGCCCGCGACACGACGGCGCCGCCAAGGCGATCGCCCTTCAGGCCGGCGCGATCGACCAGCGCCCCCGCCGACCACGGCACTGCGTCGGGCAGCCGATCCCGCCCCGGTTCCGGGTTCTGGAACACGCACCCGGCGCTCGGCGTATCGAGCGGTTGGGTCCGTTTGCGGAATGCGAGCGATTCCCGGGCCGTCGCGCGCAGCGCTCCAGGCTCGCCGTCGCCGACCCTGAACTCGGCCGCGAGCAGCACCTCTCCGGTCTGCTGAAGGCGGCTGCGATCGTATCCGAACCTCAGGCCGGGCGCCGCGACGTCGCAGGCACGACCGTCCCGCGCGGCCAGCGATACGCGCGTGACCAGCTCGCTGATCAGACGTCCGTTGAAATGGGCGTTGCCGTAGATGGCGCCGCCGACCGTCCCCGGCGTACCGGCCCACGCTTCCAGACCGGCGGCCCGGTGCATGATGGTCCACCGGACCAGCCCGTTGATTGTGACCCCGGCGTCGGCCTCGATGTGCGTGTCGTCGATGCGCCGGATCCCCCCCGGGCGCGGCCGGATCACCACACCGCGAACGCCCGCGTCGGACACCAGCACATTGGACCCGCCGCCGAGCAGCGTCACCCCGACACCCGCCTGGTGTGCCACGGCGAGAGCCTTGACGATCTCGTCACTCGTCCGGGTTTCGACCAGAAGGTCCGCCGGCCCGCCGACGCCGAAGGTCGTGAGGTCGCTGAGCGGCACACTTCTCCGCACGCGATCGGCGCCGAGCGCCCCGCGAAGCGCCGCTTCGACGCCGGTCATGTTACGCGTCCTCGAGCGCGAGCAGCGTGCGCTCCTGTGCGATCAGCGCCGCCAGCGCTTCGGCCTGCGAGCACACGGTGAAGGAGAGCGACTCCCCGGGAGCGGCCTGGGCGACCATCGGCAAGTCGGCCGAGATCACCGTCGCGACCTTCGCGTAGCCGCCGGTGGTTTGACGATCGGCCATCAACAGAATCGGCTGGCCGGCCGGTGGCACCTGCAACGTCCCCGCCGGCGTCGCATCCGAGATCACCTCGGCGCGACGGGCATGACGAAGCACCGGCCCTTCGAGCCGACATGCCATCCGGCCCGAATCCGGCAGAACGCGATAACTCCCCGACTGCAGCCGGTCCAGCGCATCGTCGGTGAATCGGTCGGCCTGCGGCCCGGCGAGAACCCTGACGGCCCGATCGCCGTCTGGCGCTCGCGTGTGCGAGCGGGGCGCGACCCGGCGCCGCATGGCGCGACCATCTGCCGGCTCACCGAGCGGCACATGATCGCCGGCCGCCAGCGCCCGACCGCCGTGGCCCCCGAGCCTGGCAGGCAGGTAGGTGGATCGGCTGCCCAGCACCAGCGGCACGTCAATGCCTCCCGCGACGCCGAGGTAGGCGCGCGCGCCGGTCACGCGGGCTGCGAATCGCAGCACACCACCCTTCGGCACCACGAAGGCTCCGGTGCTCGCCACCGCTCGCCCGTCGACCGAGAGATCGAACATCGCGCCGGCAATCGCGACCATCCGCTCGTCGCTGAACACCAGCTCAGGGCCGGCGACCGTCACTTCCAGCGTCGCCGCCGACTGATCGTTGCCGACGAGGACGTTGGCGATCCGGTGCGAGAAGGTGTCCATCGCGCCCGACACCGGGACGCCCAGCGACTGGAAGCCCCACCGTCCCAGATCCTGCACCGTCGTCAGCAGCCCAGGCCTCACAACGTGAAGCGATCCCATTGCTGTCGGCTGATCGGAACAAAGTGAACCGCATCTCCCGGCTGGAACAGGCTCGGCCGGGGGCGTGATGGATCGAACACCCGCAGCGGGGTGCGGCCGATCAGCTGCCACCCGCCAGGCGTCTCGATCGGGTAGACACCCGTCTGACCGGCGGCGATTCCGACCGACCCCGCGGGCACCCTGGTGCGTGGGGCCGCACGGCGAGGCGCCGCGATCTGTTCGTCAACCGTCCCGAGATAGGCGAAGCCCGGAATGAAGCCGAGCATGAAGACTCGATATCGTCGGACGACATGACGCTCGATCGTCTCCTCCTCGGAGAGCCGGGCGAACCGGGCCACGTCCGCGAGATCCGGACCAAGCTCGCCGCCGTAGCAGACCGGCACCCGGTGCGTCCGTCCCGGAGCGTCAACGGTGCGCCGCGTCTCGGACGCGGCTTGCTTCAGGCATGCAAGCAGCCGCTCCTGCTCGGTCCGGAGCGGATCGAAGTACACGGTGACCGTGCAGTACGCGGGAACCACGTCCCTGATGCCGGGGAGCCCACATGAGAGCACGGCATTCGCGAACGCAATGCAGCGTGCGTTGATCGCCAGGTCGATCCGCTCCTCGAACTCGACGACAATCGCGGAGTCACCGGCCCGGCTGAACCTGGCGGGCAGCGCAGGGCTGGTCATCGTGCCGGCCGGGAATTGAGCGCGTCGAGAAGCTTGCGGTGAATCCCGCCGAATCCGCCGTTCGACATGACCACCACGAGGTCGCCCGGCCGGCCCTCGTTGACGATGATGCCGATGATGTCGTCGATCGAATCGGCCTGGCGCGCGGACAGCCCGCGCCCGGCAAGGTCCCGCACGAGCCGCGGCACCGAGAGGCGCTCACCCTCGGGCAGGGCCGACCGGAACAGCGGCGCGAGGAGGACGAAGTCGGCGCGGCCGAACGCGCGGCCAAAGTCGTCCTGGAAGACACGGCGGCAGGCCGAGGCCGACCTCGGTTCGAAGACCGCCCATATCCGGACGGCTGGATTGGCAGCACGGAGGGCCGCGAGCGTTTCGGCGACGGCGGTCGGGTGATGCGCGAAGTCGTCGTAGACCGTGACTCCTGCGGCGACGCCCAGGACTTCCAGGCGCCGCTTCACGCCGCCGAAGGTCCGCAGACCGGCTGCGATCCGGTCGGCACCGATGCCAACCTCGGCCGCGACCGCAACCGCTGCCAGCGCGTTGCGAACGTTGTGTGCGCCGAGCAACGGCACCATGAACTCGCCGAATGGCGCACCCCGGTGGCGAACCCGGAAGGTCGTCGCACTCCCGGCCGAGGCAAGATCGTGCGCCTGCCAGTCCACGCCGGGCGAGGTGCCAAACGTCTCGACGCGGGACACCGCCATGCCCTTCAGGGCGAGCGCCCCTGGACTGTCGGCGCCGATCAGAAGCAGGCCGCGCCGCGGCACCAGGTTCACCAGGCGCCGGAACACGAGCGAGACGGCGTCGATGTCGGCGTAGATGTCGGCGTGATCGAACTCGACGTTGTTGACGACGGCGATATCCGGCAAGTACTTCAGGAACTTCGCCGTCTTGTCGAAGAAGGCGCTGTCGTACTCGTCGCCTTCGATGAGGAAGTCCCGGCCCTGGCCAAGGCGATAGCTCGATCCGCTGGGGCCAAAGTTCAACGCGATTCCGCCGATCAGCACGCTCGGGTCCGCCCCGCCGTGAGTGAGCAGCCACCCGGCCAGCGACGTCGTCGTCGTCTTGCCGTGGGTGCCGGCAATCACGATCGACCGGGCGCCCCAGAGGAAGTGCTCTCGTATGGCTTCCGGCAGCGAGCAGTACCGGATCTTGCGGTCGAGCACCTCCTCGAGCTCGATGTTGCCGCGCGAGATGGCGTTCCCGACAATCACCACATCGAGGTCCGGCGTGATGTGCTCGGCCTGGTAGCCGACGAACACCCGCACGCCCTCGGCTGCCAGGAAGTCGCTCATCGGCGGATAGACGTCGTGATCGGATCCGCGCACGTCGAGCCCTTTTCGCTTGAGCATCGCCGCAAGGGTCGCCATCGCGGTGCCGCACACGCCGATCAAATGCGCTCGGGTGGTCATCGTGTTCGACGCGTGGCTACTCGACCGCGCTCTCTTCGATGATGACGCGAGGACGGTCGTCGGCGATCACCCGGCACGCCACGCCGAAGGGGAGTGTCATCGCCGGCCCGAGGGTATGACCGGACGGAAACCCGAGCACGACCGGCCCCGGGAAATCGGCCAGCAACCTCGCCATGACGGCGCGCCCGCCCGGTTCGCCAGCCGGTTCGTCACATCGGGGCAGCTCACCCACGATGATTGCCGCCGCCCGGCCAAGAACTCCTGACTGCCGCAGCTGGGTGACCATGCGATCGAGCCGATACGGCCGCTCGCCCACCTCGTCGAAGAACAACACGTATCCGTTGGGCGGGTTGAAGGCGAAGCTGGTGCCGAGCGACGCCAGCAGTTGCGTCACCGTGCCTCCATAGAGCGGTCCGATCGCTTCTCCGGCCCGGACGGTCTCGAGCGCGTCCGGGGCGAGCTCACCCATCGGTTCCCGGCGGCACAGCGCGCGCTCCAGCGACGTGCGGTCGTACGCCTCGGCGCCGCGGCCGAGGCGTCCTGCAAGCGTCGGGCCGTGAAAGGCCACCATCTCGGCGTTCACCGTGAGGAAGGTCAGCATCGCGGTCAGATCGCTGTAGCCGATGAACGGCTTGCAGGCCCGGCGTGCGTCTGCCGGATCGAGAAGCGGCAGCGTCTGCGCCGTGCCGTAGCCGCCCCTGACGGCGATCAGGGCGGCGATCGTGGGATCCCGCCAGGCCGATCGGATCGCCTCGGCGCGCAATTCCGCAGGCCCGGAAACGTATGCCTGCCGGGCAAACACCGAGTCGTCGTAGACCGGCACGAAGCCAAGCTTCCTGACTTCCACCAGACCGTCATCGAACTCCTGGCGATCAAACGGGCTGGCGGGCGAGACGACGGCGACGCGGTCGCCCGGCTCGAGCGCACGCGGCTTCAAGATCACGCGAAGCGTGCCATTTCGTCGGCGATGAGACGATGCTCGTCGCGGCCGAGCAGCTGCCGCAACGCCTTGGCGGCCAGCGGCCGTGGCGCGACCGGCATTGCGAGAAACTGCTCCTTCGCGCGCTGTTGGCGCCGAATCGCGTCTTCGATACGCGCGTAGGGAATCCGCTCCTCCTCCACCGCGTGGACCAGCGCTTCGAGAGCGGCGGCCTGGACCTCGGAATCGCCGCCGCAGATCAAAATGCCGTCACACCCGGCTTCGATCGCGAGTACCGCGGACTCCGAGACCGAGTAATCGTTGGCGAGCGCCTTCATCTCGAGATCGTCGCTCAGAATCACGCCCTCGAAGTGCAGCTCCTGACGCAGGATGCCGGTCACGATCCGCTTCGACAGCGTCGCCGGCCGCCGCTCGTCGAACGCCGGCACCAGGACGTGGGCGGTCATCATGGCTGCGACGCGCGCCTCGATCGCGGCGCGAAACGGCAGGAACTCCAGCTCGCGCAGGCGCTCGGGCGGATGCTCGACCAGCGGCAGCTCGAGGTGCGAGTCGATGCTGGTGTCCCCATGACCGGGGAAATGCTTCCCACAGGCGGCGACGTGCTCGTCCTGAAGGGCCCGCACGATCGCCGCTCCGAGCGCGGCTGCCTCGGCCGCCCTTCCGGCGAGAGCCCGGTCGCCGATGACCGGGTTCTTCTCGTTGGTATGCACGTCGAGCACAGGCGCGTAGTCGAGGGTGATGCCGACGGCCCGCAGTTCCAGCGCCAGCGCACGGGCAAACCGCCCGGCCAGCGCCAGATCGCCGCTGCGCCCGAGCGTCGCCATCGGCGGCCACTCGGTGAACGGCGCCCTCAGGCGCGCGACCCGCCCTCCCTCCTGGTCGACGCTTGCCCACGCCGGCGCCTCCGGGATGAGCTGCGCGGCGTTGAAGCACAGCTCGGCCACCTGCTCCGGGTCGGCCACGTTGCGGGCGAACAGGATCACGCCGCCGAGCCCGAACTCCCGGGCAATCGACTTCAGCTCGATCGGGATCTGGTGGCCGTTGAACCCGGCGATGAGGAGCTGACCGATCGCGCGGCGAAGTGCAGCGGGAGACATGAGCCCTCAAATTCTATCCTTATATAATTTCCGTCGTGATCACCTCTTCGGCGCCGACGCGCATCGACCTCGCCGGCGGAACGATTGACATCTGGCCTCTTTACCTGTTCCACGACGGCGCGTCAACGCTCAACGCCGCCATCAGTCTTCGCGCTCACGCCCAGCTCGAGTCGCGGAACGATGGCCGCCTCGTCCTCCGCTCGATCGACACGAAGAGGGAATCCCGGGCCAGCGACTGGACCGGCCTTTCCGGCGCTGACCAACTGCCTCTGCTGGCGCTCGCGGCGCGCCACTATCGTCTGGAAAATGCCACCCTCACCACGCGTGGTGAATCGCCGGCCGGCGCCGGCCTCGCCGGATCCTCCGCGCTCACCATCGCCGTGTGCGGTGCCCTCGCGCAGTGGAAGACCGGGTCATTCGCCGCGGCGGACCTCCTCCAGGTGGCGATGAACGTCGAGTGCCAGACCATCAGGGTGCCAACCGGGGTCCAGGACTATCGGCCGGCCCTCTACGGCGGCATAGCCTCCATCGCGTTGCGAGTGGACGGCATCGAGCGGCTCGCTCTCGACGTCGACGCAACCGAGCTCGAGCGACGGATTGTCCTGGCGTTCACCGGAGCGCCGCGGAACTCCGGCACGAACAACTGGGAAATCACGAAACGCCACCTCGACGGTGACCGTCATGTCTTCGACTGTTTCGAGCGGATCCGCGACACCGCTGCCGCAATGCGCAGCGCGCTCGAACGGGGCGATTGGGACGAGGTTGGACGGCAGATCGCAATCGAATGGGACAATCGCAAACGCCTCGCGCCTGGCGTCACGACGCCGGCGATCGAGTTGCTGATTGCCCGCGCCACGGCGGCCGGGGCGACGGCCGCCAAGGTTTGCGGTGCAGGCGGCGGTGGCTGTCTGTTCTGCTACGGGCCGCCAGCGCGGCGGGGGGCCATCTCCGGCGCCCTCGCCGGTGGCGGCGCGCGGGTGCTCGACTACCGGATCGAGACCGAAGGCCTCCGCGTTGGATAACCCCGCCATCGCCCGCATCCTGCGAGAGATCGCCGACCTGCTCGAGGTCAAGAGCGAGAATCCTTTCAAGATCCGCGCTTACCGGAACGGCGCCGACGTCGTCGCCAACCATCCGCACGGGCTGTCCGCGCTCGATGCCGCCGGTCTTCGAGAGATTCCCGGTATCGGAAAGGATCTGGCCGCCCGAATCCGTGAGATTGCCGACAGCGGCGATGCCGAGTACCACCGGGAGCTGGTCGCCGAGCTCCCGCCGACCGTCCTCGACCTGCTGCACCTGCCGGGTGTCGGGCCGAAAACGGTTGGGACGCTGTATCGCGAGCTCGGTATCCGTTCGATCGAGGATCTCGACGCGGCGGTGACGGAAGGGCGGATTCGCGCGCTTCGCGGGACGGGCGTCAAGAAGGAGGGGCAGATCCTGAAGGCGTTGACCGAGCGGAAGCGTCACGCCGGCCGCCACCTTCTCGCCGAGACCCACGAAACCGCCACCGCCCTCGTGGCCTACCTGCGTGAGCGTTCGCCGGCGACCGGCATCGAGCCGGTCGGCAGCCTCCGCCGCGGATGTGAGACCTGCGGCGACATCGACATCCTCGCGTGCGGCGGCGACCAGACGCTCGTCGACGCCTTCCTGGATTACGGCGCGGTCGAGCGGGTGCTCGCACACGGCGACACCAGGTCGAGCGTCCTGCTTGGGGGCGGATACCAGGCAGGCCTGCGCCTTGTCGCGCCGGAGAGCCGGGGCGCGGCGATGCAATACTTCACGGGGGCCACGCCGCACAACATCGCGCTAGGCGACCGCGCCGTCGGTCTGGGCTTCACCTTGAACGAGCACGGCCTGCACCGACTCGAGGACCATGCCGTCGTCGCTGGCGCCGACGAGGAGGGGATCTACGAAACGCTCGGTCTCGCGTGGGTGCCGCCCGAACTGCGAGAGGGCCGCGGCGAGATCGAGGCGGCCGCCGCACGATCACTTCCCCGCCTGGTCGAGCGCCAGGACCTTCGCGGCGATCTGCACACCCACACCACCGTCACCGATGGCAAGGACGACATCGCCGCGATGGCGGAGTCGGCGCGCGAAGCCGGGCTCGAGTACATTGCCATCACCGACCACAGCAAGGCGCTGGCGATGGCGAACGGCCTCGACGAGAGACGGGCGCTGGCGCACGCGCAGCAGGTCCGCAGCCGCGACGCGGAGCACGGGGTCAGGCTGCTGGCGGGAATCGAGTGCGACATCAGGCTCGACGGCGCCCTCGACCTGGCGGATGATTGCCTCGCCGCCCTCGACCTTGTCGTGGCGTCGGTGCATTCCGGTTTCGGCCAGGATCGTCAGCAGATGACGGAACGGCTGCTGCGGGCGATCGAGAATCCGTTTGTCGACATCCTCGGCCACCCCACGGGACGCCGGCTCCTCAAGCGCGAGCCCTACGCGTTCGACGTCGAGGCGGTGATCGAAGCGGCGGCCCGCCACCACGTGGCCCTCGAGATCAACTGCCAGGTCGATCGCCTCGACCTGAACGACGTGGATGCGAGGCTGGCGCGGGATCGCGGCGTCCTCCTGGTGATCTCGACCGACGCCCATTCCCGGCACGCGTTCGGCAGGCTCCGCTGGGGTGTCGTCACGGCGCGGCGCGCCTGGCTTCGCCCGGAGGACGTCCTGAACACCAGACCGTTCGACGAAATGCGATCGTCATTGCGGCGCCGGCGTCCATGACCCGACTGAGGATGCTGACGACGGACGACAAGCTGGCCGAGATCAAGCGGCTCTATTTCAAGACGTCCGCGCAGACGATCAAGCAGGACTTCGCCAAGGCGCTCGATCTGCTGAAGTCGATGGCCAGCGACGAGGAACGTGAACGGGCCGCCGTGTTCATGGATGGTCTGGCCGAGATGCGGTCCGACTGGTCGAAGGGCGACAGGCCCAGGACGAAGAGCTCCAGACGGCGCGGACCGAAGCGCTCCCGCTAGGTGCGGGTCACGGCGGCGAGCAGCTTCTTGCGCGCCGCCACACGAAGCGGCTCCGGGACGTTCCGGTCGATCGACACCCCCTGCAGGTCGCGGCCGTGCAGCCGGTTCAGCAGGTTGAGCGACATCGCCAGCGGCGTCTTCGGGTTCTTGGTCAGTCCGATCACGATTGTGTAGTTCTTCATCCAGGCGCGGTTCCTGCCGATAATGCGCAACACGTCCTCCGACACGTTCGCCATGCGGGCGAAGCTCGCCACCTCGGCGTCGTTCAACTTCGGGCTGCTCAGCACGCTCGATGCGACGAGTTTGTTCGAATCGCGGATCAGCACCGCCCGCACTTCTCTCGACCCCTTCATCGCGGCCTTCAACCGTTGCGGAAAGGTCATCGCCGCGAGCTGGGCGGCAGCTCCGATCGGCGCTTTCCCGTCGGCGACCGGCAGGTCGCCTGCCGCTGCGGCGGCGGGGGCGGCGAGCGGCTGGTCGGGCCGGACGGTGCGAGGTGAAGCGGGCGTCACACCGCGAGCGGCAAAGAACTCGCGGACACCGTCCGGCAGGTCCGGCTGCCCGAGAACGCTGCTCACGATCTCGAGCGGCAGACGATCCAACGTCGCCGTGGCGACGGCGCCGACCTCCGGATCGGAGTCCTGCGTCAGCAGAATCAGCAGCGCGAGCTGCTCGGTCGCGGTGGGGGCGAGGTCGCCGTGAGCGGCGAGCATGCGGACATCGCGATCGACGTCACCGCGCTTGAACGCCTCGAAAAACGGCGTCGGCTCGCTCATCGGATCGAGCGATAGGACATGAAATTGTCGAGCGTCAGGTGCGCCGTGGCCGCCTCGCCGCCGGCACCAAACGGCCGCCCCTCGGCGCCGTTCACGGTCCAGGACACCGCCGCCCCGTCGCCGACACGCAGCAACACGTCCCGGCGCGCCCCGAACCTCTGCCGCTCACCGACACCGAGCTTGTGTGCGGTCGGTTGTCCTCCGTCGATCGCGGCAGACACCCACGACGGCCGGCGCGCCTGAATCACGACCACCAATGGAGCGGCACCGACAGGCGGACCGCTCACCGCGGCGACGCCGCCGACGGCCGCGCGATCCACGCGCCAGCCCGGACGTCCGGCGATCCCGAAGTGCACCACCAGCGCCGCCATCGCGACGCTGATCGCCACCAGCCACAGCAG
>WHSN01000021.1 GCA_009380045.1 Luteitalea sp.
CAGAACAGTCTGTGCTATCGTCGGTTCGTTCACGCAATCGCCTCCGTGTGGGGAAACGCCGTCTTGTCAACAGCGTAGTACTCACTCGGAGGCGTTTGTGTTTCAGGGAAACTCGCTCACTCGTGAATTATTCGGGCTAGCCATTGATGCGACCTATGCCGCGGCGCACGCCGGCGTGGCGCAAGCCTATTTGGTCCGGCCCCCCTCGCTTCCGGCAGTGCCCCCTGACGTTGCCGTTTTGAGAGCGCGGCTCGCGATTGAACGGGCTTTGGCGCTTGATAACTCGCTTCCGGAAGCGTACCTCGGCGCCGCACAAGTGCACATGGCTCGGCTCGATTGGGCGGCGGCCGGCCGCGAATACCGGCGTGCAATCGACGTTGCGCCGCGCCACTCGGTGGCCCGGCAGCGTTACGCGATGTGGCTGTCTTATCAAGAGCGGTTCGAGGAAGCGATCCAACAAGCACGCCTCGGCGAATCGCTCGATCCACTCTCAGTACCGGCCCGCAACACCGTTGCTGAAGTGCTGCGGCATGCCCGCCGGTGCGATGAAGCCATCCCGCAGGCGCAGCGGGCGCTGGAACTTAATCCGCATTTCGGACGTGCTCACAGCATCTTTGCCCACTGTCAATTCGCTCAGGGCCAGCTGGACGCCGCGATTGAGGAATACCGAAGATCGTCCGGTACGACGGGCGGCAACCTGGGGGCGACGTATGCTCTCGCCGGCCGGGCGATCGAAGCGCGTCGTATCCTCGCATCGCTTGAGGAGCGTTATTCGTTGACGCGGGGCAGCGCTGGAGAGATCGCGCAGGTGTATATCGGCCTGGGCGAGTTCGATCGGGCATTCGAATGGCTGGCACGCGCCGTGGACGACGGCGGCGTCTGGACACTCAAGGTGGCCGCGGTGTGGGACCCGATTCGTTCCGATCCACGCTTCGAACAGCTGTTGCGCAAATCGGGCTTCGAAGGGTGAAGCATACCCGGCGGCTGCCTGACACGCTCCGCGCCGAAGTCCTACCATCGTCCAGATCTGGTGGCAGGGATGACTGAACGGCAGGGCTGGACGCCGGTGCCGTGATGTTTACCTTAGCCCGAGGTCAGCGGTCCTCCTCCAACGCCGCGGACAGGAGCGACCGATTGCCAGTTCGTGATCACTTGTATCTCGTTGGCCGACGCCGCTGGCGCACCACGCCTGACGATGAGGAAGCGGTCGCCATCAGGATCGACGTCGAATGCCACGACGTCCGCAGGCAGGTTCACCACCGGCCGTAGCACGCTAAGGGAGTAACGGATCGCCGTAACCGCTTTACCTGCCGCCCTATTTGTTAGCGCGGAGGTGTCGGGCTTCCGGTGCCCACGCCGCCAGAAGCCGAAGGCCCCGCGGTTCCAGGTGCCGGCGCTGGAATCGTGGACGCGCCCGGGGTTGTGCTACTCGGGGTGCCGGTCGCGGGGGCTGCAGTCCCGGCGGGAGTCGCCGGTTCGGTTCCAGGCTGGCACGGCAGAAGGGTCCCGGTCGTGCCGGTGTTGCCGGGAGCCGGTGCCGTTCCGGCAACCAGAGCGGTGGGAGGGGGAGTGGCCGGTGCCTCGCCAGCCCCGATCGGCGCATTCGCGGTGTTGCTCGACGGAGTTGGCTGCGCGGGGGGCGTTGCGACCCCGGAGCCGAGGTTGGAGGTTGCCGAGTTCTGGGTGCCCGGACCGCCAACAGTCGGGGTCAGTCCGCCCGCGACCGTGAACCTGCCGGTATTCGCTGCGGGCGTTGCGCCCTTGTCAACCGCCACGCCCGGAATCCACGCAGAGGCGTCGGTGCCTTCAGCCGCGGGCACACACGGGATGGTTGTCGGAGTGGTCGTCGGGACAGCCGTCGGCACCGACCCCGGATGCGTTCCCTGCCCCGTCGGAGGCGTCGTCGTCGGCTGGGCCCCGGGAGTGGCCGGCGCCGTGGGTGGTGCCGTCCTCGGCTGCATTCCGGGCTGCCGCGTCGGCGGCTGCGCTGGTGCCGCCCGCGCAGCTGGAGAAGAAGACGTGCTCTCGGCCCCCATTGTCGGCACCGCGAGGGCTGCCATCAAAACGGCGCCGCCGGCCGCCATCACAAGTTTACGTTTCATAAAAGGGCCTCTTTGCGTGATGCGACGAGAACGCTCGAGTCGCATATGGTAGGAAAGGTTGCACGCATCGTGCCGCGGGATGTTCATGAGCTAGTGCGGATCGGTGCCGCGGGCCTCGTCACATGCGCACCGCGACGACGTGAAGGGCCGCACGCTGTCAGCGCGGCCACGACAGACGGCGGGCGGCGGCGTGGCGGCCATTGAACGAGCCGCCAAGCGGACCGGACGGATCAACGCCGGCAGCTTGCAGCCGAGGTAGCCTGCCGCCGTCCGGACGATCCGTGATCCCTGCGCGTCGCACGACACCTATTGGCGTTGACGTGGCAAGAGCACCTCGATCCCGAGCTCCGCTTCATCACGGTCCGTCAGGACAAGACCAGCAAGACCTTGCGACGCCCACACGTAGTGCCGATCAGCGAGCAACTCCGCGTCATCCTGCGCGACGCCCGCCAGCGGACCCACACCCACGTCGTCGAATATCGCCAGCGCCCGGTGACATCGATCAACGGCGGCTTGCGGCTCGCCGTGGAACGCGCCGGACTCCGCTTCGGGCGCGCCGTCGGCGGCGCCACCTTCCATACGCTCCGACACACGGCCGCGTCCCTGTTGGCGGAACTCGGTGAGTCGGAAGCGATTCGCAAGGAAGTCATGGGCATCGCGACATCGCCACGACGCAGCGCGGTTACGGGGATCTCGGCCTATTCCTGCCTGCTGACGGAACGCGCTTCCAGCAACCTCCCTTTCAGCGCCAGTGGCTCATCTTCCTCACCCGGCCGCTCACCCCTCTGGTGGTGCACCAGGTCGTTCTTCTCGCGTGAAGCTCGCGCGCACATACCGCATGGCAAAGTAGCACACGCTGGCCGCCGGGCCGCGGGCCGAGTTGGAGGCCGCACTGACCTACTTCGCCATTGCGGCGCCGAAGCACACGGCAGACGAAGAAGAGAGCCTCTTGCCGCGGCTTCGAACGGCGGGTGATTCCGCGAGGGTGCAGGCCCTCGATCGGCTCGACCGGCTGCAGCAGGATCACGACGAGGCCTGCCGGCATCATGCCGCGGTGGACCTGCTCGGGCGGCGATGGCTCGAGACCGGCGGCCTCACTCCGGCGGAGGCAGGTGCGCTGCGCGCGCACCTCGCGACGCTCCAGGCCATTTACACGGAGCACATTGACATCGAGGATCGCGAGCTATTTCCGGCCGCCGCCCGTCTGCTCTCCTCCGGCCAGCTCGTCGAGGTCGGCCTCGAGATGGCCGCGCGTCGGAAAGGCGGGTCCAAGACTGCAAGCCACGCCGGTCCCCGGTCACCTATACTCCGTTCGTGACGGCTTCTCCTCGCGCTGACGTCGCTCGGGCCACCGGATGGGGTCTATTCATTGCATCACTGGTCCTCGCCGGCATCTATTTCGGTAGCCGCCGGCTGCGGGATTTCGACGCGGCGCTTGTCCCCTACGCGGGCGCCAGTGTGTTTTCAGCGTTTGGTCTCGGGTACCGGTACTCGATGTGGCTGACGAAACCGCCGACCCGTCTCTTCTGGCGGCGCGGCTGGCGGTTGTTCTTCGCGCCGTCGCGCGTGGCGCAGAACCTCTCCCGACTCGCCGCGCTCTTCGCCGTGAACATCGTCGCGCAGCGGTTCATCGAGAAGCGATCGCCGTTGCGGTGGGCGGCACATTGGTTCATTTTCTGGGGCTGCATGCTAGCCGCAGCGGTCACGTTCCCGCTCTCCTTCGGGTGGATTCATTTCGAGACGGCGGGGGCCGTGCAGGAACGCTACCAGGCGTTCGTGTTCGGCCTGCGCGTGTTCACGTTCGACCTCGCCAGTCCGCTTGCGCCGCTCGTGTTCAACGTGTTGGATATTTCGGCGGTGCTCGTGATTGTCGGCGTGTCACTGGCGATGTGGCGGCGCGGCCGCGATCGCGGTGCGCTGGCGGTCCAGCAGTTCGGGGCCGATCTGTTGCCACTGGTGATGCTCTTCGCGGTATCGATCACCGGCGTCTTCCTGACGGTCTCCACCCACCTCATGCGAGGACTGCACTTCGTGTTCCTGTCGCAGCTGCACGCCGTCACGGTGATCTTCACGCTGCTGTACTTGCCCTTTGGCAAGTTCTTCCACATCTTCCAGCGGCCCGCGCAGCTTGGCGTCGCCTTCTATCGCGAAACCGGCGCGAAGGGTGAGGCGGCCCCCTGCGCGCGATGCGGCGAACCGTTCGCGTCGCGGATGCATGTCGAGGATCTCAAGCAGGTCGAGCGCGAGCTGGGCATCCGATACGAGGCGGTGCGGGTGAAGGCGAGCGCACCGGACAGTACTACCGCGCACTATCAGGACATCTGTCCGGCCTGCCGCCGCAAGAACCTCGCCTTGACGCAAGATGCGCTCTGGAGGCGCGGCGAGTAATGGCCAAGCTGCCGGCCTCGATTTCGGATCTCGTAGCGCAATTCGGCCCGCATCTCAAGAGCGAGCCGGCCGGGGGGTGGACCACGCGCGGCGAACCTGACCGGATCGTGCCGACTCACTGCTGCTTCTGCGGCCAGCAGTGCGGCATTCAGCTCAAAGTGAAAGACGAGAAGATCGTCGGTTTCGAACCCTGGGAGGAGTTCCCCTTCAACAAAGGGAAGCTCTGTCCCAAGGGCGTGAAGCGCTACATGCAGGACGAGCACCCAGATCGCCTGTTGACGCCGCTCATCCGCACCGAGGCGAACGGCTTCCAGCCGATCGATTGGGACACCGCGCTCGACCGCACCGCGCGCGAGATCCAGCGCATTCAGTCGGCGTACGGGCGTGACGCATTCGCCGTACTGACCGGCGCGTCGCTGACCAACGAAAAGGCGTACCTGATGGGCAAGTTCGCGCGTGTCGCCGTGCGGACCGCCAACATCGATTACAACGGCCGCCTCTGCATGGTGTCGGCCGGGGCCGCGTCGAAGAAGATTCTCGGCATCGATCGCAGCGCCAACCCGTGGAGCGACATTCCGAAGGCGAAGGTGATTCTTGTTGCGGGCGCGAACATCGCCGAGTGCGCCCCGATCACGACGGACTATCTCTGGCAAGCGCGGGAGAACGGGGCGAAGCTCATCGTGATCGATCCGCGCCTGACGCCCATCGCCCGCACCGCCGATCTCTTCATCCCGGTACGCTCGGGCGGTGATATCGGGGTCTTCTACGGCATGCTGCACGTCATGGTGCAGCGTGGCTGGATCAACCGCGAGTTCATCGCGGCACATACCACCGGCTGGGGCGCCGTCGAGGCCATCGTCGAACGGTATACCCCGGAATACGCGGCGACGGTCGCCAGCGTGCCCGCCTCGATGATCGTGCGCGCGGCCGAGATGTGGGGGCCTGCCGACACAAGCTTCCTGCTGCACGCCCGCGGCATCGAGCACCATTCAAAGGGCGTCGAGAACTGTATGGCCGCCATCAACCTGGTGGTGGCCACAGGCCGCATCGGACGCGAAGGCTGCGGCTACGCGATGATCACCGGCCAGGGCAACGGCCAGGGCGCGCGCGAACAGGGACAGAAATGCGATCAGCTGCCCGGTGCGCGCGACATCGAGAACCCGGCGCACCGGGAGTACATTGCCGGCGTCTGGGGGGTTGACGAATCCACCATCCCAAATACCGGGTTGTCGGCTGTGCCGCTGCTCGAAGCGATCCACGACGGCCGCATCAAGGGCCTCCTGCTCCTCTGCTTCAACCCGGCGGTCTCGTTGCCAGACGGCGACTTCGTCCGCGAAGCGCTTGGACGCCTCGAGTTCTTCACGGTGATCGACTTCTTCATGTCGGAGACGGCGCGCTACGCCGACCTCGTGCTCCCCGGCTCGCTGATGGAGGAGGACGAAGGGACCACCACCAACGTCGAGGGACGCGTGATCCATCACCGCCAGGTCGTCCAGCCACCGGAGGGTGCGCGTCAGGACTGGCGGATCATCTGCGCCCTCGCGCAGAGGCTGGGCGCCGGCGACAAGTTCCAGTACCAGTCGTCGCGCGACATCTTCGAGGAGCTACGCATCGCCTCGAAAGGCGGCGTCGCCGACTACGCCGGCATCACGTGGGAGCGCATCGATCGCGAGATGGGCGTGTGCTGGCCGTGCCCGTCGCTCGATCATCCCGGCACGCCGCGCCTGTACGAAGGCTGGGAGTTCGGCCATCCCGACGGCAAGGCGCATTTTCAGCCGGCCGACTGGCGGCCGGCCGCCGAAGAGCCAGACGCCGACTACCCGATCGTGCTGACGACGGGACGGGTGGTGTCGCAGTATCTGTCGGGCACTCAGACGCGTCGCATCGGCGCGCTCGTCGACCAATACCCGCAGCCGCAGTGCGAGATCCATCCGCGCCTGGCTGAGTCGCTCGGGATCGTGGATGGCGATTTCGTCCGCGTCGAGAGCCGTCGCGGCGCCATCGTCGTCCGCGCGCAGGTGGTGAGAACCATTCGGCCCGACACCGTGTTCATCCCGTATCACTGGCCGCTCGACCGATCGGCGAACACCTGCACGATCCGCGCAATCGATCCCGTCTCCAAGATTCCCGAGTTCAAGATCTGCGCCGTTCGCGTGTCCAGGGCGCCCGCGCCGTCCGGCGATATCGCGGCGCTCGAGACGGCGGCCGGAGGCATCCGGTGAGCGAGCTCGCGTTCTTCATCGACTACTCGCGCTGCATCGGGTGTCAGGCCTGTGTACATGCGTGCGAGGAATGCGACACGCACCGGGGGCGATCGCTCATCCACCTCGAAACGATCGAGCGGCGTGACAGCGTGCAGACGGCGCCGCAGGTGTGCATGCACTGCGAAGACCCGATCTGCGCGCAGGTCTGTCCCGCCGACGCCATCAAGCAGACCGCCGAGGGCGTCGTCCAGAGCTCGCTCAAGCCGCGCTGCATCGGCTGCTCGAACTGCGTGCTCGCGTGCCCGTTCGGCGTGCCCAAGTACGACGGCGACGCCGATCAGATGATGAAGTGCGACATGTGCTACGACCGTACGAGCACGGGCCGGCGTCCGATGTGCGCCACCGTGTGTCCTTCGGGCGCACTGGCGTTCACGACGATCGAAGAGATCATGCAGACGCGACAGGGACGGGCGGTCAACGACTGGCAGTTCGGCGACCAGCACGTGCGCACAAAGGTCTTCGTCCTCGTGCCCACGGAGGTGACGCGCGTGAACGTGGCGGTGATTCCCCTCAGCTCGCTCAGGCGATCACAGCCGCCGCCGGTTCCGTACGATGTCGCGGCACTGCTGGAGGGCCAGTAATGGCTGACGACCGTCCGCGCTGGCGCGAGGACTTCCCCGTCCGGTGGGACGAAGACCACTACATGACGCGGCGGGAACTGGCGAAGTTTCTCACGCTCGGTTCGGGTCTGTTGGCGAGCGTCAACGTCCTGATCGCGTTCATCGGCCTGACGGGCCGCGCGCCCGCCGCGCCTGTCAGGCGAATCGCTGCCGCCGACGAGGTTGCACCAGGAGGGTCGTTATTGTTCCGCTACCCGAGCGACGATGACCCGTGCATTCTGGTGCGTGACGCGGCGGGACGTATCGACGCATTCTCGCAGGTATGCACGCACCTGTCGTGCGCTGTCGTCCACCGGCCCGGCGACGACGTGCTGGCCTGCCCCTGCCACAAGGGATCGTTCTCCGCGCGCGAAGGGCTCCCGCTGGCGGGGCCGCCGACGCGGCGCCTGCCGCGCATTGTGATCGAGCGGCGCGGCGCCGATCTGGTGGCGACGGGCGTCGAGGTGTAGTGTGGAAACCCGGCAGCAGGGCTCGATCCTTTTCTCCGCCGTGCTTGTCCTCATCGCCTTGCTCGTGGTGATCCAGTTGTGGCTCGTCGCCGCGGCGCTTGACGCGCTGTTTGCGCGCCAGCTCGTCGTCCTCGTGCCGACCGCCATCGCGTCGGGCATGCTGTTTTTGTTGAGCGGCGGATTGCTCTGGTACGTGGTGTCGTTCGATGCGCGCCTCCGCCAATGGGGCCCGCGTGGCTGACGGCTCGCCCCGACCGCCGCTCGTCGTCCAGCCCCCGGAAGTTACGCGGAGCCTGGCCGCACGACTCCAGGTCACCCACCTGCTGACGCGTTATTCGGAGCGCCCCATCTGGGCCCTGTTCATGTTTCTGAACGGCTTCATCACGATCGCGCTCCTGGCCGCCGTCGCGATGGTGTCCCGTACTCCGTTCGTGTTTCCCTCGCTGGGCCCGACCGCGTTTCTGTTCTTCTTCACTCCCCACGCGCCGGCGGCGAGCCCTCGGCACACGATCTACGGGCACGCGATCGGCATCCTGTGCGGGTACGGGGCCCTCTGGCTGTTCGGCCTGCACCACGGCCCGCCGGCGATGGCCACCGGCGTCTCGGCCGCGCGCGTCGGCGCCGCGGCGCTGTCGCTGGCGTCGACGGGCGCGTTGATGATTCTCGCGAAAGCGGCACACCCGCCCGCCGGTGCGACGACCCTCATCATCTCACTCGGGATCGTGACGCGACCACTCCACCTGCTTGTGATCGAGATCGCCGTGGCCATCCTGACGCTGCAGGCGATCGTCATCAACCGGCTCGCCGGCATCGACTACCCACTCTGGGCTCTCCGGGATCGCCCGGTGACCACCGAGGCGGCCGCGGACGGTTCGTAGTCCGCTCGCACCCGTCGAACCATGGTGCACCTGGACCCGCTGAATCAGCCTCGCATGCGCGCGACTCCGCGCACGCTACTGCCGCCCGCCTGCTGCCGGTCCTCTACTTCGGGGTTGCGCATGTCGCGTTTGCGCTGGCGTGTCTGGCGGTGGCGCTCGATCCGCACGGCGTGTCAGGGTTCTTCTATCACTCGCGGATGCTGGCGATCGTGCACCTGGTGGCGCTCGGCTGGATTACCGCGTCCATCCTCAGGGTCGCTCTACATCGTCGGGCCCGTCGCCTTGCGCGTGTGGATCCCGGCGACGTGCCTCGACTACATCGCGTTTGCCCTCGTCCTCATCGGCGTCGTCGGCATGGTGGCGCACGTCTGGCTCCAGGAGTACGGCGGCATGGCCTGGTCGGCCATCACCGTCGGCACGGGCATTCTCCAGGTCGGCGTTCACGTCGCCCGGCGCCTGCGTCAGGCGTCGCTGCCGCGTGCTATCAGCGCGCACATCATGCTCGCGTTTCTGAACATCCTCGCCGCCGCAATCCAACGCACTCGGCGAAGCTGTTCGCCGTTCTGGCGCCGTGATGTCGCGCTATCGCCGCGGAGTGTCGGCGGGAGAATCGACGTCGATCGGATGGGGGAAGGAGGTTCTGGCCAGTCTCGACGAGCCGGGATCCCGTGTCCCGGCTCGTCGAACGCCCGGTGAACTTCCAACTATCCGCCGACCGCCGCCAAGTCGGCTTTCGCGGCGGCGCGTGCACGCACCACTTCAGCCTTCGGGTCGACGTCCGGTTTCGCTTCCTGAATGGCGTTCGCCAAAGTACGCCCCTCGCTCAGGACGCGATGCTTGAGCACCATGAACGGCAGATTCGTATTGCGAGCCGCGTGGGCGACCGTGGCAAATTCCTCAGCGCTTCTGAAACCGTCTGCCGCAATCTCCATTCGTGCACCGCGATTGAGCACCGGTTTCAGCTTGTCGTGCAGCCGGGGTTCGGACAACGGAATACTGACGCTTGATGCTGATGACTTCCGCACCGCCTCGTTGGGTCTGGCGCGGGGTGGGCTCACGCGCGTTCGTGTCGAAGTTGGTGCCGGCGCTTCTTCAGCCAGAGTCACTGTGGGCTGAGCTGCCGCTGGCCTCTCCTTATAGAACAGTCTCTCCTGGACTGACGGGCCGATCGCAATGCCCAACGCGAGAGCTCCAATAAAGCCTGCCGTCACGCCTGCTATTTTGCCAACCGCCATGTGATGACCTCCTCTGTCAACAACGGGTTCCAGACTGGTCGTCCACATGGGTGGTCATGCAAGAAACCTGACCGCGATAGCTCTGCGGTCACTTTCGCCTCTATTTTCGGTTCGCCTGACGCTAGTCGACGAGCGCGGAGACAAGCTTACTTCGCGACACGTGCTCAGCCACTCGAGCGGTCTTCGTAACTCTTGTGAAGCCGTTGTCGCCGCCGCTTCGGGTCACGAGCATCTGGCGTTCGATTGGTTGTAGGGGACAACGGAGTGTTGCGGCGGTGTTGCGGTGGTTCGTCGCGTATCTCAACCATTTCCGCGACGAGTGGCTCATCGAGGCGTTGACCCTGTGCGGTAACGATCGGCGCCGTCCTGCGGGAAGTCTCTTCCAAAAGTGACTCGTGCCGGCTTTGTCGGAGGGCTCATTCAGAGAAAGGATGGAGCCCATGGCACGACCAAGCAAGTATCCCCGGAGTTACGTGAGCGGGCCGTCCGCCTGGCCCGGAAGGAACCTCCGAACCGCAGCTCGGCCTTCACATATACTTGGTGTCGCCGTCCCAGGAGGGGCAACGTCCAATGAATCCGAACAAGGCACTGTGGGAGAAAGGCGACTTCACGCGCATCGCGGCGAGCATGCGGGAGAGCGGAGAGGATGTCGTCGCCGGACTCGGCATCATCCCGGGACTGAAGGTGCTGGACCTGGGATGCGGCGACGGGACGACGGCCCTGCCGGCGGCCAAGCTGGGCGCCGACGTCCTGGGCGTCGATATCGCGAGCAATCTTGTCGAAGCCGGGAACAGGCGCGCGCAGGCAGAGGGGTTGACGAACTGCCGGTTCCAGGAGGGCGATGCGACCAATCTGAGTGAGCTCGCCGATCAGAGCTTCGACCTCGTTGTCAGCATCTTCGGCGCCATGTTCGCGCCCAAACCGTTCGATGTAGCCAAGGAGATGGTGCGCGTGACCCGTGCCGGCGGCCGGGTCGTGATGGGGAACTGGATTCCCAACGATCCAACGCTCGTCGCCCAGATCCTGAAGATCAGCTCCGCCTACTCGCCGCCGCCGCCCGAAGGCTTCATCAGCCCCATGACCTGGGGGATCGAGAGCAACGTGATCGAGCGCTTTGGCGCCTCGGGGGTTCCAAAGGAGAAGATCTCGTTCTCCAAAGAGACGTACACCTTCACGTCTCCCGGGGCACCGTCTGCGTTTGTCGCCGACTTTAGGAACTACTACGGACCCACGATGAACGCGTTTGCCGCCGCAGAACAGAACGGCAAAGCGGCGGATCTTCAGCAGGAGCTCGAGGCCCTCTTCGAACGCCAGAACACAAGCGAGGTCAAAGGCGCCACCACGATTCCGGCGACCTTCCTGCAGATCACAGTCGCCCGGTGAGACGATGACGAGACGTCATGCCAACGGGTGCAGTTCGCGCCAGGCACTGCGGCGCGGTTCGACCGAACGGTGCGGGTTGAACCGACGAGATTCTCCTTCTTCTGTTAGCATTCCCGATCAATGTCAACAGGTGATTTCTCAGTAGGATGCCTGGACAGCCGCGTCGCGCCGTCGCCAATCAGCGAGATATCTCGGCCGACACCGTCCGGCCCTTCTCCTCGTCAATGCAGATCGACGTCAGCGGATTGTCTCACCCGGGCCACGTGCGAGCCTCCAACGAAGACCACTTCATCGTCACGCGCATCGGACGCTACCTAGAGACCGTGCTCACGACCCTGCCGTCCGGGGAGGTGCCCGAACGGGCGGAAGAGGCCGGCTACGCCATGATCGTCGCCGATGGCATGGGCGGCCACGCCGGCGGCGAGCTGGCGAGCCGGATGGCTATCAGCGGCCTCGTGAAGTTGGTTCTCGCGATGCCGGATTGGATCTTCCGCCTCGACGAGACCGTCGCCACCGACGCGACCCAGCGCTCCAAGCGACGGTTTCGACACCTCAACGCGTTGCTCATCGAGCACGGCAGGCAGGATCAAGCTTTCCTTGGCATGGGAACCACGCTGACGGCGGCCCGCACCATGGGCCGGGACCTGCAGATCGTCCACGTGGGCGACTCACGCGCGTACCTGCTTCGCGAAGCCCGCCTGCACCGCCTGACCCGAGACCACACCTACGTCCAGCTGCTGGTCGACAGTGGGGCGCTGTCGAAGGAGGAAGCGGCAGACTCTGGCTCGCGTCATCTCCTCGTGAATGCGCTTGGAGGCGTCAACGAGGACCTGGAAGTCGATGTCGATCAGCTCAAGCTCGCGAGCGGCGATCGGCTGCTCTTGTGCACCGACGGCCTTACGGACGCCGTTGATGACGATACCATCTGTCAGGCGCTGATCGATTGCCGCGAGTCGGCCGAGGCATGCCGGCGTCTGGTCGATCTCGCACTGGCGGCCGGCGGCCGGGACAACGTGACGGTTGTCGTCGCCAGCTATACCTTCTCGGAGCCCCTCGAGGACCGTTTGTCCGTCGGTCCGTAATCCGAGCACGCCGGTGGGCCGTCGCGGAACAATTGACATTTGGTTCGATCAGCCTCGGCAACCGCAGGAGATCGAAGCGGCGCTCGCAAGCACACCTCCAGGCCCCAATGAGCTGAGGGGCTGAGGCAGAGTGAATCATTCCTCCCACGTCACGGCCCGGCCATCCCTTTCACGGCGCCCTGTTCAATCCGACACATCCGGTTCCCGGCATCCTCAGTAATAGTCCAAGTGATGAGGTCTCGGCGTGCCGGCGGCGTATCGTTGCGCCCGAAGCGTCAGTGATCGATTGACGCGCCACCTTCGACACCCTGCGGCACGCCGCGGCCTCTCTGCTGGCCGAGATAGGCCAGCCGAAAGCGGTTCGCAAGGACGGCATCGGCCATCGCAACCACGCAACACGACACGACATCAGGACCGGTCCACGAGATCCCCGCGCAGGAGCGCCTGGTCGGCGCGGTGCCGATCGCCGACTTCGCAGGGTTCCTTCGGAAGCTCGTCGAGCAACGCGTCGAAGAACCCCTCGACGATCGCCCGGCCGTTCTCAGACGTCACCGCCACCAGCGTGAGCGTTCCGTTGTACCCGGACAGGCTGAAGTGCAGCCACGGCAACGCCAGAAACGGCGGAATGACGTACGCAGACACCGGAATGTGCGGACCGAAGCGAACGCCGGACGTGTCAAGGGCGCCCTCGTTCGAGAACGTGAGACCGCGCTCAGGGTCTGGCTTGCGGCACCTCTTTCTGGCGCCACCACCAACGAGGGCCTTCGGCATCTGAAGCTTCGAGATCAGGTCGCCAAGGAGGGCGAGGGCAAAACCTGGCCGGCTTTTCTTGCGCTGCGCCGTCACCGCCCGGACATTCGACAGGGTCTCTTCGAAGTCGTGGCCGAGGTTTCGAACCAGAAATGGACAGTCGAACGAGGACAGGTTGCAGATGGGTGCCGGACGCTCCCTCGATGAACACCACCGGCGCAGATTGACGGTCATCGCAATACGAAGGCCCGACGTTCCATCCCAGCCTCCGTACGATGCCAAGGCTCGATACGCGGCCGCCAGAAACATGTCGTTCAGTGTCGACGCGCGAGATTTCCCGAAGGCGGAAAGCAGCGCGACACGACTCGCAGGCACGCCCGGTGACAAGGTCCTCGAGAAGCGTTCTGAGCCATGCGGACCGCTATCGTAGATCAACAGCGTACGACAGCACGTCGGCACGATGCTGAGCGGCCAGCCGTCTCCCGGCAATCGCTGTTCGGTCTCGAGCGCGCGACCGGCTAGAGCACATCCGGCCATGTGACCTGGCAGGGCGTGACCGGGATCGGTTGCCGAACCGGTGCACGAGATGCCCGGACTGGTATCGCTCCTCCGGCGCTGAATGATCGTTCGACACTCTCATCGTCGGGTCATCGAATCAGCGCACAAATGAAGCGACAATCTTGGCGCTTTCTGGCAAGGATCCCGACAAAACCGTCGGTTTCGCCATTCCGCCCCCGGATGAAACATGACGATTTCCCAAGGAATCTCGTCACGCGCACAGCGGCACTCGGCTTGCTCCCTCGCCCGACGCATTTTCGCTCCGTGTTTCGGTGACCGTCTCTCTTCCACTTTTCAGATGTCGAAAGGCAGACTCATGAGCATCGCGTGTGTTGAAGAAATGAAGAAGCGACCGGGCTTCACAGTGCCGGTAGTCGGGGCCCTTGTCTGCGTGCTCGCCCCCTTCACCCTCCATGCTGCAGACGATGAGAGAGAGTCGGCGGGGAAGCGCCGTCCCGACCACGTCGTCCGCTCAACGCCTGAGAACGTGACATGGGGCGATTTCCCGAGCGATCGCCCGCCGGTCGTCGTCGTGCGGTCGGGAGAGATCGTGCAGATCGACACGCTGTCCCACGCGGGCGCGACGCAGGGCGCCACGTCGGGCGCAGCACCTGGTAACGAGGCCAATCACCCGGTGGCGTACCTCGCGCAGTTCGGCGTCAAGCCGCGGCAGGTCCTGCGGGATGTCATCAACTTCTGGCTTTCGGGGCCGACACGGCCGCGGACGGGACGCGGCGGGCACATCCTCACCGGGCCGGTCTATATCGACGGCGCGGAACCGGGCGACATGCTCGAGGTGCAGGTTCTCAATCTGAAAACCCGCGTGCCCTACGGGATCAACAACGCGGGTCCGACGAGCGGCGTGCTCGGCGCGAACTACGCGGGTGCCGTCGGACCGTTCTATAGCGGCGCCCTCGGCGACGACTACCCGGGACGGCTGTCGATTGCGCCACCGGTGATCCCGCCGTTCGGCCCGGTGGGCAACCGGAACCTGATCTGGACCGGCGAGGCCCGCGGACGTGAGGTGGCGTTCTTTTCGCGCGACATCACGGTGCCGCTCGGACCTTTCATGGGGATCATGGCCGTCTCACCGGAAAACCCGGTGCCCGGGCAGCCGGGCGTCACGGTGGCCGGGGTTCAGGGCTCGACGCCTCCCGGGGTGTTTGGCGGCAACATGGACGTGAAGGACCTCAAGGCTGGCAGCACGCTCTATCTGCCCGTCTTCCAGCCGGGCGCGCTGTTCTACACGGGCGATCCACATTCGGCACAAGGAGATGGTGAAGTGAGCGGCACGGCGATCGAGCATTCGTTGACCGGCACCTTCCGCTTCATTCTCCACAAGGGCAAGACCATTTCAGGGCCACGTGCCGAGGACCGGACCCACTACATCATGATGGGCATCGATCTCGACCTGGATCGCGCGATGCGGATCGCGGTGCAGGAAGTGGTGAACTTCCTCGTGAACGACAAGGGTCTCGAGCCGGGCTACGCATACTCACTCGCCAGCATCGCCGTCGACTTCCACGTCGGCGAGGCGGTGGATCAAACGCAGATCGTCACCGGCAAGATTCCGAAGGCGATCTTCAGCGAGGCGTCCGGACCCGGAGCCCGGAGATGAGCCGGGCACACTTCTCCGGCGTTGCCGTGCTGAATCCCTAGAGCCTGTTTCGGGGGGCCCGGTCACGGAGGCCGCAAAGGGCGACGAGGATCACCAAGTTCTTCTGGCCAGAAAGCGCACCAGCGTGGCGGCCCGGTCTCGACGACCGGTCCATGACCGGACTTTTCGCTGTCGAGGCCGGGCGCCACTTGTCCCTGCCAAAAGTCGGATCGGCTCGTGATCACAAGCTCCGTCCGGACATGGCAGCGCTCTGTCGCCGGAAATCGACGAGGGTCGGTCCCGAATCGAGCCCGGCGACATGCTCTCCCGCGCTACCTCGCCGTCGCCGTGATGGCACCGAAGCACTTGCTGAAGAACTGCGTCGACCCCGTCCATCCCTTCACCGTTCTGCCCCAGCTCCAGAACTCGATATTGAGCCAGACGGCGTTGTTGCCCTCGGCCAGCGGCGCAGTCATCAGGATGTAGTGATCGGGGATGTGAGCACCGGCGAGCCCCGACGGCTGACCATTTTGAGGAGACGGATACAGATTGGAGTCGAACGAGCTGCTGACGAGACAGATGTGATCGACATTCGAGGTCGGGATCAGCCCGGGAAGGCGCTGCTTGCTGCCGACGGTGACGACACTGGTGTCGTCGGTCACGCTCGAATACCGGTTGGTCGCGCTCAGCCACCCGACGAGTGTGCTTGGAAGGGTCAGGCCAGCCACCATATCGCCGAGCGTAAAAGGCTCACCGGTGTAGTCGAACCAGATGTTCTCCGAATCACGGAGCGCGCTCAGGAGCATCCAGTCCGCGCCTTCCGGCGTCATGTTGGGATGAGCGGCGTCGGTGGCAGCGCGCAGCGTCGAGTAATCCTGACCGAGCAGCTTCGAGCTCGGCGCCACAATCAAGGAACCGATCGGCGCTGAGCCGTCACGGAGGAGGCCGCACGAGAAACCGGCGGCGGCAACCGGGTCCCGGGCGAACCAGATTCTGAAGAACACGGCCGGTGCGCACGCGCTCAGCCCTCGTTGATTGATCAGATCCGGTTGTCTGAGGAGCGCGCGGATCCGCTGCAATGTCTGACCACGGTCCAACCGCCAGGCCACGGCACGCGAAGCCGTGGCCTCGAATGCATCGACGTTCGCCAACGCCTGAGTCAATTCGCTCATGTCGTAACCTCCAAAAGTCGGGGGCGGGCGGGATGAACGCCTCGAACGCCCATCCCATGACGCCGCAGGCCCTACCCGGACACCGTCATGGTCGTCACGTCGCTCACCCGGCCCAGCGGATCGACGAAGGCCACGCGCAGCGTGATCGGCCCGGCCGGATCGATCGGCGCCGGCGGCGCGGCCACGGTGACCGACACTGCTCCGTCCGGAAACACCGGCCACGTTCCAACGAGCGGCGCGCCGTTCGCGAAGCTCACCGCGCTGATCGGTTGGTCCGGCCATTGGGACCACACCGCCAGCCGGTATCGATCGACCGCCTTGCCGTGTGCCGTGGGCGGATCGGCGATCACGATCGCCAGCGGCGCCGCGCCATCAGCGTCCGGCGGCGAACGGGTTACCGTGATGTCGGCCGCGGCCGGTGGCGCCGGCGGCTTCGCGGGTGCACGCATCAAGACGCGCGGCGCCGATGGCAGGCTGGTGAGCCGCGCCTGGTCGACGGCGTTGGACACGTCGAACGTGGTCACTCCTCCGGGCGGATCGAGAGGGACCACGCCGGCGGGCAGACGGCGTTCGGGCGGCAGCCTCACGTCGGCCCAATAGACGTACCGAACGAAGGGCTCCAGACCGCCGCCGTTGTTGTCGTCGGCGGCACGGCCCACGAACCGCACGGCGGGCGCCGCCGACGCATCGCGCTCGAGTCTTCCAGTTGCAACGATTCGACCGTAGATCGGATCGACCACTGCACCGACGGCGCGACGGATGCGGAACTCCGGGGCCGCCGTGCCGATTGCTCCTCCATCGAACAGGCCCGGCTCGTCGCGCCGCAGGCTGCTGAGGTCGAATGTGTCGGCGACGATGCTGAAGGTGGCCGCACCGGTGATCGGATCCACCGATCCGTCGAGCCGCGGCATCGCACCGCGACGGCTGTCCGGCACCGCGACGGGAACGATGCCGCACGCGTCGAACGGCGCTTCCGCGCCTTCTGCACTGATGGGCACGACGCGGAGGAACTGCACCGTTTCGAGGCTGCGCGGCAATGTCGTCTCGAGCACGGCGCGACCGTCGGCGCCGGTCTTGATCGGCGTGTCGGTCATCAGTCGAAACGCGGTGCGCGGGATCGGTGCGCCACCGAGGACCTTGCGGCACCCGGCCGCCGCCACCCGGCCGCGCGACGGCGCCGCTCCGGCGACCGGTTCGGCCAGGTCGGCGGCGGCCAGTGCGAGGGCCTGTTGGTCGGTCAGGTAGACGCGATACAACGTTCCGGGGGCCGCCGGCCACGTCAGCTTCAACTCCACGTCGGGCGACGGACCGGGGGCGCTGGCCCAGAACAGACCAATGCCGCTCGGCACAACCGCCGGCGGACGCATGTCGGTCACCTTCACCAACCGAGTGGCCGCAGAGGAGTCGACGCCCGCCGTATCGGTGAACGTCGCCGATAGCGTCAGGGTGCGGGTCTCCTGCGGGAGCAGTGGCGGCAGCGGGAATTCGACTTCGACGAGACCCGCCGCGCTGACGTCGATGGCCTGCGTCTGCGCATCGAGCATCAGATTGACGCGCTTCAGGGGCCTGGCTCCGGCGGCCAGCGCGCTGATGGCCGGCACTGTGACGGCCGACGCCAGCCGCGGCCGATCGGCTGCGGCGAAGCCTTCGGCCGGCAGCGGCCGCGCGACCGCGAGCACCATCTTCAGCGCGCCAGGCGACCGCGCGTCCGTGGACACGGGATCGACAACGCTGCGCTCGATGTGAAAACGAAGGACCGGCTTCGGCGGCGCCGGCCGGGGAGGCGCCGTGATCCCGACATCAGCCGCGACGCCGAATCGCCCGAAGAAATCGGATGCTCGAAAGCGACAGGGAATGACACCTGCCGCATCCGGCAGGTCTTGATCGGCCAGCAATGCCGCCGGCGCCGCCGCCGCCGGAAAGATCCCGAGCTCCCTTGCGCGCGACAGCGCTTCCTGCTCGTGACCGAACATCCGCGGCGTAGCGCGTCTGGCCGGTGGCAGCGCGCCGACGTCGAGCGCGGCGTGCCGGGTCACCCACGTGCCGTCCAGTTGCGCGGCCATCGCGGCCATGGACACCAGAGGCGCCCCTTCGAACGCGTAGGTCACGCGATAGAGACCGCTCGGCTCATCGCCCTTGGCGGCCTGCCAGCGATGCTGGGTGACCGCCGGCTTGGGCAGGCGCGGCGCCAGCCACGGCGGGACCGGGGCGGTGACGGTGACGACGGCACGGACCTGACATCCCCGCCTCTTGACGTCGGCGATCAGCCGATCGACCTCGCCGCGAACGTCGCCGCCCATGGCCAAGCCGAGGGCGCGCGCGATCATGTCGATGAGCAGGCCCTCGTCGGGATCCGGTTGCTGCAGCCAGGATCCGAGCGGTCCGTTGGGACCGAACGACTGCGGATCGATTGCGAACAAGCCGGCCACCGCCAGGGCATTCCAATCACGGTCACCGTCGAGATCGGGCAGGCCGGCGAGGCAGTCGGCGAAGCCCAGAAAACGCGCTACACCGGGATCGAGCGCGGCCAGCTGCAGATTGCCCAGGCGCGGCACGTGGGCGAACTGCTTTGCGCCGCTGCCCGGAGCATGCATCTCCTGCTTCTCGACTTGCGCCCACGGCGGCGCACCGGAGTCCTCGACCATCTTCAGCAACAGCATTTCCAGACCGCCTGCCAGGTTCGCCGCATCGAGCATCGCCTCGACGCGGGCCACCTCGTCGCTCTCGCCGACCGGGTCGAACGGTCCGTCGGGCCGATCCATTGCGTTCAAGCGCATTGGGGCGCCGCTCGCGACCCGCCGCAGACCACGCTGGCGGTCCTGCGCGCCGAAATACCAGGTGTGCCTGCCGTTGACCGGCAGCCCGAGCAGTTCCGCGCCTTCGAGCGGCGTCTGGCGCGAAACGATACTGCCGATGTTGACGCTGCGGGTCTTCACGGTCACATTCCGGGCCGGCCCCCACAGCCGGAACTTATGCAGCATCGGCGCAGAGAACAGGAACCGGGTCGGAGTGCCGCCGGCGGCTCCGTCGTCGCTGCGCTCGGCGACGGTGTGCCCACGCTGATCGAGCAGACGGGCACCGCGAATGCCGCCGGGCGCGTCCGGAACGAGCTCGATCGACACCACCCGACGGAGGTCGGTGTCGCCGAGCAGCGGCGTCACATCCGCCGTTCCGAGCTGGGACAGATCCAGCCCGTCCGCCAACCCGCCCCTCTCGTCGGTCACGTGCAGACCGCGCGGTTCGGAAGCGACGCTCTTGATCTTCAGGACGGTAAACGGCGTGAGCGGAAAGCTCGATCCCATGCCGGCGAAGATGCGCAGATGGGTCCCCTTGGGGAGATCGGGATCGCGGCCATCGACCGCGTACGAGTACGCCGAGAGCAGCTCGGGCGGAGCAAACAACGTTGCCATTACGGATCCTCCGAAAAGCCGGGCGCAGCCGGAATCACCAGAGAGGCGCTGATGTCTGTGACCGTCGCGAGCACGGTGCTTCGGGATTTGAGGACCAGCGTCGGGGTCACGTTGCGAAACGGCACCTGACGCGGGATGGGCGGCACGATGCGCTCGCGCGTCACCACCAGGAACGGCGTGGCAGTGAGATAGATCAGGCGCGCGCCGGAACGGTCGCGGCGTCGAATGTCGAACTTGATGGCCGTGCCGGACTGGCCCATCTCCAGGCCGAGCCCAACCAGGTCGAGACGGCCGGCGCGATGAATGGGTTCAGGCGATTCCACCATCAGGCCCGCAAACAGCCAGGCGCCGTTCGCACCGGCGACCCATAAACGGCTCAGGCGTGGCGCTTCGGCCACCGGCCATCCGTCGAGGCCCAAGGCGAGCACGGCGTTCAGGAACGCCTGATCGTTGTCTTCGATCACAGCCGGCGCCAGGCCCGCCGCCGCGTTGACGATCACGTCTCCGGTGGGCGCGGCCGCCGGCACGGGCAAGCCGCCGATGCTGAAGCCGAGGCCGAGCCACATGTCTTGCGGCGACGGCCAGCGCGACGTCTTGAAGGTGACGCCGGGCAGGCGTCCGTCCGCAAACGCGGGCGTGGACGACTTCGCCACGGCGTAGATCTCGTACCAGCCCTCGGGCTCCAGCGCTGGAGTCACCGTGGCGGTGGCGCCCGGCGTCGGTATCGTGCACGGCGACGCGGCCGCGTAGGCGTGCCGTACCTGGTCGGTCTCGGTCAAGAACGCCTTGTCGGTCGCGGCCGTCCACGTTGCCGCCAGCAACTCGGGTGAGGCATCGGCGGCACCCGGACGATCCACCCGCCGCACCGCCACCATGAGATCGAAATCGTACGCCTTCGCCAGTGCGGCGACGTGGTCCTGACGGAAGTGCGCTCGCAGCGGATCCGCATAGAAGCGGAACTGTTCGCTTTGCGCGGGATCGTAGCCGGACAAATAGCGCTGCAGCATCTCGGGCTGGAACACGTCCTGCTGCGCGGTGAGCCAGTGGCCGAACATCTTTGCCCCGTACTTGACCGGCGTCGGACCGACCGGCTTCGGCGTGGTCTTGAAAAACAGGCGCCGCCTGGTGGCGTACGACTTCCCGTCGATTGACGCGTGCGGCGCGCCCTGTCCCTTCGGCAGGTAGGCGTGGGTCTGCGGTTGGCCGAAATCGGCCTTCGCCACCGAGACCTGCTGGCCGGATTCGTTCTGCCTGCAGATCTCGCCGGCCCACACCATGTCGACGTCGATCCGGTAGATGCGCCCGGGATCGAGGATGGCGCGCTGGTGGGGTGTGTTGCTCGATGGATCGATTTTCGGGCCGGCGGCGGCGGCGGCCTGACGAGCGACCTCGCCGGCGATGGCCTGATTCTCGGCTGCTGCGGCCGCGCGCGCGCTGAGCGTCACGCCCCCAATCCCGACAACGCCGACTCGCCGGCCAATCGGGAAGTTGACGATCAACTGCTGCACCGCATGATCGACGGGCGGTCGGAACACGGCGGCGGCCTGCGCGGTTGGAATGTCCACCATCTCGGTTCGCGTCCACTCCGCGCCGGTGTCGTCGAACACGCGCAGGCCGAAGAAATTCTCGCGGATGTTGTAGAGATCGCGCTCAGCCACCAGCACCAGGAGGCCGTTCACGATCGCCTCGACGAGATCGAGACGCACCTGCTGTCCAGCGAAGGCCAGACCGTCCCGCAAGAGATCCCTGATGTCACGCCCGATCAGCCAGCCTAGACTGGGCGCCACCAAGTGCCCGGCGAACTTGCGTTCGACGTCCTTGGGCTGTGGCCAGGCGGCCAATAGCGCCGGCTCGAGCGAGAACGGTTGGGGCAACGTGAACACGCGATCGAGCGAAGTGCCCTGCCCGGTCGCGGCCAAGCCGAAATGATGCAGGTGCGCCTCGACACGGCTGACGAGCGGCTGGGCGCTCACCGGGTCGGGCGGCAGCCGAAATCCATCGGGCTCCTGGCCGGCGAGAAAGCCGACGGCCCATCCTGCCTTCGCGCTCACAGCCAACCGGCACAGGTTCGCCGACTGCTCCAGGGGATTGGCCGCGAGGCCGGCGCCGTTGTCCGCCAGTCGATTGATCCACAGATCCGGGCTGGTGGAAAACAGCACCAGCTCGCTGACGTCGCCGCCACCGGAGTCCGCACGTGGCGCTTGCCAGCGTGACGCCAGTTGGCCGGCCGGCCGGGTTCCGGCACCCGCGAAGGGGTCCGCCTCGCCGGTGACGTCGACCAGCGCCAGCTCGTCGAGCCGCCAGTTGTAGTGCAGCATCTCGCTGCCGACCTTTCCCGGCGGCGGAGTGGCACCGGGTCCGCCGACGGCCGGGAACTGGGTGGTGGCGCTCGGCGCGATGACCGGACTGATCGCAAACGGCAACGAGATCAGCGTGTCCGGCCAGACCATCATGTCGTCGGTGATCAGCGCGGGATCTTCCACGAGGGGCGCCACCACGCGATAGCTGTCGTCCGTGAGCACGCCGAGCGAGCCGGCGCGGACGCCGTCTGCACCGAGACGGTCGAGCGGATGCAGGTCCGGCGTCGGCAGCGCCAGATCGGGCTCGTCGCCGAACGCGATGGTCACCTTGCCTTCGATATCGAAGAAGAACAGTTCGATTTTCCCGCTCACCTCCGCCCAGAAATACTGGCGCCCCTCGGAGAGAAGGAAGCTGACCTGGGCCTGCACACCGAGCGAGAAAGGCCCGAGATTGAGGCTGCCGCCGGCTCGTCCGAAGCCCGCCAGGGTTGGCGGTTTGGCGCCGACCAGAAGATCGAGGCTGGCGTAGATTTCGGCCCACACGATGGGCTCGACGCCGAAGGTGTTCTGGACGCTGAATCCGAAGGCGACGACGAACCCGTCGTCGAGGGTCAGCGGACCGCTCGGCAGGGCACGACCGTTCGGCCAGGCTTCGATGCCCTTGCCGCGCAGCATCAGGTAGGCGTCGGCGCCGACATCGAGGATGTCCGGCAATACCCGCGCCGAGATCGGCCCGATGCTACGACCTTGGTGGGCGGAGCCATCGGCGCCGAGGTAGACGTACCAGTCCGAGGCATCGTTCCTGAACGGAAAATGTCCGGCCAGCGGCACCTGGATCTCCAGTAACGGCTTGAGATCGACCTTGCCGAGCAGACCGAAACTCAACGCGTCGGCGTCGACCGCGATGAAGCCCAGGAAGCTGATACCCGCGCTCGGCGGGTAGCTCGGATCGCCGATCTTCACCGCCGGCTGCAACACCTTGCCGTTGAGTGATCCGCGCACGGCAATGTCCGGGACGGAAATCAGCACGCCGGCCTTGGCGGAGAACGAGAAGCCGGCGTCGGGCAGGGTGCCAACCGCTGCGAACAGACCGAACGTGGACTGACCCTGGGCCTGCTTGAAGCTGTGTTCGTTGTCCGGCGTCCACCTCAACTGACGCAGGACCGGGTCGGGATCGGCCGCCGCACCGTAGTCGGGCACGGCGGAGAATCCGAGGAGACCGCCAATGCCGAGTAACCCGAACCCGGAGTTCGCCAGCGGTATCGGCGCCGGCAGATCCACGGCAAGGCGCAACACGATCATCGGCGGTGCGTAAATCACCCCGGCGTCGGCGGCAAGGTTGAGCGGCAAGAGCTTGGCGCGCAGGTTGGCCGAGAATCCGCCGGCCACCAGTTGCAGGCCGCCGGTGGCGTCGATGGCGCCGGGAATGCTGAGGCCGGCTTCAAGTCCGCGGATCGAGGCGTCGATGCTGCCGTCGCCATTGAGCGTGGCGCGGATGGTGGCGCCGGAGACCTTGATCGGACCCAGATTGAGCTTGAAACGGAGATCCACTTCGATCCACGACGAGCCCCGACCCGAGCGGCTACCGAGGACATCGAACAACGATTCCAGGCCTTCGACGTTCCAGGCGCCGGGATTCTCGATCTCCATGTCAGCGCGTCCGAAATCGAGCCCGACCATGTCGAGCCCGCTCTTGCCCGGATCGATGCTCATGCGCGCCTTGCGCACCCGGATTCGCATCGGCTGATCCGGCCTCATCGAAACCGAAAGGACGCCGACGCTCACCTCGGTCACGCGCACGGCGACCGAATAGTCCAGGGTCAGAGCGATCCGCCCGCCCACTGGCGAGCCGTGGCCGGAGGATTCGATCTCCGCGCCGTGCAAGGTGAATCGGCTGTCATCGGTGAACAGGGACGACAGCGCCGCGCCGGCTGCCAGCAGTCCGTACAGCACTACGCCCTTGGTATCGCCGACGTCGGCCTTGCGCTCGACGTCCTGGTCGGCAATCAGCGCGGTGGCGAGGGCGGCGGCGGTATTGAAGATCTTCGCGCCTCCCATCCCGCTGGACGTGACCGAGATCAGGCCGTCCGGACCCTGCGCGGCGACGCCGATGGAGAGCTTGAACTGGCCGGGCGAATTGGCGGGATCGCGCGCGAAGGTGGCGGTCACGCGGACCGGCTTTCCGGCTGCGAAGGTGAGATCGCGGCTGGCGCCGTCACTGCCGCTGAAGCCGGCCGCGGCCTGGTCCAGCGGCAGCTCCATCGTGGCCGAGATCAGGGTCGGCACCAGCGCGGACAAGCCAGCGGCGGTCGGATCCATGCATTCGATGCGCATCGAGTAGCCAGGCCGCCCGCCTTGGGTCGGCGTCGCCGCGCGGGCTGGAACGGTGCTCTCGATCACCAGTTCGGTCCCGCCGCTGCCACGCCCGATCGCGAAGAAGGCCTTGATCGACCTGCCGCCAAACAGCGGGACGTCGGCCGGCAGATAGAAGTCGAACTGGCGCGCCAGGATGCCGCGCCACGCGACGTCGTCGGCGTCAATGCTGGCGAGCGGAGGATTCAGCGCCGGCGCGCCGGCACCCGCGCCTTTGGCGACTTCGCTGTCGTCGATGACGATGACCGGACAATCGAAGCCGATTCTGGAGCTGCCGAACACCACCGTCGGTGGCTCGAGCCCCAACTCGATCACGCCGGTGGTGGAATCGGTATCGGGAGTGAACCGCATGCTCGCCGGCGCACCGGCCGAGCCTGCGATCAACAGCGCCGGACCGAGCGCCGCGCCCGCCTCGGGCGATCGACTGACGAGGTACGGCGCGCTCTTCGGGTCAGCGGCCGGCAAGACGTCGAGCACGACCGTGCCGTTGGCATCGACCGACTTGGTCGCACCCGTCAGCAGCGATCCGGGCACACCCTTGACGAACTTGAAAACGAACAGGGCCTGTTGCTGATCGGCCAGGAGCAGCCAGAATTGGAACGAGGTCGGCGCCCCGGCCGGGGGATCGAGCTTGAGCTTGTAGGGCGCCGATTTCACGATGCCGCTCGGCACCGTCAGCGAGAAGTCGAAGCCTGGGATCGGACTCTTGCTGAGATCTTTCTTGAGCTGCACCGTTCCGGTGGAGATGCCGCCACCGAGATGGTTGGGACCGAGGTCGATTTCGAGTCCCGCCAGCGTCAGGTCGATTCCGGTCGGCAGAATGACGTGATTCAGCACGCCGGCGCTCGCGAGTATGGTCTTGATCGAATCAGGCATTGACTACTCCGATCCCGCGACTCCGGTCAGACGTCGCTACCCGGTCCGCGCATGTCACGCCGGGACATCAGATGAGAGCCAGGCCGACGATTCCGAGAACAGCCTGGAGTGCGGTGAACGGCGACTTCAAGGTGAGTGTGCCGAACACGCCGGCGACCGCGGCCCCGGCGAGCAGGACACGGGCGACGTCTCGGTTTGGCGTCTCGGGCCAGGCCGCCCAAATCAGGCCGCCGGCGAGGATGGCATTGTAGATCCCGGCGTTGCGCACGATCGAGGCGACGAGCGTCTGCTGATGCTCGGTCCATTTCCCTTCGGGTGAGAGATCGGCGCCGACAACCTGTGGCAGGCTCCTACTGAGCTTCTGGAGAAGCGCCGGGGATGACCATGGAAACAGCTCCCCTGCCATGAAGGTGGCGCGAAGCGCGGCGACAACAAGGAGGAACCCTCTCATCGTCCTTCTCCAGGTCTGTGTTCGCCTGGTGACTGAACCCTGGCGATGACAAACGTTCCCACCGTATCGAGCGGCATCTTGCCGAGATCGAGCTCCGGATTCGAATCGGGTCCCCGAACGGCTCGTATCGAGCCCCTGACACCGAGAATTCTCCCGGCCTGGTTGACGATCGGCAGCTCCGGGAACACCCAGCCGACCAGGTGGTAAATTGCGCCCTTGGTCTTGCCGTCGATCCCTGTGCCGGTCGCTTCGAAGGTTGCGGGAGCGACGCCCGATCCGAGCCGTCCCTTCGCCGAGACTTCCAAATCGAGCTCCGGACCGAAAGACAATCGGCCACCCAGGACGTAGCCATCGGACGCGTTGAACGCCTGCCCGAGCGTGAGCGTGCCCTTCGCCCATTTCTTGGCGCTGATCGCAACACCGGGCTTTCCTGGTATGCGAGCGCCCGGTGCTGTTCCCCCAGACCTGCGTAGATGAAGACGTAGGCCTGCGGGTGAACATAGGTGTGGCGCGACTGTCGCTCCAGCTCATCGACGAGGGCGAGCGCCTCTGCGCGCATGCCGAACTGCCCGTAACACCGCCCCAGCAGCCCGAGGTAGAAGGGCACGCGATGGCTGAGGAGCGCCGCCTGCTCGAGATCCGCGACCGCGGCGTCGCGCGCGGCACGCGCCAGATGGCAGAGCCCCCGCAATTGCACCGCAAACACATAGTCCGGATCCGAGCGCAGACAGCCGCTGCAGATCTCGATCGCTTCGTCGTATCCCCCGCCGATGTAGAGCGTCTGGGCGCGCGCGGTTGCGACCAGTCGCGAAGCGGGCGCCAACCCGTGCGCCTTCTGAGCCTCGGCAAACGCCGCATCATCGCGCCCGAGGAGCACGAGAAGCCACGAGTAATGGACATGAGCGAGGGCATCGCTCCCGTCGAGAGCCAGGGCGCGCCTGAAGGCGTCTTCCGCGCCCTCCCAGTCCCACTCGCCGCCGAACTTGGCGAGCGCCAGCTCCCGGTACCCGGACACCAGTGTGGCGTCAATCGCCAATGCCCGCTCGGCCGCCTTCGCGGCGACGCTGAAGGACAACCCGGGCTTCATCAGGCTGTAGAAACCGGAGAAATTGTAGGCATTGGCCAGCGCCACGTGCGCCAGCGCGAACTGCGGATCGCGATCGATGGCGTATTCGAAGTGCTCGATCGCCAGACGCCATCCGCCGGAGAAACAGTCCCGCCAATGGTGCTGGCCCCGGTTGTAGGCGTTGTACGCGTCCGGCTCCGGCGTGTAATGTCGCCGGGACACTCGCACGGCAGCGGCGGCGACGCCGTCACAGATTTCCCGCGCGACGTCGTCCTGCGTGGTGAGCGAATCGTCGAATGGACGCTCGACTCTCACGGTTGGCAGCAGCGAACGCTCGTCAGCCGCATCAACGAGGTTGGCCGCGACGCGAACCCGACCGGCGGCCCGTTGGATGCTGCCTTCGAGAATCATCTTGACGCCCAGGGATGCGCCAATCTCACGCAGCGACCGGCCGGCCAGATTGCGCGTCGACGTCCGAGGAGCGACCCTGAGCCCCTTGAACGCGCTCAGACGGCTGCTGACGTCTTCCGCAAGGCCGTCCCGGAAGAGCTCGAGGCGCCGGCCTCCGCCGATCACCTCGAACCGCAGCACCGCCACCGACGCCGCCGCGAGCGGCGGCACGTCCGGCTCCCCGCCCGGCGGCTTCGGCACGCCAGGGCCGCACAGCGCCAGGTCGGCGCGAAGCTCCTGAGCGGACTGGTAGCGGTCGTCCGGACACTTGGCGAGCAGCGTGGCCACGATGCGCTCGAGCTCGACGGGGTGTTGTGGAGCGAGGTGGCGGAGACGCACCTGGGTCTGATTGCGGATCATCGACACCAGGGCGCTGCGGGGCGTCATGTCGAATGGCGGTGCGCCCGTGGCCATCTGGTACAGCACCGCACCCAACGAGAACAGGTCGCATCGATAGTCCACGGCCGCATCGGCGACGAGGCGCTCTGGCGCCATGTAGTGGATGGTGCCGGCGACCGCGCCGGGCCCGGTCAGCGTATCGGTCGAGTCAGCATCGGTGTCATGGGACGGGAAATGTTTCGCCAACCCGAAGTCGAGCAGCTTCACGAGGCCACTCTCGGTCAGGAAGACATTGCCGGGGTAATGTCGCGATGAATGATGCCCTGGTCATGCGCCGCCGACAGCGCGCTGGCGACCTGATCCGCAATCTCGAGGATCTCACCGAGCGACAGCCGCCCGGCGGCGATTCGCGCCTTCAGGCTTCGTCCTTGGAGCAGCTCCATGACGATGAACGACTGGGCCTCTGCCTCGTCCACCTCGAGGATCGTGCAGATGTTGGGATGATTCAGCGACGAGGCGAGCCGTGCCTCGCGCTTGAATCGCTTGAGCGCGTCAACACTGGTCAGCAGCGTGGGCTTCAGGAACTTGACCGCGACCGAGCGCGGCAGCCGCGTGTCCTGAGCTTCGTAGACGATGCCCATCCCGCCGCTGCCGAGCGTGCGGAGAATGTAGAAATGAGACACCTGCCGACCGATCACGCCGCACCTCGTTGTCTCCCGGGCCGCGTCTCGAGTGACGATTGTGCCGCACCTGTCCAGGGGCTGGCCTATGATCAGCCTGCAATCATCGTGAGCGACACCACTTGGCTGCCCTCGCGTGCCGCCCGCCGGCCTGCGGCTGGCGGGCCTCGCGATTCGACCGTCGAGATCCTCGATCGCGCCCAGCGCGGCGATCGGGCGGCGATCCAGGATCTCATCGGACGGGCGGCGCCGTCGGTTCGGCGGTGGGCGCGCGGACGACTGCCTCGATACGTCCGCCAGGACGTGGTCCAGGATGCGGTGCTGCAGACACTCAAGAGTCTCGAGCGCGTCCGCCATCGGACCGTCGGCGGGCTCCAGGCGTACTTGCGAACGAGCGTGCTCAATCGGATCCGTGATCTCATCCGCGGCGCCAAGAGGCACGGCATCGCCGTCGAAGTTCCGGACACCCTGCCGGACGACACGCCGTCACCACTCGAAATCGCGATTCGACGTCAGGGTGTGGCGACGTTTCTCGCGGCCCTGCGGCGTCTGAAGCCTTCGGACCGCCAGGTGATTATCTGGCGGATCGAGCTCGGCTACACCGTCGAGGAGATTGCCGCGCAACTCGGGAAATCCAAGCCGGCCGCCGGCATGAGCGTGTCTCGCGCCGTCGCCCGCCTGGCGAAGGAACTGGGAATCGACAGGTCGCGCGATGCGTGACGTGGAGCAGCGAGCGAATGAAGTTCTCCAGCAGCCAGCTTGCCTACCTGATTGGGAACCGTGAGGCACGCGGGAATCTCCGCACCCTGCTGAAATATGTCCTGACGCTGGTCGCCATCATCACGCTGTATGCCGTCGCGTTCCACGTGATCAAGGTGTGGGTCGAAGGAGAACAGCACTCCTGGATCACCGGCTTCTACTGGACGCTGGTGGTCATGTCCACGCTCGGGTTCGGAGACATCACGTTCACGAGCGACACCGGCCGGCTGTTCAGCATCGTCGTGCTGCTGTCCGGTGTTGTCCTGCTGCTGGTGATGCTGCCCTTCATGTTCATCAGCCTCTTCTACGCGCCGTGGCTCGAAACGCGCGTGCGGCTGCGGGCGCCGCGCGAGGTGCCCCAGACAACGCGCGGCCACGTCATCCTCACCGAGTACGACGCCGTCGCAAGCGGGCTGATCGAACGGCTCAGGACCGAGCAGATCCCGTACTACGTGATCGAACCGAATCCGATCACCGCGGCTCGGATGGTCGGCGAAGGAATCCTGGTCGTCGCCGGGGACAACGACAGCAGCGCCACGTACCAGCGGACGAACGCGACCGGCGCCCGCATGCTGCTGGCCAACTGCGAAGATACGACCAACACCAACATCACGATCACGGCCCGCGAGATTGCCCCCGACCTGCCGATCGTGGCGATTGTCGAGGAGGAGGACTCGATCGACGTGCTGCAGCTCAGTGGCGCGACGACCGTGCTGCCGCTCAAGCATCAGCTCGGCGAGTATCTCGCCAACCGCGCCGACACTGGCAGCGAGGCGCACGTGATCGGTGCGTATCGCGGGCTCCAGATCGCCGAGCTTCCCGCGCGCGACACGATTTTCGCCGGCCTGACCGTCCGCGACACCCGTCTCCGGGAAAAGACCGGCCTGAGCGTCGTCGGTCTCTGGGAGCACGGCCAGCTCCGACCCGCGTTTCCCAACTCGATGATCCAATCCAACGTCGTCATCGTTCTCGCCGGCAACGGTTCGCAGATCGCCGCCCTGAACGCGCTGATGCCCGGCGATCGCCAGCCGGCCCGGCCGGTGCTGATCATCGGCGCCGGAAAGGTCGGTCATGCCGCGGCCCGGGCCCTGAAACGGAAGGGCGTGACAGTCCACGCCATCGATCGCAGCGAGCACGCGCTCGCAGCGATGCGTGAAGATGGCGCGGTGCTGTTTCCAGGCGACGCCGCAGACCGGCGCCTCCTCGACCACGCCGGGATCCACCACGTATCGTCGGTCCTGCTCACGACCAACGACGATGCCATGAACATCTATCTGGCGGTGTACTGCCGCCGGCTGAACCCCAAGCTCCGTATCGTCAGCCGCATCACGCACGAACGCAACGTCGAAGCGATTCACCGGGCCGGGGCGGACTTCGTCCTCAGCTACACGACCCTCGGCGTCGAGTCCGTCCTGTCCCTGCTGCGCGGCTCCGAGCTCGTCGTGCTCGGCGAAGGCATGGAGCTGTTCTCGATCGCCGTCCCCCCGTCCCTCAGCGGACGGCGGCTTGCCGACTCGGGCATCGGCTCTCGCACCGGGATGAGCGTGGTGGCGCTCGAGAGCGACGGCAGGCTCGCGACGACGCTGACCGCTGAAACGCCGTTGGAGAAAGACGCCGTGCTGGTGATGTTGGGGAGTCTCGAGCAACGGCGAGAGTTCGCAGTGTTGTTCGAAAAGACGGCCGACAAGGCGAGTGGCCGTCACCTGATGTGATGCCGCTCCCCTGTCCCGATGCTGCTGTCGGGAGATGACGCGGGATGGTGCGGATCTAGGCCGTGTGCACGTGCGCAGGGACCGCGTGCTCCCCGCCAAACGGCTGGTTGATATATTCGAGCACGAACTGCCGCCCGCCCGTTTCCCCTGGAAGCGTGACGATGCGGGACCGTTGTCCGGCGTTGGGATTCTCGAACCAAAATAGCCTCGGATGCTGTGGACGTGCCAGACTCCATCGCGAAAAGCCTCGCTCGCATATACGGATCGGCGGCGTGATTGGATTTCACGCGTGTTTGCATCACTCACGTCTGCGCCTTCGAAGACGATCTCGACGACGACGATCTCGGCCCGCCGGCAGCGACGAGCGCCTGGAGCAACCGGGGCGGACGTGGCGTTTTCAGCGGATGTCGCGAGGAGGATGGAGCTCTGGCCACATGCGGGGGGCACGTACGGCGTGGACAGCACGGTGCCGAGAGCCTCGTGCCTGAACCATCGACAAACACAAGGGCTCACGACCAGTCGATGTCCTCCGGGGATCTCAGGGCTCTCCGTTCGCGCAGTGTCTCGGGCCGTCCCGCCAGGCGCAGGCCGATACCGTCGGCGGTCTTCAGCACGTCGGGGAGGCGGATCCCGCAGCGGGATTCGATTTCGAACAGGGCGACCTGGAACACCTTGAATTGATTCAGCCCGAGCGCCTCGAGCTCGTCGAGACCCTGGGTCATGAGGAACCCTTTCGCCTTCAGCAGGCCGCCCTCCACGAAGACAATCACCTTCCAGAACTCACGAGGGATCTGGACGCCACGGAACTCACGGTCATCGTCGTGAAAGACGGGACCACCGAAGACGCTGACCTTGAGGTGCTCGACCTCGGTGTCGGCGAACACCGCGTCTTCCAGCTGGCCCCACACTCCGCCGAGCCCGCTCTGGTTGAAGTCGTCCATTTGTGGGGCGATGTTGGTGAAGAAGAACGAGTCGGCATTGGCTTTCCCGGCCTCAGCGGCTCCGCCCCACAGCAGGTCGGCGCGGCGCGCGATGTGCCCCCGGTCGAGCCGATTGCCGGAGTAGAGCGCCTCTCCCGCCTGCGACTCCTCAGGGATCCGTGGGTCGATGACGAACGGGATTCCCTTCCGGCTGATCCTGCGGAGGCGGCCGCCATCGATGTTCCACGCGACCCAGAACGCGAACCGCCGCACCTTGTTCATCGCCAGCGAGAAGTGTGTGTACGGGATCACCTCGGAGCCGTCCAGCTTCACGGCCCGGTCCTTGTTCGACGCCGACAGCGTGGGCAGCTCCAGACGGTGAGACAGGAAATCTGGTAAGAATCCGGTGCCGAACGGCGGGAGCGTGCGGGGCGGGGTCAGCGAGATCTGAAGCTTCTCGAACACGGATCGCGGATAGCAGGCAACGGCGTGCTCGCTCGGATCCGCCGGACCTTCGCCGGCGAAGTGCAGCCCCGCCATCACGGTGGTCGGCTTGCCCGTCTTCGACGTGAACAGCCAGACGGATCCGGAATCGCCGCCCATGCTGACCTCGCCGTTGTCAGGTTGATGGCGTGGGTCGATGCCAATCTCGAAGCCGCCGACCTCCCGCTCGCCGACGGTGCCGCCGTAGTCGATCTTGCTGATGGTGTGGATTCGCGTGACGATGCCCCGGGTGACCCCGGTGGTGCGGCCGCTCTTGACGACGGCGTCGCCGAGCTCGGGCTCGCCAAGCTTCTCGACCTTCACGTCGAGATCGAGGATGGCTGGATCGAACGCACGGCTGTCGATGGTGGCCACCGCACAGTCACCGGCGTGGCCCAGGTGCGAACGGGCCAGGATGCCAAGCCGATTGAGGTTGGTGCGGTTGTCGTCGAACGGACCCGGTTGAACGATCTCGTCGCCGATGGCGCCGTTCGGGCCGTGAAGCACGTGCCAGTTGCTCAGCACGTACGGCGTGCCATCAGTCTGATCGAAGACGATACAGCCGATTGTCCCGGCGGTCTCGCGCGCGTTGGCGACGCTGATGCCCGGCACCATCGGATCGAGGCGCGTCTTGCGGCTGCTGCCGGTGGCTTCGGCCACCACGCGGAAATCAGGCGTGAAGTCCCGCTGAATGACGTCGCTCGGAACCTCGACGCCGCCGACGTTGAACGAGGCTGGAATCCTGACCGTCCCCAACCTCCCGAGCGCTTCCGGCACAGCCTTCTCTCTGACCGTGAACTGGATTGCCAGCTCATTGGTCGGATGGCCATTCCTGGTCTTGTATCCGATGCCGACCGAGGAAACGTTGCGGTCGTCGAGGAATTCGGCGCCCCGCGTGCGCACGAACGCCTTGAGTGCTTCCATCAGCAGAGCCGGCGTCACAGCCTTGGAACCAGGTATGGGCGCAGATCTGGCGGCTGCGGTGGTTCGAACCGAACGCGTGCGAGCCCGTTTCCTGGTGGCCATGGAAGATCGCTCCTCGGCGAAGGTCGCCCTCCTTGATGCTCAACGCAGGAAAGGAGAAACCTGAACAGGTCTTGACCGGCTGCGGGCAGGCGTCGGAGATCTACGCCTTCTCGCCGGGCACCGCATCCTGTGGCGCCCACACCAGCTCGCAGGTCTCGCATTTCAGCAGCGGCAGGGCGGAGCCGGCCATCACGATCGGCGTCACCGCCGTGTTGCGGCAGCGCGGACACGACGGCGGCGCAGGCGACAGCGCCTTCGATTCGTCGTCCGCCGAACCGGACGACATGCCGCCGAGTCGCAGGAGGGTGCCTTGGAGCCGGCGAAACGTCTCGGCCGGCATTTCGACGAACGACACGGCGAAACCGAACTCCGGTTTGGCGTACAGCGCTTCAGCCTTGAGGCTGATCCACCCCTCGCCCGGCAGGTCGATTTTCAACTCGAGCTGACGACCGGCGTCGGGCGCCGAGTGCAGGGAATTGACGAAGCACCCGCCCTCACTGATGTCGTAGATCCGGACGGGCGTGTTGATGAACCCTACCCGATACCCGTCAAACGGACCGGCGATGCGTACGTGCCTCCTCCGTTCAATCCCCATCGCGTGTCACTCCGGAACCGTCAAACGATGCCTTCATCAGGTCCACGTCTGCTGGCACAGCGTCAGGTCGCGAGGCTCGAGCTGGAACCGGTCGCCCGGGCGGAGCCCGGTCGTCCTCGTCATGAAATCGCCCGCAGCGCCTGCACCGCGGTGCGGCGTCGCCGGCCATTCTTGGTTTGCGCCGAGCGCTTGAGGGCTCCTTCGGACTGCCGCTGAAGCTCGGTCGCGCGTTTCAGCAACGCCAGTCCAGCCTGTCGCAGCTCCGCCGCGTGACGCGCCAACTCGATGCTCTCGCGGCAAAGCTCAGCACACTTTTTCTCAGCGGTCATCGCTTCTTCGCCCGCGCTTCTTCATGCGCCGCTTCCTGTGCGCGGCCCCGTCGATAAGGCGGAAAGCCGCAGCAGAACCGTGGATTCGACTCGTCACCGAGACGTGCTGTCTGCGGCGGATCATTCCAGCACAGGGGCGCGAGCTCGAGGACACGGATGAGGGTCGTTGCGCCACTCTATGCGACCCGCCGATGACGGGGTGTCTCCAACAGCACAGGCCGGCGCTAGCGAGATTGAGGAACCGGCTGACGGGGGGAGTCCATCACGCGTCGCACACAAGCCAGCAGGTCGCTCTGCTTGAAGGGCTTCCGGAGGAAGACCATCCTCTCGTCGAGCAGCTTCCCGGCGACCTCACTCTCTGCGTACCCGGACATGTAGATCACCCGTGAGCATCCAAGCGCGTCCAGACGTTCCACCAGCATGGGACCTGTCATTCCAGGCATCACGACATCGGTCAGGATCAGGTCGATCGCCTTGTCTCCTGCCGCGACGAGCGCAAGGGCAGCGGCCGGTGTCGCCGCGGCAAGTACCCGGTACCCGTGGCGGGACAGCACCGTGGACACCAGGGTCAACACCCCGGCGTCGTCCTCCACGAGCAGGATGGTCTCGCGCCCCACCTCGACGGCCGCCGCCGGCTGCGCCGGAAGCGGCACCGCGGCCTCGTCGCTCGCCGGAAAGTACAGATCGAAAGTGCTCCCCTGCTGTGGCGCGCTCGTCACCTGGATGTGGCCGCCCAGCTGCTTGACGATCCCGTAGACGATGGCCAGTCCCAGGCCGGTGCCGAGCCCCGCCGCCTTCGTGGAGAAGAACGGTTCGAAGAGCCGCGCCTGGGTCGCCAGGTCCATGCCCGCGCCGGTGTCGGTCACCG
>WHSN01000087.1 GCA_009380045.1 Luteitalea sp.
ACCTTCGGCACCAACGACGAGACCGCGGCGCAGTTTGTCGACGAGCACACGCTGGTCTTCTCGTCGACCGCCACCGATCCCAATGTGCCGCTCGACCCCGAAGTGGCGAAGAACGGCAACGTCTTCAACATCTGGACCCTCGACCTCCGGGGCGGCGATCTCAAGCAGTATACCGACGCGCTCGGTGGCAACCTGTCCCCGGTGGTCCTGAGCAGCGATGGCACGAACCGGATCGCGTTCGTCAGCTACTACAAGGGCGACTGGGGCATCCACACCCTCGAACGCCAGGAGCCGCTGCACACCTCCGCCAGCGCCGACTTCGGCGCGCCCGGGCCGATCATCGACTTCCAGGCGCCGCTCGTTCACACCCTCGTCGCGTCGAACGCCCGCAAGAAGCGGCCGTTCGAGAAGATGTTCCTCGAAGGGCGCCCCCCGGTGAACGTCGGCGTCACCAACAACGGCGACGTGTTCGGCGGCACGCAAATCAGCTTCGGCGATGTGCTCGGCGACAAACAGGTGAACATGTTCGCCGCGTCGATCGCCCAGTACCGGTCGCTGTCGCTCAGCTACGTGAACCTTGGGCGGCGGTTCCAATATGCGCTGCAGGGCTTTTCGCAGACGCAGTTCTTCTACGGCCAGCTCGAAGGGGTGTTCTACGATCCGTCGCTCGCCCCGCTGGTCAGCCGCGACCTGGCGGTGGCGACACGTACCGTGCGCGGCGGCAGCGCCTTCGCCCACTACCCGTTGGACCGTTATCGGCGAATCGAGTTCTCGGGCGGCCTCGTCCAGCTGCGCGAGCAGTACAACGACCCGGGGCTCGAGTTCTACGCCAACCAGTATCAGCAGGAGAACTTCGGCCAGCAGGTCTTCCGGAACGGCACGATGCTACCGATCAGCGCGGCATTCGTCCAGGAGACGACCATCTTCCGCGAGTTCGGTCCGCTCGCCGGGAGCACGATGCGATTCGCCTACGACATCGCCCCGAAGATCGGCAGCACGCTGTCGCGGCAGACCTTCGAAGGCGACGCCCGCTACTATCAGCGGCTGGCGAGCACCGGCGTCCTCGCCCTGCGAATCCGTGGCTTCAAGAGCATCGGTGATTATCCGGACTTCCTCTACTTCGGCGGCAACTCGGAGATGCGCGGCTACGACTACCTCCAGTTCGTCGGCCAGAACGTGGTGTTCGCGAACGCCGAGCTCCGGTTTCCGATCATCCAGGCGGCGCTGACACCGATCGGCGTCATTGGCGGCATCCGCGGCGTGTTCTTCGCCAACATGGGCGGCGGCTGGTTCAAGGGCCAGGAGTATCAGTTCGCAACCTCGAACGACGAGACGTTCAGGCCGGTTGTCGACTACCAGCGGAATGCGTTCGGCGACGTGGTGGCCGATCCGGTGACCGGCAGCCCGATTCCGATCTACGGACCGGAGCAGACCGTCAGCGGTTTCCGCCTGAAGGACGGCCGCGCCTCGTACGGCGTCGGGCTGGAGACCTTCGCGCTTGGATTCCCCATTCACTTCGACTGGGCCTGGCGCACGCTCTTCAACAAGGACTGGGAAGACCTGGCGTTCGCCGCCGAGGGCGGCAGCTCGTCGTTCCGCAAGCCGCGCTTCGCGATCTGGATCGGCTACGACTTCTGATCGGTCACGAGGAACGCCGACGCACACGCTGCCCAGTGGAGCGGTCCTCGATGAATCCGCACTGGACACGACGTTGACCGCAGGGCACGCGGAGGCCTTGTTCTCCGGTGGGTTTCCCTGCGGGCTCGGCACACCCGGCGATGATCGGTTGTGACCTGCCGTCGCTGAATCGCCAGGGACAGGTTCCCCGCCAGCAGCCTGGAGCGTCGTTCGTTCCTCGTGGCGGTCCTTCGTGCCCAGGTGATGACATACGCGCCGTCGTTCGATTGCCTGAACCCGGCGGCGGAAGGCTCGGAACCTCCAGGGGGATGCCCGAGGTAGGATCGGCGGATGCACCTCCCCGCCAGGCGCGCCAAGCGCGCGGACGAATCAGCGACAGAGATGGTGCAGGTCGTCCTGCCGAACGACGCCAATCCGCTTGGCTTCATCCTTGGCGGAACGGTGATGCACCTGATCGACATCGCCGGGGCGATCGCCTGCCACCGCCACACCCGTAGCCTGCTGGTGACGGCGGCGGTCGACGACCTGCAGTTCCTTCACCCGATCAAGGTCGGCGATCTGATCCTGCTGAAGGCGCGCGTCACCTGCACGTTCACGACCTCGCTGGAGGTGCAGGTCGACGTCTACTCGGAGGAGATCCTGAGCGGCAAGCGGCGGTTGACGAGCAGCGCCTTCCTCACGTTCGTCGCCGTTGCCGGCAACGGCCAGCGGATCCCGGTGCCGCAGCTGATCGTGGAGACCGACGAGGAGCGGCGGGTCTGCGACGACGCGCACGCGCGCCGGGCGAACCGGCTGCAGAAGAAAGCGCTCATGCGATCGACTTGAGCCGCAGCACGCTGCGCTCCAGGTCGATGGCAACCCGATAACGGCTCAGGAACTTGTGGCCGACAATCCCGCCGAGCTGAAAGCCCAGTAACGCACTCGGTGAGTCGAGGTTCAACACCACCACGGGAAAGTTCGTGTAGCGGATGGTGTCGAACGCGAGGTTCACGCCCGGCATGAGGAACGCGTCGCGGTCCCAGCCCGACGACCCGAACACCTTGAGCGCGATCCGGCGTGCCGGCTCCGGCCGACCGAGTGCGGAAGCGGTCGCGCGGCTGATCGAGATCACTTCGCCGCCGGTGTCGACGACGAAGTTCGCTGGATGCGTCCCGTCCACGGTGCCGCGCACCGTCACCAGACGATGAAGCCGGAGCGGCAGCTCGATGTCGCTCGACTCGGGGGGCAGGCGCTTGCCGAAGGTGATCTTCTTGGTGTGGTAGTCGATGATCATCGAGAAGCCGAGCGCCAGCGGCGACAGGCTTTCCGCTTCCCTGACCGGCAGGCCACGCATCGGCGGATCCTTGATCAGGCACGGGATGTTGCGCAGCTTGAGCGTGCCGAGCTCGAGCGAGTTGATCCGTGCCAGCTGAAGACCGCGCAGCCCGACGTCCCCGACGCCGGCGCTGAGCGTGTAGGTAATCGGTTGCACGCCGAGGCGCTGCGCCGTCGGGCGCGAGATCACCGTGTTCTCGGCGCCGGTGTCGACGACGAAGTCCTGGAACGAGCCGTCGTTCACCTTGGCGCGGACCACCACCTTGTCGTTCACGACCCGGAAATCGATGGTGTAGAGCTGTTCGTCGGCGCCGGGATCCATCTCGAACGGCACGCGCTGCCCGAACGACCGGAGGAACTTGATCTCCGAGCGTGACCAGTCGGCCTTCTCGCTGTGATCCTTGTTCGGCAGCAGGTTGACGTAGTTGCTGAACGCACCGGCGGCTTCCTCGTAGCGGTGCATCCGCTCGTAGATCGCCCCGACCGTGTGATGCAGCTCGAGATCGCGCGGCGACAGGCGAAGGGCGAACTGCGCCTCGTCCATCGCTTCCTGCAGCCTGCTGCGCGCGGCGAGGGCGCGCGCCATGCCGTGGTGGCCACGCGGAAGGTCGGGAGAGAGCGCCAGCACATCGCGGTACCGGCTTTCCGCCTCCTCGAACAGCCCCGACGCCCACAGCGCGTCGGCGTAGAGCACGATCGCCTCCGGAGCCTGGGGGGCCGCCCTGACCAGCACATCGGCCTCGGTGCGGGCCAGATCGAACTCGGCGACGCGGAGCGCCGAGCGGACGACGCCGCTGCGAGCCGCCCGGTGATCGTCTGGTCCGAGCGCGGTGAGGGCGCGGCGGTAGGCGTCAAGGGCATCCTGATAACGGCCGTCACGGTAGAAGGCATTGGCGAGCTGCAGCTGGATCTCGCCCGAATGCGACGTGACGTCGGCGCGAATGACTAGAGACCCGGCGGCAATGATCAGCGCGATCACCGCGGCCCTGGTGCCGCATCTCATGACCCCTCCAGACGAACCGTGAACTACCCGATCGCCGTCCGGCGGCAGCCGGAGCCGGCGAGGCCCTGGTGCCGATGTCTCAGTGCGTGTACTGCTCGATGACCACCCCGTCGTACATCTCGTCGACGCGGAGAATCTGCGAGTCGCGACTGTAGGTGCCGAGCTCGTAGTCCTCGCTCATGATCAACGCTTTGATCGGCTTCGTCGGACACACTTCCGAGCAAAGCCCGCAGAAGCTGCAACGCGAGAGGTTGAAATCGAAGTAGTCGAGAATCTTGATCTTCTGGCCTGGCTCACGGTGGCCGCCGAGCGCAATCAGATCGTCCGGGCAGGCCTTGGCGCACTGGTCGCAGACAATGCAGGTCTGGGCGCCGGTGGCCGGCTCGGTCTGCAGCCGCAGCACGCCGCGGAAGCGCGGCGCCGTCGGGCGCCGCTCCGCCGGATACTGGAAGGTGAACGCCGGCTGCGGCGTGTACTTCATCGTGACCCACATCCCCTTGATCAGATCGATCAGGAGCAGCGACTTGAGGAACGTGAAGATGGTCCGCATTACGCGCGCCCGCCGACCAGCGTCGGTTCCGTGTCGCCGGACATGATAACGCGCTCCTTGCGCAGTACCGTGCCTTCTTTTCGGATCTTGTCCTGCAGCCGCATCAGCCCATACAGCAGCGCTTCGGGACGCGGCGGGCACCCCGACACATAGACGTCGACCGGCACCACCTTGTCGACCCCCTGAAGAACGCTGTAGGTCGGAAACGGACCGCCGGCGTTGGAGCAGCTGCCCATCGAGATCACCCACTTCGGCTCGGGCATCTGATCGTAGAGGCGCCGCAGGACGGGCGCCATCTTCTTGGTCACGGTGCCGGCGACGATCATCAGATCCGATTGTCGCGGCGAGGCGCGGAACACCTCGGCGCCGAAGCGGGCGATGTCGAAGCGCGAGGCCGAGGCGGCCATCATTTCGATCGCGCAGCACGCGAGGCCGAAGCCCATCGGCCAGATCGACGACTCCCGCGCCCAGTTCAGCACGCGGTCGATGCTCGTGGTGATGAAATTGTCCTCGAAACGATGGTCGATCAGTCCCATGTCAACGTCACTCTCACTGGAAATACGCGCGGTTCGAATGGATGTAGGCGCTCCACTTGTGCGGCGTCTCGTCGAGCGCGAAGATGGCATCGACCGGACAGGCCGGCACGCAGGCGCCGCAGTCGATGCACTCGTCGGGATGAATATAAAGCATGTCGGACGCCGAGAACGCCGACTCGTCCTTGCGCGGATGAATGCAATCGACCGGACACACGTCGACGCACGCCGTGTCCTTCGTTCCAACGCACGGTTCGCAGATGATATAGGCCATGTGCCGCTAAGTTCTTATCGGGATGGGAGTTCCAGAGCTAATGTACTCGGCCAGCCCAAGCGGTGTCAACGTCGCGGCCGCGGCGCTCGTGACGGTGCTATGGGCCGGCCAGCCCCTGGACGCCCAGATCGGACCGAATCGAGCGGCGCCGGCCTGCGATCCCGCGTTCGCGAGGCTGTTTGCCCCGGCACACCCCCGCATCGGTCTGCCGCCGCTGGCCCGGCCGGGGTGGACCAGCCGTTACGACGTGTGCCCCAGCACTGAGCCGCTCTCGACCCTGGCCGGGGCCGATTGGACCGTCGAGGCCGTCTCTCCCCTCGACGCCTTCGGATCTGCCGGCGCCTACGACCGCGCCGCTCTGGTCCGTCTCTACCACGGCCAGCGGGTGCGCGTCGCGCGCGGATGGCGCGAAGCGGCAGGACAGTTCGAGTCGATCACGCTGGTGTCGCCCTACCCCGATTCAACTCTCGCGCGGCTCGAGCCCGGGACGCTGATCATCCGCCTTATACTTTGCTGCACGTGATCGTGGCGAGGTTTCCGCGGCGGGTCGATGGCACGCGGTGGCGCCGGTCGGATGCAGGTGGAGGTGCATCGCGGGCCGCGTGGGCGTACGTCTGGCTGCTGGCACTCGGCATCTCGACGCCTGCCCGCGGCCAGTCGCTCCCGTCCGAGCCGCTGGTGTTTGGCGGCGGGCGCGTCACCCTTTCCGGCGATGTCTCGGCGACCGTCAGCTGCGGCGGTGGGGACGAGGCCGCTCCGGCAAGCTGCCGCGAGGACTTCGGGTTCTTCAACTACACCGACTACGAGCACTCGACGCTGCACATGCTGCGCCTGGACGTGAGCGCCGCCCTGCGCGCCACCAGGCGCATGTCGGTGCTCCTGGATGTGCGCAGTGAAAACGGCAGCGGTCCACGAGCGTACGGGTTGTATCTGCGCCTGCGACCGTGGCTGAGCCGCAACGTCGACCTGCAGGTCGGCCGCGTCCCACCGACATTCGGAGCCGCTGGGCGGCGCACCTACCCGGCCGACAACCTGCTGATCGGCTACCCGCTCGCCTATCAATACCTCACGTCTCTCAGGCCCGACGCGCTGCCGGCGAACGCCGACGAGCTGCTCCGGATGCGCGGCCGCGGCTGGCTGTCAAGCTTCTCCATTGGCGATCCCGATGCGGACAACGGCCTGCCGATCACCAGCGGGTCACGCTGGGATACCGGCGTGCAGGTACACGGCAAGGGTGCGGTCGTTGAAGGCACGGCGGCGGTCACGACCGGCTCGCTCGGGAATCCCCTGGTCGGCGACGACAACGCCGGCAAACAGGTCGCCGGACGGGTGGCGCTGAAGCCGCTGGCCGGCCTGATCGTCGGCGCCTCCGCCGCCCGCGGACCCTACCTGGCGCGTGCGGCCGTCCTCGCCGCGCCGGCCGCCGCCACCGAAGACCGCAGCTTCACGCAAACGGCGGTTGGCGGCGATCTCGAGTACTCGCGCGACTACTACCTGCTGCGGATGGAAGCGATCGTCAGCGACTGGACGCTGCCGCTCGCGGACACGCCGGTGATCGAGCTGCCGCTGCGCGCCGTCGCGCTGTCGGTGGAAGGGCGGTACAAGCTGCGGCCGGCCCTCTACGTCGCCGGCCGTTTCGATCATCTGGCGTTCAGCACGGTTCGCGGCACGAACGAGGTCGCCGCCTGGGACGCACCGGTGTCTCGAACCGAAGTCGGCATCGGCTATGCGATTCAGCGCAACCTGCAGCTGAAGCTCGCGGTTCAGCACAATCGCCGCGACGGCGGGCGTGTGCACCGGCTGTCGATCGGCGCGGCGCAGCTCCTGTTCTGGTTCTGATCGACGAAGGTCACGAAGATCACGAAGATCACGAAGATCACGAAGATCACGAAGCACGACGATCGTGACCAACGGTCACGAAGCGCACGACGCATCGGGTGGTGATTGGCGGTCACGAGAGCACGAGGGATGAAGGTCGAACACAGCCGGAGATCGCCGAGCGCGCCGGGGCCGTGGCCGACGTTTCTGCGCGAGCTCGGCGCTCGTCGCGGGCACCTGCCGCTGCTGCTCGGCGCCGTGGGCGCGGCTGCGCTGGTCCTGGTCGGGCCGCAGGTCCCGGCGCGCAGCGCGGTCATCGCCAGCGCGCAACCCCGCGCCATCCGCACCGGCGCGATCCGCGGCCGGGTGGATCTCCGCCATGTCGTCTCGCCGGCCGAGCGCCGGCCGAACGTCGCGGATCTCGGCGCCGCGGACGAGCGCGACCGACCCGACCGCCTCCGGTCGGTCGTCTACCTCGAGGCGGCGCCGCGCGGCGCGTTCGACCAGACCGAGGCCGCCAACGCAGTGATGGATCAGCGCAACGAGACCTTCGTGCCGCACCTGCTCGCCGTCACCACCGGCACCACGGTTGCATTCCCGAACAGCGACCGCATCTACCACAACGTGTTCTCGCTCTCGAAGGCCCGGACGTTCGACCTCGGTCGCTACGCCGTCGGGCGCTCGAAGTCGGTCCGCTTCGATCGGCCGGGAATCGTGCGCGTGTTCTGCGACATCCACTCGCACATGAGCGGGTTCATCCTGGTGTTCAACCATCCGTTCTTCACGATCACCGACACCGACGGCCGGTACCGGATCGACCAGGTGCCGCCGGGCACCTACAACGTGATCGCCTGGAACGAAGGGCTGGCCTCGGAGCCGAAGCCGATCGTGGTTCCTGACGGTGGGATCGTCGAGCTCGAGTTCGCGCTGCGATGAACATGCTGTCGTCGCTTCGCAGCCGCATTTTTCTCACCACCGCGATGCTCGCCGTGCTGTCGATCGGCGTCGCGATCTACCTGGTCAGCGTCCGGGTGACCGGGGAGCTCGAGAACTCGCTGAACCGCGAAATACTCTTCGCCAGGCGGCTGGTCGAGCAGTGGCGGAGCGACCGCACCCGCACGTTTACGACCATGGCGCGCCTGGTCGCCGATACGCCGAAGCTGAAGGCGGCCGTCGACACCAACGATCCCCCGACGGTGCAGGACAACGCGGTCGACTACCAGCAGCAGTTGAACTCGAACCTGCTGCTCGTCACCAACAAGTCCGGGCAGGTGCTGGCGACGGTTGGCCTCTCTCCGAGCGCCGCACTCGTCGTCGCCGGCCAGCCGGCGGTGCGGAGCGCGCTCGCCGGCCAGGAGGGCCATGCTCTGCTGCCGCAGCCCGGCGGCATCCTCCAGGTCGTGACCGTTCCGATCGCTGTCGGTGCGACCCACCCGGACATTCTCGGTGCGCTGGGCGTCGGCTTCCTGCTCGACGACGCCCTCGCCGATCAGGTGAAGCAGATCACCGGCAGCGAGATCGCGTTCGGCATGGACGGCCGGATTCTCGCCAGCACGCTGCCGCCGTCAACGCGCCAGGCGCTGGCGTCACTGCTTCGCGCGACCGCAGGACCGCAACAGGTGACGCTCGGCTTCGAGGAGTTCGTCGGCGCTCCCCTGCCGCTCGAGCCGCCGGGCGAGGCGGCGGCGCCGGGCGGCGGGCCGGTGGCTCTGATCCTGCGCTCACGCACCGAGCAACGACGCTTCCTTCAAGCGATTCACACCGAGCTGGCCGTGACCGCGGTGGTCGCGGTGCTGCTCGCGACGCTCTTCAGCTTTGCCGTGGCGCGCACGATCACCAGGCCCCTCGCCGCGATCACCGACGTGATGCGCGAGGTCGCGGCCACCGGCGACCTGACGCGCAAGATCGTGCTGCGCGGAGGCCAGCGGTGGGACGACGAGGACGCGCGGCTGCTGGCGACGACCTTCAACACGCTCACCGACTCGGTCGGGCGGTTTCAGCGCGAGATCTCCCAGAGGGAGCGGCTGTCGTCTCTCGGCCATCTCTCGACCGTGATCGCCCATGAGGTGAGGAACCCCCTGATGATCATCAAGGCCGCTCTTCACACCTTCCGCCGGGCAGACGCGATGCCCGAGGCGGTGCGCGAGGCCGCCGCCGACATCGACGAAGAAGTGCGGCGCTTGAACCGGATCGTGAACGAGGTGCTCGACTTCGCCAGGCCGATCCGGTTCGAGCTGGCGCCGCTCGATCTCAACGCGCTCTGTCGCGAGGCGGCCGTCGCCGCGGAGGCTACGCCGGGCGCCGCCGTCACGCTCGATCTCGAGGTGTCGGCGCCGACGGTCACCGCCGACGCCGAACGGCTGCGGATTGCCCTGGTCAACCTGATTGTGAATGCCCGCCACGCGGTCGACCCGTCGTCCGGGGTGGTCAGGGTCGCGACGCGTTCCACCGCTTCCGGGGCCGCCATCATCGTCGGCGACAACGGCGTCGGCATCGAGGGGTCCGACCTGGCACGCGTTTTCGATCCGTACTTCACGACCAGGCGGGGAGGAACGGGGCTCGGTTTGCCAATTGCCAAGAACATCGTCGAAGGTCTGGGCGGCGTGATCGCGGTCACGAGCGAAGTCGGACATGGCACCGAGATCCGGATCAGTCTTCCGGGCGGCGGCGCCCGAACGACGTCCGCCCTGTTCCGCCACGGGCGTCCGGCGTGACCGCGCGTCGCGGTTCGATTCTTCTCATCGACGACGAAGAGAAAATTCTCAAGGCGCTCGGCCGTGCGCTCAGGGACGCCGGTCACGAGGTGATCGAATGCAGCAACCCCCGGAGCGGGCAGAAGCTGCTGGCCGAGCGCCCGATCGACCTCGTCATCGTCGACAACGTGATGCCGCAATTGAGCGGGCTCGAGCTGATTCGGGAGTACGTCGGCTCGACCCCCGAGGGCGAGCGGGCGCAGATCCTGATGATGACGGCGCACGCCACCGTGGAGAGCGCGCTCGAGGCGATGAAGCTTGGCGCCCTCGACTATCTGCAGAAGCCGTTCGAGATCGACGAGCTGCTCGTGGTGGTGCGGCGGGCGCTGGATCATCAGCGGCTGCGGACCGAGTACGGCTATCTTCGCAGCGAGCGCGACGAACGGTTCGACAACTACGGCATCGTCGGCAGCAGCCGCGCGATTCAGGAGATCATCGCGCGGGCCGAGCGCGTCGCCGAGACCAAGAGCACGGTGCTGATCACGGGCGAAACCGGTACCGGCAAGGAGCTGATCGCCCGCGCCATCCACAACCGCAGCGCCCAGCGTGACATGCCGCTGATCCGCGTGAACTGCGCGGCGATTCCCGAAGCGCTGCTCGAATCGGAGCTGTTTGGCCACGTCCGCGGCGCGTTCACCGGCGCCGCGACGTCGAAGAAAGGCAAGTTCGCCCTGGCCGACGGCGGCACCATCTTCCTGGACGAGATCGGCACGATGAGCCCGGCGCTGCAGTCCAAGCTGCTGCGGGTGCTGCAGGAGCGGGAGTTCGAACCGCTCGGCGCCGAGCGCACCGAGCGGGTCGACCTGCGGGTGATTGCGGCGACCAACCGCGACGTGCGGCAGATGGTGGCGGAGGGCAGGTTCCAGGAAGATCTGTTCTACCGCCTGAACGTGATCCCGATCGTGCTGCCGCCGCTTCGTGAGCGCCGCGAAGACATTCCGGCGCTGGTGGATCACTTCGTCCGCAAGCACGCGCAACGGACCGGCCGCCGCGTCGAGCGCGTGGACGAGGGCGCGCGGGCGGCGCTGCGGCAGTACGACTGGCCGGGGAACGTCCGCGAGCTCGAGAACACGATCGAGCGGGCGGTCGTGCTGTCGTCGGGTCCGGTGCTGACGCCGCGCGACGTCTCGGTGATCGGCGCCGTGGCGCAGCAGAGCTCCGGCCTCCCTTCATTGAAGCTGCGACCGAACATCGAGTGGGTCGAGAAGGAAACGATCCGGCGGGCGCTCGACGCATCGCGCGGGATCAAGAAGGAAGCCGCTGAGCTGATGGGCATCAGCCAACGGGCGCTGTCGTACTACCTCGCAAAATACCGGATCGAATAGGCGCCGCGCTTACGCGAACGGTAATCCGCTTTCACTGGGAGTAAGGCAGCGCAGGAGAGCGGGCGGGCCTTGCCTCACCGCGCCTTCGGATTGTCCGGGCATCACCCTTGCCTCGTCGGATGCACACCATGTCGTGTCATCGGAGGAGTATGCGCAGACCAATCGGCATTCTCGCAGTCGTCGCCGCGGCGTGCCTGTCCGCCTCGTGCGACGAGAATCTCTCGACCATCGCCGGTCCGACCCCGGCGCTCACCCCGACCTTCTCGAGTATCCAGCGTGATATATTCGCGTCCACCGACTCGACCGGCCGCCTCGCCTGCAGCGGCTGCCACACGAGCGTGAACCGCGTCCCGGCCGGAGGCCTCAACCTCACCGGGGATCTGGCGTACGAACAGCTGGTCAATGTCGCCAGCGCGCGCAAGGCCGGGGCGATCCGCGTGGTGCCCGGCGATCCGGACAACAGCTACATCATCCAGAAGATCGAAGGACGCTCGGGCATCGTCGGAGTCCGCATGCCGCTGACGCCTCCTTACTTGAGTGACGGCCAGATCACCATCATCAGGCGCTGGATCGAGACCGGCGCGGCCCGGAACTGACCAGGACCTCACACACAGGAGCTCACGTGAATCGAACCATCGGCCGACTGCTGCTCGCTCTCTCTTGCTCCGTGCTCGTCACGCCGTCCGCATTCGCACAACAGGACGACGCCGTGCTCAGGCCGGCGGAGCCGGATTTCACGCTCGTCAGCCTGCCGACGTCGCTGCGCCTGCCGGTTCTCAAGAGCGCGTTCCGGGTGACACACCGGTTCGGCCGCCCGCTCGGTGCCGGCGATCTCGGCGACCTCGTGGGCGACCTTTTCGGATTGGACAACGGCGCGGTGATCGGCCTTGAATATCGCATCGGCATCGTTCCCAACGGCCAGATCGGCTTCCACCGTTCGTCGAGCGGCAAGACGATCGAGTTCTTCGGACAATACGGCCTGCTGCGGCAGGGCGATCGTGTGCCAATCGACGTCTCGGCTCTCGTCACCTACGAGGGGGCCGACAACCTCCACGAGAACTACTCGCCAGCGATTGGCGCCATCGTGTCGCGCACGTTTGGCGATATCGCCGCCGTCTACGCCGAGCCGATCTGGGTGAACAACACGAACACGCTTCCGGGCGAGCTTGCCGACGACAACGACACGTTCATGGTTGGGCTTGGCGCACGCGTGCGGATTCGGCCGACCATCTACCTTGCCGGTGAGCTGGCTCCGCGGGCGTCGGGCTACAAGCCCGGAGTCACCCACGGCAGCTTCGCGATCGAGAAGCGGGCCGGGGGGCACATCTTTCAGCTGAACTTCTCCAACTCTTTTGCCACGACGATGGGACAGCTTGCGCGCGGCGGTTCGAACAACGACGACTGGTTCCTCGGCTTCAACATCTCGCGCAAGTTCTTCTGACGGACACGCCGGGCCCGCTGCCCGGCACGTACCCGCGGCAGCAGCTCCCGGACTGCTGCCGTGGTCCCTGCGGCAACCACCTCCGCGAGCCGACCGCCCCGCGTCACCGGCTTGCGTGAGGCGTGCCGATCGACCCACCGGCACGCCGGCGCCATCCATCGCGGCGCGAGCTTCGCCGCGTGTTGCGTACACTGTGAAGCATGAATGAAGGCCTGCCCGAACAGCCGGCGGACAGCCGGACGGTGCTCGTCGTCGACGACGATGCGGTGTTTCGCGCCCGGCTGGTGCGCGCCCTGATCGCGCGTGGCTTCGCCGCGTCGGCCGCGGCCGATTACGACGAGGCGATGTCTCGCGCGCGCAGCGAGACGCCCGAGTTCGCGATCGTCGACCTGCGGCTTCCGGGGAAATCTGGCCTGGACCTGGTGCGCGATCTCAAGGCGCTCGACCCGACGACGACGGTGATCATCCTGACGGGATACGGCAGCATCGCGACCGCGGTGCAGGGGGTGCGGCTGGGCGCCGCCAGCTATCTCACCAAACCGGTGGACGCCGATCAGATTGTCGCGGCGCTCGAACCGCCGGCGGGCGGCGGGGCCGAGCCGCTCGCGCCGGTGGCGCAGCCGCTCGCGCGCGTCGAATGGGAGCACATTCAGCGCGTGCTCGCCGACTGCGGCGGGAACGTCTCGCAGGCGGCCCGGCTGCTCGGCATCCACCGCCGATCGCTGCAGCGGAAGCTGTTGAAGTATCCGGTGCCCGAAAACTCCTGACCCGCGCTAGTCGTCGACGATCCACCCGTCGCGCAGGTGAATGACGCGTGAGCCGTACGACGCATTCACGTCGGAATGCGTGACTTGCACGATCGTCGTGCCGCCCTCGTTCAACTGCCGGAACAGCTCCATGATGTCCTTGCCCTGCGCCGAATGGAGGTTGCCGGTCGGCTCGTCGGCCAGGATCACCTGCGGGTTGGCAATCAGTGCGCGGGCGACGCCGACCAGTTGCTGTTGCCCACCGGACAACTGGCTCGGATACAGGTCCTTCTTGCCGACAATCTGAAACCGGTCGAGGACGTCGGCGACGAGGCTTTGACGCTGCCGGCGATCGACATCGCGATAGGTGAGCGGAACCTCGAGGTTCTCGTAGACCGTCAGGTTGTCGAGCAGGTGGTAACTCTGGAAGACGAAGCCGATGTGGCGCTTGTGCACGTCGGCCCGCTCCTTCGGCTTCAATCGGTGGACCGGGGTATCGAGAAAGTAATGCTCGCCGGACCAGTCCAGGTCGTGCATGCCGAGGATGTGGAGCAGCGTCGATTTGCCGGCGCCCGACGGTCCCATGATCGAGACGAACTCGCCGGGCCTGATGTCGACGTTGATGCGGCGCAGGACATAGCTGCGGGCGACGCCCTGCGGATAGGACTTCTCGAGACCGCGCAGCGAGATCAGCATGCCGACCGGGCGTCGAGACCTGGCCTGCCAGCGGGACCACCACTCGACCCGCGGGCACGGGTCAAACCGCGGCCACCGACTCCTGGCGCGCCCGCGCCAGGCCGACGGCACGCAGCGCCCGGAAATACCAGTAGCCCGGATCGAGCTCGCCGGGGTTCACGGCGAAACGCACCGAGTTCTGCACGTGATGATGGTTGTTGTGCAACGCCTCGCCGCAGGTCAGAATCGACCAGTACTTCCCCGGCAGATTCCTCGACTCGTCCGGCGTGTCGAAATTGCGATAGCCCCACCAGTGGCCGAGGCCGTTGATGACGCCGGCGGCAAAGAACGGAATCCAGGCCATCTCGGCGAGCCACATCGCCAGCCCCCACACGCCGAAGAGGAGCCCGTTGGTCACCAGCGTTATCACCGGACCGAGCAGGCTGAGTCGTGCGTAGAGCGAGCGCTCCAGCAGGTCGTCGGGTGTGCCCTTGCCATATTGCTCGACGATCCGCTCGTTGTGCGCGGCCTTGTGATAGAGCGACGTGCCCATGAACAGCACCCGCCAGATCCCATAGACGATCGGGCTGTGCGGGTCGTCCGGCCCGTCGACGTGCGCATGATGGCAGCGATGGACGGCGACCCACTCGCGGGTCGGCATCGCGGTCCTGACCCAGAGCCAGAAACGCATGACGTGCTCAACCGCTGGGCTGAATGAGATCGACCGATGGGTCTGGCACCGGTGCAGGTACAAGGTGACGCAGGCGGTGGTGACATGGGTGTCGGCCAGCGCCAGCAGTGCATAGGCCCACACCGGAAGGTCGGGCCACAGGGCGTGCGCATTGATCCACCGAGCCGTGCCGCCCAGCAGGTCGAAAGTGCTCATATCATCGCTCGTCGAGGTGGGCTAGTTGTGACGATCACTGGCGCTCCTGGTGCCGAGCTCACGGTCGAGATCGAGCAGCGAGCCCGGGTCGTCTCCGACCAACCGGAACTTGGCCACGATCTCCCGGGCGGTCTTTTCTTCTTCGACCTGCTCGGTCAGGAACCACTGGAGCTCGGTCATCTCGGCGAACGCCTTCGACTGAAAACAGAGCTCGTAGAGTGAATTAATCTGTTCTGTGACCTTCATCTCCTGCTTGAGCGCCTGCTCGAACACCTCGCCGAACGACTCGAACTGTCTTTTGGGCTCGTCGATTGCGGTGAGCTCGACCACGCCGTTCCGCGCGAGCACGAAGTTGAACAACTTCATGCCGTGCAGATACTCCTCGGCGCTCTGCGCCTGCAGCCACTTCCCCGCGCCGACGAACTGCTCCCGCTCGCAGAACGCCGCCATCGCGAGGTACTGATACCACGCGCTGAATTCCGAATTGATCTGCACGTTAATGGCACGAAGCACGTCGGCATGCATCAAAGCTGTCTCTCCATGGAGTAAGTCATTCGGCATCGCGAGCGGAGGGTCATCCCGACCGCCGGATCGCGACGGATTCGCGGGCGAACCCTGCCCGGCAAGCGGATTCAGCCTCACCAGTATGCGCGAAGCGAGGGCGCCCGCGCCGCTGCTGCCAGGGTCGAGCCCTGCAAAACGGCGCTCATTCGAGGCGCGTTCGGCTCCCTGCGTCAATATTGAGACTCAGTCTCAACTTCGCCGGTAAGTCTACGAAGGTAACGGCGGCCCTGTCAATTCGGATGTGCAGCTAGCGCGGCACTGCGATCACCTTGACCGCTGCACCAGCACCCGTCCGGGAGGTCCAGCCAACGACGGCGCCTTCGGCCGTCGCGACCAGCGACGGGTAAACCCCTCCCGCCGACCCGGTGACGATCCATCGCGAGAACTTCGGGTGCCGGTCGCGCAGCGAGGCCCGCGCCACAACCAGCTGCCGCACACCGTTCCTCAACTCGTCCCATGCGGCGAGCAGCGAATCCGAGGCGACCGCGACCTGCGGATGGTGCGGCAGACCGTCGGTCGGAAGCGGCAACCGATGCGAGAATCGAGCGCCATCACCGAGCGAGGCGTAGAAGAGGCCGATCGTCGGCCGCCGCTTGTCGTCGTGAACCAGCGTCGGCCAGATCACGTGCACGCGCCCGTCGTCGTCCACCGTCATCGCCGGGCCGTCGTCAGGGCACCCGTCGAGTTGCCACCGGTCCTCGCTGACACGGAGTGGCGAGCTGAACGTCAGGCCGCCGTCGTTCGAGGAAGCGAACGCGATGTCGCGCAGATTGCCGGGGTAGACATGGCGCCACGCAGCGTGCAGCGTTCCGTTCGGTGCGGTGACCAGCGCCGTCTTGCAGCAGTAACACACGCCGCCCGTGATCCCCCGCGACGCCGCGGCGCTACCCAATGTCGCGATGTACAGCTCCGAGAGCTGCGCCATGGCGACGCCGTCGCGCTTCGCGCCGGCAGACCCGGCGTGCCGGTGATGGTCCGCCGCGGCTGACGACGTGGCGGCTTCGGCCGGCGCCAGTCGCCGATGATCGAGCCACACCAGGTGGACTTTCCCGTCCTGGCCGGGGGTGATCGCTTCCCATCCGCGGTTGCCTCCGACATCGGTGCCCGGCACGACTGCCGATGGCGCGAAGCTGCGGGCTCCATCCACCGAGCGGGCCGTCTGCAGCTTGGTGCCGGATGTGCCTTTCGCTGTCCACACGACCGTGATCGCCGGCGCGCTTCCCGCGCGCGGCGTGAGCGCCGCCCTGGGCGGCTGCTCGCCGTTCACCCGTGCGTCGCCGGCGGTCGTGTTCACCCTCGCCGGCGGCGAGAACGTCAGGCCACCATCCCGACTGGCGG
>WHSN01000245.1 GCA_009380045.1 Luteitalea sp.
GGCGCCCGGCGAGTTCGCGACCGTCCACCAGATGGATTGCCGCGACCCCGACATCATCTACACCGCCGAGATCAACAACTGGCGGTCGCAGAAGATCCTGCTCAAGCCGCAGGCGATGAAGCCGAGTGGGAACTAGGAGGCGTGATGACACGCACCAGCAGAGCGGTTGTAGCAGCGGCGGTGCTGGCGTTTGGAGGTTCGCTCCTGGCGCAGACGCCGGTTCCGGAGATTCCCTTCGACACCAATACCGATGTCATTCGGACGCCGAACGACATTCACGTCGGCGAAATCGCGGGCGTCGGGACCAACTCGAAGGGACAGATCTTCGTCTACACGCGAACGGGCCATCCCTACGCCACGCTCGGCGACAACAGGACGTTCTACCGCGGCGGATCCCGTCTCTTTCAGTTCGACCCGAACGGGAAGTTCGTGCGGGAGCTGGGCCAGGACGTCTACGGCTTCAACGCCGCAATCGGCCTGCGCGTCGATCCGCAGGACAACGTCTGGACTATCGATGCCGGCGCCAACCAGGTCGTGAAGTTCGATAGCGATGGACGTGTCGCCCTCGTGCTCGGCAGGAAGCCCGAGACGATCTCGGTTCGACCTGGCCCACCCCCGGGCGCTCCGCCGGGTGGCGGCGGCCGTGGCGGACCGGAAGCGGGTCGCGGCGGCGGTCCGGGTGCCCCTCCGGGAGCGGCCGCGCCAGCCGGCGGCGGTCGTGGCGGCCCGGCCGGCCCTCCCGGATCGGGAACCCCGGGCTCGACGTTCAGTCGCCCGACAGACGTGGCGTGGGATGGCACCGGCAACATCTACATCGCCGATGGCATCGGCAACACGGACAACCGCATCGCGAAGTACGACAAGGAAGGCCGCTTCATCAGACAGTGGGGATCCACCGGGTCCGGGCCGAGCCAGTTCGACGGCGTGAAGGCGCTGGCGATCGACGCACAGGGCAACGTCTACGCGGCAGACCTGGGCAACAAGCGCATCCAGGTCTTCGACGGTGACGGTGCCTTCAAGTCCGAGTTCGCCAACGTCGGCACGCCGCAGGCGCTCTGCATCACGCGCGGATCCACGCAGTATCTCTACGTCTCGCACTCGGGTGACCCGGACGGCATGGAAGACGCGACGATCTACAAGGTGCAACTCGACGGAAAGGTGGTCGGCAAGTTCGGATCGGCCGGCAAGCTGCCGAAGCAGTTGGGGCTGGCCAACTCGATCGACTGCCGCAACGAGAACGAGCTGTTGGTCGGCGAGATGACCAACTGGCGCGTGCAGAAGTTGACGCTCAGAGCGGCCGCTTCCCGCTAGGACGCCTTCGACGTGGCGGGACATTGGCGTCGGCATTCGCGCCAGCCCAAGCTGTTACGCCAAACGTGAAACCGCAAAGGCGATCGCCGCGACCGCGATCCCCGCCACAGCGTCGGCGGTGTAGTGATATCGGCCGAGAAGACTGCCGGCGACGACACCGGCGGCGATCACGCCGATTGCCGCGCCGGCGATCGGCATCCTCGCCCCGACGGTCAGCGCAATCGTCAGCGCTATCGCCGCATGTCCACTCGGAAACGTGTTATCGCCGACGCTGGCGCGCGAGAGCAGCCACTGGTTCACCCGTCGGACCGTGGACGTCGGCGGGCGGGCCGGCGCGACGTCACGCGGCGTCCGCACCGCCAGCCATGGAAGCCCTCCGTAGCAGAGCGCCCCCGCGACTATCACGGCCAGCCAGTAGCGATCGCGTTCGCCCGCATGTCCTGCCAGCAGCAGGCAAACATAGCCGAGCGGCAGGAGCAGATAGCACACGAGATACGCCGCTTCGAACATCTCCCGCACGGTCGACGGAAGTCGCGCGTCAGCGCGCACCAGCATCTCCGCCCAACGGCCTTCGCTCGCGATCAGCCATCGCTCGAACGATCCATGATGGCTCGTCACAAGAAGCGCCGGAAGTCGATAGGCTGCCCAGACATATCCCGCCGGCGCCCAGTCGCGGACCGCCAGGAGAAAAGGGTGATCTGCAGATGCGAGCGCCAGAATGGCGGCAATCGTGAACCCGCAGGCGAGCCACAGCCGACCTCGTTTTGAAGAAGGCAGGGGACGACGGAGGGCCACGACCGCCATGGCGGCGACGTAGAAGAGCGCAATCCACTCGGCCGGCCGCACTATCATGAGAGACAGGAGGTTCCATGCCGGCGACGTTCCACCGGATGGTTGCGCTGGGCGCGACATGCGGCGCGGTCGTGCTCGCGGCCACGGGTCACACGGCGCACGGGTACCGCGCTGCTCAACCCGATCCGTTGACGGCCGCCCGCGAGCGAATGGTCGACGATCAAATCAGGTCTCGCGGCATCGACAACCCTTCGGTGCTCGACGCGATGAGGCGCGTCCCGCGCCATCTGTTCGTTCCGCCCGCCCTACGGTCTCGCGCCTACGACGATACGCCGCTCCCGATCGGGCTGGGGCAGACCATCTCTCAGCCGTTCATCGTTGCCTACATGACCGATGCGCTGCGGACGACGCGCGAGCACAGGGTCCTCGAGATCGGCACCGGATCGGGGTATCAGGCGGCGGTGCTGGCGGAGCTGGTGCGCGAGGTCTACACGATTGAGATTGTTCCTGAGCTGGCCGATCGGGCTCGAAAAACGCTCGCGGACGCCGGTTATCGAAATGTACACGCAAGAACCGGGAACGGATACCTCGGCTGGCCCGAGCAGGCGCCTTTCGAGCGGATCGTCGTCACCGCCGCTCCGCCGGAAATTCCGCAGGCGCTGGTCGATCAGTTGGCCGTCGGCGGCATCATGGTCCTCCCCGTCGGGACCGAGCTCCAGGAAATGACCGTCGTGACCAGGAACGCGAGCGGCGTCGCCCAGAAGACGACGATCCCGGTCCGCTTCGTCCCGATGGTCGACAGGCCCCGCTAGAGATCGGCGGCAGGCCGGCGCGGTCTCTCGCAAGGTCGGCGTCCAGCCAGGTGCCGGTGGCCGCGTGGTCCTCGTTCGCCCGGCTCAGGAAAACCAGGTGTTTCAACTCGACCTGCCTCGCCGCGGCTCGAGCCGGTGAAGGCTCATCGCTTGGCCAGGTACGCCGGGGCACGCCGTTCAGTGCGTCAATCCATACATGATGTAGTTCACGCCAAGCTTGTACGCTTCGTTCGTCTCGTCGAATGGCCGCAGCCCGCGTCCGGACCACTCCCAGTACTGGGAGATGTCGGTGTTGTAGTTCACGATCATCAGCAGCCGCTTCCGCGGATCGTTGTCCTCGTACAACCCTCTGAAGAACGGCTTGCCGGCGTTGTAGGCCTGCGGGAAGTCGTCGAGCGACGTGATCTCGAAGAACGAATGAAAGATCGGGTGCGAGACCTCCATCTCGACGAACCGTGCGTATGGCAGCACGCGGATCATGTTCGCCTCGAAGTTCTGCCAGCCGCCGCCGCCGGCGCCGAACGTGCCGGCCACCTTGAAGTCGTCGAAGATCACGAAGCCGCCCTTCTGCAGGTAGGCGCGGAAGGCCGCCGCTTCGCGATCGTTCATCTGCCACCAGCCGGCCTCGGTGATGTAGGCGATCGGGTATTTCGAGAGCTCCGGATCGTCAAGGCTGAACACGTTGAAGGCATCGACACGCGCACCGAGGTCGCTCACCTCGTTCATGATGCGCATCAGGTTGTCTTCCGACACCGGGTAACCGTGGGACCATGACGGCATGCCCTGGTACCAGTAGCCGCCAGGCGCCGTCGTGTACTTCAGGCGGGCGAAGGTGAAACGGCCGTCGTACGGTGCGTTCCGCTCCTCCACCTCGCGGCCGCTGCCCCACCCGAAGCGGCGCTGCCCATGGGCCAGGCCCGACAGGACGATCAGCGCGGCAACCGCGAGCGTGGCCGTCCGTCCCAGGGTCGAGGTCATGTCAGCGGCCTGTCTTCGAAGCATACCAGCGGCTCCGGGGTGGAGACAGGAGCACCAGCGCCGCAGGGAACGACGACGCCGCCAGTGGCATCGAGCCGTACGCGTTCGCCGGTGCGGAGGCGGCGGGTCGCGTCCTTCACGTTCGCCAGGGCTGGCAGCCCATATTCGCGCGCGATGGTCGAGGCGTGCGACAGCATGCCGCCGACCTCGACGATCACGCCGGCGGCCAGCGTGAACAGCGGGGTCCAGGATGGGTCGGTGGCCGGCGCCACGAGAATCGCCCCGCGTTTCATCAGCCGGAAATGCCGCGGATCGAGGATCACCACGATCTCGCCGTCCACGCACCCGGGACTGACGCACAGTCCGTTCAACCGTGGAGATTCGAGCGGTCCCTCCGCGCTGACACGGCCGACCATGGCCGGCAGCCCGGACTCCCGCATCAGCATCGGCATCCGCAGCGGCCGCTCCACCGCCAGCTGTTCGCCGCGCCGCTCTGCGATGGCCGCCAGTTCCGGTCCGGTGGCGGGGTCAGAGATTACGGCGCCGATCTCCGAAAAATGGAGCAGGAAGTAGTCGTCGCGCCGCCGCAGCCAGCCGCGCGAGACGAACCGGACGGCAAGCTCCAGATGCCAGCGCCTGACCTCGGCGAGCACGCGCGTGAGATCGGATCGAGCTTTCTCGCGCATCACGTACCGCCGCTTCAATCGGCGGATGGTCGACTTCACACGAGGAACCAGCGTCAATCTCTGCCACCAGGTCGTGCGCGCCACCAACGCGCGCCACGCGTCGGCTGCCGCACGCTCGAGACGATCGGCGGTCCGAGCGACCTCGTCGGGGCGAGCGTCGGCCAGATGCGCCTGGATGGCGAAAAGGATCGGGGACGGCTCCTCGCGGTAGCGCGGCAGCGCCCAATCGGATTCGTAGTGCCCGCGGTGGCCGTACTGGCTTATGAACCGCTCGAAGGCCGACAGGAACGGGGTGCCGCCGAGCGCGTCCCTGAAGCCCTCGAAAGTCCCGCCGGCGATCGAGAAGTACTGCGCGGCGACCGGGTCCCGGCGCGCCACGTCGGCGAGCGCCACGAGATCGAACGCCTGCTGCGTGCTCACCGAGCGTTCACCCGCGGCCAGCTGCGGATAGACGAGCGCATCGTACGAGCTTCCGACCCGTCGGCAGGCCGACCGCAGGATCTCCTCGTCGAACAACGTGCTGGCGAGCGCGAGAACCAGCTGCACGTAGTCGGGTCCAACGCGCGCCCAGACCTCGATTTCGTGCCAGATAACGGCGTCAGGCAGATCGCCGGGTCGAAC
>WHSN01000160.1 GCA_009380045.1 Luteitalea sp.
CCGCACTCGCCGTTGGCGAGAGGGCTCGCCAGGTTGCAATCGGGCACGTAGTCGGCGTTGGTGTCGGTCCAGCTCCGCGTCACGGTGTTCACGGACGTGATCAGGGGATTGTTCGCGTTGGCGACATCGACCGCGCTGACGCCCAGGTAGCGGCCAATCGACGCCTTGATCGCCGTCCGGCCGTCACCGAAGATGTCGTACGAGGCGCCCAGTCGCGGGTTCAGATCCTGCCACGACGGAACACCGTGGACGGCCGGAAACTCGCGCGCCGGCACGAACGGCGTCGCCGGGGCGCTCTGCGCCAGCACCGCCGCATTGTAGTGGTCGAACCGCAGCCCGGCGTTGACCGTCAGCTTGCGGATCGACCATTGATCCTGCACGAAAATGCCGATATCCGCCTTGATGCGTTCCCTGGCGAGGTACGGAGTGGTGCGTTGTTCGATGCTGCTCGGCACGCCGTTGCGGAAGGAATAGAGCACCGGACAGCAGATGCCGAAGCCGGTGTTCCGCCTTCCCTGCTCGACCTGAATGCCGGTCTTGAAGGTGTGCGAACCGGTCACGTACGACATGCTGAACCGCTGCGCGAACCGGTCACTGTCCCGCGGGTCGGCCTGGCTGGTGGCGGTCGGACCGTTCCAGAAGAACCCGGTCGACAACTCGGTGATCGGGATGACGTCCTGGCGTACACCCGGCTGCAGGAAGTTCGGCCAATGGGAGATCGTGGCAGACGCCCCCGCCTCGAGCAGCAGCTTGCTGGTGACCGGCGAGCTCCAGGTCGCCTGATAGAGACCCTGCGGAGAGAACCTCCACTCCACCAGCGCCTCTGGAGCATTGAAGCCCTCGCGCCGGCAGACGCAGGCCTTCTGCGCGTCGGCGACGAAGTTGAACTTGTTCCTCTGAGAGGCCTGCCAGGTGACGCGTCCGGCGAATGACCGGTACCACTCATAGCGATCCGCCGGCCGCTCGAGATCCGGAGTGTAGAACGGCGTCCCGTTGGTCTTGTTGAAGTAGATGCCGCCGACCTGGTTTCGGTTCCCCCAGAAGCGGTTCGCCGCGAAGAACCAGACCTTGTCCCGCCGGATCGGGCCGCCCACGGTCCATCCGGTGTCGTAGAGGTTCAGGACCTTGTTCTGTGTGGTGAGGCCCCGGGCGCGCAGCGCGTCGTCGAGGTTGTCGCTCTGAAACTTGTCGTTGGCAAACATCCCGGTGACGCTGAACCTGAAGCTGTTGCCCCCTTCTTTCGGGATGGCGTTGACCGCGATCCCGCTGACGTTGCTCTCGGCCGAAACGCCGGCGGTCTCGATCGTGGTCTCTTCGACGAGCAGCGGGTTCAGGATGTACCCGGCCGAGCCGGCGCCCTCCATGTTCTCGGTCCGCATGCCGTCAAACGAAAACTTGTTACCGGTCTTGCCGTGCGCGCCGAGGTTGTTTCCCTGGGTCGCGTAGGTACCCGCCGAGCCGCCGACGTCCTGAGCGCCTGTGAGCCCAGGGGTGATATTGATGAGGGAGCCCACGGTCTTCGAGCTCGTCGGCAGGGCCGAGAGCAGTTCCTCGGATACGACCTTGGTCTGATTCGTGTTCTGCGTGTCCACCAGTGGACTCGATCCGCTGACCGTGATGGTCTCTTCGAGCGACCCCACCTGGAGGTCAGCGTTCACGGTCGCAGTGAAGCCTGCCGGCAGGACGATGCCTTCGCGTTTCAAGGTGTTGAAGCCGGACAGGCTGAACGTGACGACATACGCGCCCGGCCGCAGATCGATGATGTTGTAGCGTCCTTCACCATCGCTGACCACGGTGCGAACCTTTTCGATCAGAACAGGACTGGCGGCCTCGACTGTCACACCGGGCAGCACCGCGCCCGAGGTGTCCCTGACCACGCCTGCAATACCACTCGCCTGCTGCGCCCATGCGGGCGCGGCGACAAGCAGCGCGCCGACAAAACCGACCAACCATCTGCAGCGTTGTTCCATGTTGTATTTTTGTCCCTCGTGAATGGCGAAGCGCCGAAACCCTTATACATCATATGCACTTCAGATCGGATCGACACCGGCGATGCGCAGCGGTGCGCTGTCAGACGACTTCCTCGATGTGCACGCCAGGCAGCATCGCGAATCCGGTGTTGTTGTGCCGCCTGTTCCGAGGTTGGGTATCATGGCAGCCGGCGCGGCGCGGTGACGCGACGCGGGGTATATGCATGGCAGAACGGCGGGGACACGGACATGACCGGCAGAGTGGTGCGCCAGGCGCTCGCCCGGGGCTGGAGGAAACGATGCCCGCACTGCGGGCAAGGCGCGCTGTTCTCCGGGTGGTCGCATCACCTCGATCGCTGCCCGAGGTGTGGACTGGTGTACGAACGAAACCCCGGCGACACCTGGGCGTTCACCGTGATCGGCGATCGCCTCCCGATCGGGGCGTTGGTCGCGGTGATCTACTTTGGCGTCGCACGCACCCACCTGGCGGCCGGCGCGGTGCTCTTCGCGGTGGTCGGCGTGCTCGTGGTCTGGACCGCGCCCAACCGATGGGGAGTCGGTATCGCCCTGCACTATCTGTCGAGGCGCTACTTCGCCGACCCTGATGACCCGGTTCCCGACTGACCGTCCACTGGCTTGTCTTCGACTTCTTCACGAACGCGCGAAGGCGCGAAGGCCCGGCCTTCGTGACGTCTAGAGCCCTTCCTTCAGGAACGCGATGAGCGGCGGATAAAACTGCTCCGGCGCCTCGAAATGCGGGACATGGCCCAGATTGGGAATGAGATGGAGCCGGGCCTTGCCGTTCGGAATGGTCTCGGCGATGTGCTTCATCCGCTCCGCGAAGCCCGGGCCGTCCTCGCGGCCGCCGTAGACGAAGGTCGGCGCTTTGATGTGCGCCCAGTCGTAGACGACCGGATCGTTGTACGTCATCTGCCCGAGCAGCGCCTGGACCATCGCCAGGCGCGGGAAGTCTGAACTGAGGGTCATGGCGTAGCGCTGCCGGATCCACTGTTCGTACTCAGGCTTCCAGGCGGACTCGTTGTGCGAAAAGTAGCGGTGATACGAGGAGCCGAGCTGCTCGTAGGTGGCGTTCAGGTTCCGCTTGTAGGCTTCGTCCACAGTCGAGGCCGGCCGGTCGAAGCGGGAGTCGTTCAACCCGATCGGGTTGTAGATCACGATCCGCTCGACCATATTGGGGTACTGCGTCGAGAAGCGCGCGGCGAGCATTCCCCCCATGGAGTGGCCGACCACCGACACCTTCGCCAGGCTCAGGTGCTGCAGGATGCGGCGGGTGTTGAGCGCCATGTCCGAGAAGTTGTACGGGATGACGACCTTCGAGGAGCGTCCGAACCCGATCTGGTCGGTGATGACCACCCGGAACCCTTCCTTCGCCAGCATGTTCGCTGCGTCGCCCCAGTAGTAGCCGCCGAAGTTCATGCCGTGAAAGAGCACCACGGCCCGCCCGTTGGGCCGGCCGGCCGGCGGGACGTCCATGTAGGCCATGCGCACGTCCTGGCCGTAGGTCGTAAAGGCCAGGTACTGGACCGGAAACGGATATGCGACATCTTCATACGTGATGCTGCCCGGTTTCACGTCGGCGTACGACGGGGCGGCGGCACCGGGAGCTCGAGGGGATTGGGCAACGACCGAAACCGCTGTCGCGAGGACGAGCGTGGTCACGAGAGGAGCTCTGCGCATGGTGACTCTGACCTCCGGTTCCCGACGATTATAGCTTCGGGCTTCTACGGGGTACTTGGCGGCGGCACGCGCCTGCTGGTCGCCTGTTCGAACGCATGCGCGAGGGTGTCAGCTTCGGCTCGCTGCAGGCCGTCCCCGTGAAGCTGACGCCATAGGGGGCGGGCTGCGCATCGAACCCGGCCGGGAATGGTGGCGTCGGGTCGTTCGGCACGAACGCGAAGGGAACAATCACGGTCGGGTATCCGGCCCTGGCGGCCAGGCCGGCGCCGGAGGACCCGGGGAACAGCAGCGCGTCGAGCCGCTGAGACTTCATCACTTCGTCGATCCCGTGCGTCGCCGGGAGCCGCAGGTCTTTGGCGCGGTCGGTCTCATAGCGCGCCCGGCCGCGCTCCACGTCCATTTCGTCGGACACGTCGAGATTGGACTGTCCGTATTTGATCGCCCCGGCCTGCCGATGGGCGTTGTTCCAGGCGCGCAACTCGGTGAGCGTCTTGACCGGGGCCGAGCGCCCGAGCGACGCCAGCCAGATGTTGAAGTCACGCTTCATGCCGTACTTGAACGCGATCGAACAGTGCTGGTCGCGGCCGCGGCCTTCGTCCGCGCCCGAGCAGACGTTCCAGAGCAGGAAGTTGGCCTCGGGATCGCGGTCGACAACGCTCGGGATGTCGGCCGGATCGACAATCACGGCGCCCTGGGCGCCGAGAACGGCGATTGCCTCTTCCATCACTTTGGCCTGACTGGCGGTCAAGCCACCCCTCGGCAGATCGGATCCAGCCAGGTGGCATTGCGCGCCTCGCGGCGTCCGCTCCTCGCGCCCGACGCGCACCATCAGCGCGGCTTCGCCAGCTCCAGCCTGGCGACCTGGTCCCGGTGCACTTCGTCGGGACCGTCGGCCAGCCGTATCGTCCGGGTGTGCGCCCACGCGGCAGCGAGCGGAAAGTCGTCACCGACACCGGCCGCGCCGTGCGCCTGAATCGCCCGATCGATCACGCCGAGCGCCGCCCGCGGCACCACCACCTTGATCATCGCGATTTCGGCGCGCGCCTCCTTGTTGCCGACGGTGTCCATGAGGTGCGCCGTCTTCTGGGTCAACAGGCGCGCCTGCTCGATCTCCATCCGCGACTCGGCGATGTCGGCGCGGATCGTCCCCTGCTCCGCCAGCGGACGCCCGAAGGCGACCCGCGTGGTCACGCGACGGCACATCGCTTCGAGGCATCGCTCCGCCAGCCCGATGAGCCGCATGCAGTGGTGCACGCGTCCCGGCCCGAGACGCCCCTGCGCGATCTCGAACCCGCGCCCCTCGCCGAGCAACACGTTCTCAACCGGCACCCGCACATCCTCGAAGGTGATCTCCGCATGCCCGTGCGGCGCGTCGTCGTAGCCGAAGACCGGCAGCATCCGGCGGATGGTGACGCCGGGCGCCTCCATCGGCACCAGGATCATGGATTGCTGCTGATGGCGCGGGGCGTCAGGGTTGCTCCTGCCCATGAAAATGATGACGCGGCATCGCGGATCGCCGGCGCCCGAGATGTACCACTTGCGCCCGTTCAAGACGTACTCGTGGCCGTCGCGCACGATGCTCGAGCGGATGTTGGTGGCATCGGAAGATGCCACGTCCGGCTCTGTCATCGCGAAACAGGAGCGGGCCTTCCCCGCCAGCAGCGGCTCCAGCCAGCGCGCCCGCTGCTCGGGCGTGCCGTAGCGTACGAGCACCTCCATGTTGCCGGTGTCGGGCGCCGAGCAATTGCACACCTCCGGCGCGAAGGCGGGCGACCGACCCATGATCTCGCAAAGCGGCGCATACTCCGTGTTGGTGAGCCCCGCCCCGTACTCGCTGGCAGGCAGAAACAGGTTCCACAGTCCTGCCGCTCGCGCCTTGGGCTTCAGTTCCTCGATGATCGGCACGGGCTGCCAGCGCTCGCCGGCGTCGATCTGACGGCGAACCGTCGCTTCGTGCGGATAGATGTGATCGTTCATGAAGGAGGTGAGGCGCGCGGCGAGCGTCCTGACCTTGTCCGACGTGTCGAACATCATGAGCCGCATGATAGCCTAGCAACCCGTGGACGGAGAGACGCGTGAGGTCCGGGCGACCGAGGATCTCGATTGGACGGCGCTCGCCGCCTATCTCCGCCTCCACCTTCCCCACCGTCAGCTCGATGGGCTCGACGTCTTCGCCGACATGAAGGTGTCCCAGTTTCCCGGCGGGCACTCCAACCTCACCTATCTCGTGCGGCTGGGCGGGGCGGAGGTCGTCATCCGCAGGCCGCCGCTCGGACCCATTCCGCCCCGGGCGCACGACATGGCCCGGGAGTTCCGATGGCTGGCCGCGCTCCACCCGGTGTTCCCGCTGGCGCCGCGACCCTACCTGCTCTGCGAGGACACGGCGGTCATCGGTTCCGTGTTCTATGCGATGGAGCGCCGGCATGGGATCGTGGTGCGGCACGACGAGCCGCCGGGTCTCGCCGATCGTCCGGAGGAGCGCCGCCGGGTCAGCGAAGCGATCGTCGATACGCTTGCCGACTTGCATGCCGTGAACGCCATGGCGCCGCCGCTCGCCGCTCTCGGCAAGCCACAGGGATTCCTCATGCGTCAGGTGCGCGGCTGGACGGAACGGTGGGAGCGCGCGCAAACGTCGGAGATCGCCGACATGCATGCGCTCGCAGGCTGGCTCGCCGAGCGGCTCCCGCCGGACCCGGAACAGCCTTCAATCGTGCACGGCGATTTCAAGCTCGATAACGTGCTGCTCGACCCGCTCGATCACTCGCGGATCGTCGCGGTGCTGGACTGGGAGATGAGCGCGATCGGGGATCCGCTCGTCGACCTCGGCATTCTTCTCGCGTACTGGACGCTGACCGCGCCAGCCGACCGGCACGACGCGCTCTCAACCGTCACCGGCCGCCCCGGCTGGTTCACACCGGATCGCATCCTCGATCGCTACGCCGGACGGTCGGGCCGGGACCTTTCCAACATCCGGTTCTATCAGGTATTCGCGCTGTTCAAGATTGCAGTCGTCATCCAGCAGATTTTCTACCGCTACACCAGGAGGCAGACCGACGATCCGCGGTTTGCGGCGTTCGGTGAACGGGTGACGTCGCTCGCGCGGGAGGCGGTTTCATTGACCTGAACGTCACCACCCTTGGAAGCGTCGGGCGGCCGTCGGTCGTGCACGGAATGGGTCCCCAGGCGTGTGAGCCGGGCGGCCGTCAGCAGGCCAGGCAGAGGTACAAGCCCACCCACTCAGATGACACGGTGGAGAACGTCCAATTCCGCGGTGAACGGACCGGCGCTGCAGGCGGACATCTTCTCGGGCCCGCGATTCGTGACCCTCCATCCTACAGATAAGCTGCCGGCCCACGACAACTGGTGCGCGAGCGGCCTCACCCGCCTCCAGTACGGCGCATGCGCGGCAACCTCCGGTAAAATGCGACCATGCGTTTCACCACCGCTGCGCTCGTCTTGCTGCTCGTCGGGTCGGTCGCCGCCGTGCCGTCGACGACGATCGCGAAGCAAGCCGCCACTGCAACCCAGCAGGCGCTGCCCCCGTTGTCGTACGTGTGCCCGATGGCGGGCGACGAAGATGTCAACGAGGAGAAGCCGGGCGCTTGTCCGAAGTGCAACATGACGATGGTGCCGGTGCGGCTCGATGCGAAGTACTCGTGCCCGGTTCACGCCACTCAGGAAGTCAAGGATGGTCCGGGCACGTGCCGGTTCGACGGCCGCGAGCTCGTGCCGGTCACCCTTTCCGTGTTCTGGACCTGCGCCGGCGATGAAACGCACCTGATGGAGCCCGGTTCGTGCGCGAATGGACAGCCGCGCAGAGTCGGTTACGAAGTGCGTGCACATGGTGATCACAACCCGCGACATGGCGGGCAGTTCTTCATGGCGCAGGACGCGTGGCACCACATCGAAGGGACGCTCCAGCCGGGCAACATGTTCCGGATGTTCTTCTACGACAATTTCACGAAACCGCTGCCAGTGAAGAGTTTCCAGGCACGCGTGGTGACCCGCGAGGAGTGGGATCCGGTTGCCAAGAAGACCAAAGAGCTCGAAACGTTCGCACTGAAGAGCGGCCGCGACGCCAGCACCATGGAGGCGTCACTCGAGAACGTCGCGCTCCCGTTGAAAGTGTCCGCGATCGTGAAGTTCGGCGACAAGAGCCCCGAACAGCGATTCGATTTCAACTTCGACGGGTTCTCGAAAGAGCCGGTGGCGCCGCCGGCTCCGACGACAACGTCCGCGGCTCCCGCAAGCGGCGCCGCGGTGGCTCGAAGCGCTCCGGTATCTCCGGCGACGCCTCCCACTGCGACACCGCCTGCTGCCGCGACAACGCCCGCCGCAAGCCCGGCTCCTCAGGCTTTTCCGGCGCCGGCTGCGCCGCCGGCGACAGTGCAGCAACCGTCTCCCGCGGCGCCCCCGGTTGACCTGGGCGTGAGCGCGCTCTCCCCGATTCCCGCGGCGCTCAACGCGGCGCTCGACGAATCGGCGCTGCCGACCGCAATGCCGGAGCTGCTGGCGGAGCTCTCGAAGCGCGCGGTCGAAGTGGAGCAGATGGTGAACGAGGGCAACCTCGGCCAGGTGTGGCTGCCCGCCATGGGGACCAAGACGGTGGCGCTCGCGCTCGGCTCGCACGTGAATACGCTTCCGGAACGCCAGCGCGCGGCCGCGACGCTCGCCGTCAAGCGTGTCGTCACCTCCGCGTGGGAGCTCGACGCGTACGGGGACATGGGGAACAAACAGAAGATGTCCGAGGCCTTTACCCGGCTCTCCTCGGCGGTCGCGGATTTGAAGGCGGCCTATGCGCCCTCTCGTTAAGCTCTCGCTGACGGCGGTGGCCGGTGCGATGCTGGTGGCGATTACCGGCGTCGAAGCGCACAAGGCAATCACCTCCCAGTACACCTACAACGACGACGTGTTCCCGATCCTGCGCGACAAGTGCGGGCGCTGCCATATGGAAGGCGGCCCGGCGCCGATGTCACTCCTCACCTACAACGAGAACGGCGGCGCCGTGGCATGGGCCGAGTCGATGCGCGAAATGCTGATCTCGGAAGCGATGCCGCCGTGGTACGCCGACCCGACTGGACCGGCGGTGAAGAACAGCCACGCCCTGACGCCGCGCGAGCTCGACATCGTCGTCACCTGGGCGGTCGGCGGCACACCGCGCGGCGACGGCACCAAGGCGCTCGCGCCGCTGCCGGCCCCGGCGCAGTGGACGCTCGGCGAGCCCGACCTGACGCTCCAGATGCCGGCCGAGCACACGCTCGGTCCGGGTGTCATCGACGACAGCCTGGAGGTGACGATCCCGACCAAGCTGGGCGAAGCGAAATGGGTGAGGGCCACCGATCTGCTGCCCGGCACGCCGTCAATGGTGCGGCGGGCGCTGATCGCGGTGGAGAACGGCGCAACCCTCGCGGTGTGGGAGCCCGGAGACGAGGCGATCCCGGCGCCGGGAGGCAGCGCTTTCCACATTCCGGCGAACGCCGTCCTGCGGTTGCAGATTCATTACAAGAAGCCGTGGCGGGAAGAACAGGACGCCAAGTCCGACCGCAGCACCATCGGCCTGTACTTCACCGACGAGCCACTCTCGGGCAAGGACATCCAGGCCGTCACCGTCAACGGCCCGAAGGACGAAGGCGACGCCCTGCAGCCGCGGGTGTTCACCGGCACGATGACCGCGGCCGGACGCGTGCTCGCGTTGCGACCCTCGCTGGACCAGCCGTATGGATCGCTCGAAGTCACGGCCGTGGCGGCTTCCGGGCGCCGCGTGCCGCTGTTGAAGCTTCGGGCGCCCCGGCCGGAATGGCCGCGCCGTTACTGGCTGGCGGATCCGGTCGAACTGCCGGCTGGAACGACGATCGAGGTGACAGCGACGCCGGGAGATCTCGATAGCGGTCCGTTGATGAAGCCGCTGAACTTCCCGCTGCAGATCGCCCTCGACGTGGTGCCGCAGTAGCAGGCGCTAGTGCACCGCCGTTGAGATGCGATCAAGCATTCGCTTATGCGATTTGATGATCGCACGTGCCGGCTTCGTCCACTCGAAGGGTGTGGGGTTCCTATTCCAAGCCCGGAGA
>WHSN01000251.1 GCA_009380045.1 Luteitalea sp.
CGGGTCGCGAGGCGCGAAGAGGGAGCATATCGGGAATATGTGACCGATGAGCAACACAGCCAGGCGGGATGCATCGCCGGCCGAATGCCAACGACTTCCGGGACGCGACACGAGAAGTCACTGCACAGGATAGCTGAGGAAGGCAGCATATAGCACGCCGGTCGGCGCCCTTCACCGCTGTACAAACGGTGTATGCTCACAACTCCCCCGGGCTCAGGGCATTGGCCCATATGCCGCGGGCTCGACCTGACGGCACCGTGGATTCTGTATACGATTCTCGCCTGACGCGGCCCTCGCGATCCCTCAGCCTCGCCCTGGACGCCAGCTTCGGCGTGGCGATGTACTTCCTCGCGTACTGGCTGCAGGTCCAGACCGGCGAGCTCGCGGCCGTGCTGCCAGCCACGAGGATCACCACCCCCTGGGTCGTGGGTTCACAACTCCTGGCCTTGGCGGCGCTGCGCGCCTACGTCCCGCAACCGCGAGCCAGCTGGATGTTCCGCGTCGCGGCCGGTGCACTTCTCGGCACCGCGATCGCGGTCGGGCTGGTCGGCGTTGTCTACGGGCTCGCGAACGTGTCGTGGATCGCGTTTGTCGCCGACGGCGTGCTGTTCTCGATTGCGGCCCTGGGATGGCGCGCCGCGTGGGCGTTGCGCATGCGGGCGCGGACGCGCGTGCGGCACGGCGAATGGGCCAGCCACCTGGTGGACCGCGCCGAGGAAATGACGACGCTCAGCGGCGTCGTCGCCAGCCTCTACGGCTATCGCGAGCTCTTGAAGAGCCTGGTGCTCAAAGACCTGAAGCTGAAGTATCGGGGATCGGTGTTCGGTTTCGTCTGGTCGCTGGCGAACCCGCTGATGATGATCGTCGTCTACGCGATCGCGTTCACCTTCATCCTCCGCGTCCGCAGCGAGATGTTCGTGTTCTATCTGATGCTCGGACAACTGTCGTGGAGCTTCTTTTCCGGCTCGGCCACCATGTCCACCGGAGCGATCGTCGAGAACGCCGGCCTGATGCGGAGCGTCTTTTTCCCGCGGGCAATTCTTCCGATCGCCACGGTCCTGTTCAACCTGGCGCAGTATCTCCTCACCGTCGCGGTGTTCCTGCCGGTGATGATGCTCTGGTACAGCGTGCCGCTGTCGTCGCCGATGCTGGTGTTCCCGCTGTTCCTCGCCTTGCAGGCGGTGTTCACCATGGGCGTGGCGCTGATCCTCGGGACCGTTACGGCGTTCTTCAGGGACGTGAAGCACCTGCTCGACATCGCGCTCGCCATGCTGTTCTGGACGACGCCGATCGTCTACGAGCTGTCGCAGGTGCCGGAACGGCTCCGACTGCTGATCCTTCTCAGTCCGATCTCCTCGTTCGTGGTGGCGTACCACCACCTGTTCTTCTACCGGACCTGGCCCGAGCCGACCGTCTGGGTGGTGGCGACCACCTACGCGGTCGGCGCATTCACCGTCGGTGCGGCCCTGATTCTCGCCTTCGAGGATCGGTTCACGGAGCAGCTGTAGTGTCACCGTTGACGGTCATCGAGGCCCGGTCGGTTTCGAAGCGGTTTCTGCTGCGGCACAACGCGTCAGTCGAGCTCAAGGTCCGCTTCCTGGGTTTTCTCCATCCGGACAAGCGTGAATCGGTCGAGGAATTCTGGGCGCTGAAGAACATCTGCCTGACGGTCGGGCGCGGCGAAGCGATCGGGCTGGTCGGCCGCAATGGATCCGGCAAGAGCACCTTCCTGAAGCTGGTTGCCGCGATTCACCGGCCGTCGAGCGGCCGGCTGCTGGTGGCGCGACAGGCGCGGATCGCGTCGATGATCGAGCTCGGCGTCGGTTTCCACCCCGAGCTCACCGGACGCGAGAACCTGTTCCTGAACGCGGCGATTCACGGGCTGACGCGGCGTGAGATCGAAGGCATCTACGACGCGACCGTCGAGTACTCGGGGCTGGCGCATTTCATCGACGTGCCGATCAAGACCTATTCGTCGGGCATGCACATGCGCCTCGGTTTCGCCATCGCCGCGAATCTCGACCCGGACATCCTGCTGCTCGACGAGATCTTCGCGGTCGGCGACGCCAACTTCCAGCAGCGCTGCATCGAGACGGTCAAGGACTTTTTGGCGAGGGGCAAGACGATCATCTTCGTCTCGCACACGACCGCATCGGTCCGCGCCATCTGCCGCCGGGTCTGCGTCCTCGAGCAGGGCGAGATCGCGTTCGACGGCGACGTCGACAACGGCCTGGCGTTCTACGACCAACTGCTCGCCCAGAAAAGCGCATCCGGCGAGCAGGAGGTGCATGCGCAGACGGCGAACCCGATTTGACAGGTAACCGGTCAATGGAGAACGAACGATGATGCGTGTGATTTTCGTCCTGATGCTCGGACTCTGTGCGGCGGCGCCGGCCCTCGCTCAGACGAGCCTGCTGCCGACCGTTGAGCGGGTCAGAAGCCAGTATCCCGACCTGATGTCGTCGGCGCAGAAAGGCGACCTGCTGAACCGCGTCGCGTTCGAGCACCAGGCGGAGGGGTGGGGTTTGCTCCAGAAGACGGGCGGCAACCGCTGTCCTGCTCCGCAAGGCGTCGACGTGGCCTGCGACATTCTCGTCCACGCGCCAACCGAACGGCATTTCGACGTGCTGGTGGACTCGGACGGTGCGGCGATTCCGGGATGGCTCGACAAAGGGCCCTGTCACATTGCCGTGAGCGGGTGCGACATGGACCGGTTCGTGGCGCCGATTGCGACCCCGACAGTGACCGGCCTGGGCGATCTTCCGGCACCAGGCGACTACGACGGCGACGGTCGAATCGACATCGCGGTATACCGCACCACGACCGGTGAGTGGTTCATCCGCCAGAGCAGCGGTGGAAGCCGGCAGGTGGCGTGGGGCTCGCCGGGCGATGTGCCGATGCCAGCCGACTTCGACGGCGATCGCAAGACCGACGTCGCGATCTTCCGCCCTTCGAGCGGCGACTGGCACATCCTCAATTCGTCCAACGCCACGTTGTCCAGCTATACCTTCGGTGCGCCGAGCGCCTCCGGTCTGCGGGATACGCCGATGGCCGGCGACTACGATCGTGATGGACGCGCCGATCTGGGCATCTACCGCCAGTCGAGCGGCGACTGGTTCATCCGCCGCTCGTCCGATGGCGGGGTCAAGCGCATCCGGTGGGGCGCGCCGTAACCGGTTGCGACGTGGTCCGCTCCTGATCGGGGAAGACGGATTGACCGTTTCGACGGTCAACTGCCCTCCCCCGGCTCACCCCCCGGCTCGATCGTGCTCTTCGGATCGCGGCTTGAGATCGTCCTCCTGCCTGGCGATATCGAGCTGTTTCAAGGAGGCGATCTCGAAGTGCAGCGCCTGGATCGCCTCCCAGACAGAGTCCAACGCGTCGATCCGAGCCCCGTCGGGAAGAGGGCGCTTCCCGGCGTTCCCCTGCACCTGTGCCGCCGCCTCGCGAAGCGTGCTCACCTCGGCCTCCACGGTGGTGACCCGCTCAGACAAGTCGAGCTGTTTCACGGCCGCGAGCTCCGAGCGCAACGTCTCGAGGGCGATCCCCACGGACTGCAGCGTTTCATCCCGGCCGGGCGAGGTCTCGAGGTGATTCCCGGCGCTTGCCTGGGGCGTGATCGTCGCACCGCGAAGCGAGCCCGGGGAATCGGCCAGTTCGGTCACCCGGTCGCCGACAACAATCTGTCCTGGAGGGGCAATGTCGGAACGCAAGGCGTGGACGGCGTCCCAGACCGCCCGCAGCGCCGCGCCCTGCGTCGCCTCGGCGCGCACCGCGCGCACAGCCATGTCCTGCGTCTCACGGATAGCCTGGAGAAGCGAGGCATGAATAAAGCGCTGTTGCCACCAATAGGGGCGGAGCAGCTTGAAGAGCCAGACCTGCGCCTGCAGCAACGGCCCCCGCAGCCGACGTCCCGGGGCGACGCTGGGTGTCGGGGTGAGAACGCCAGCCAGGTGCTCGAGCGGGATCACCGGCGACCACTGCTGTTGCGCTGACTCGTGCGCCCCAATCGTGGCGGCGCTCGCCGGGTGTGACGCCGCAGCCCTGGCGCCTGTTCTGCGAATCTCCTCGACACGGCGTCGCACGGCGCTGGCTGAGCTCTCCAGGTTGTGGCGGGTGAGGATGTCGAGCCGCGCCTGGCGCCCCTTGAGAGCGGCTTCGTCCTGCGCTTCGTAGACGCGCCGCATCAGCCGGGCCGCCTGATCGAGATCGGGCTCGGCCCAGAAGCAATGCGCCGGATATGGGTCGCATTCCGCACCAACATGGACGCGTGCGTAGTCCACCATGTAGCTGTTGTCGGGCGTCATGAAATGGAGATTTCCGGAATACCCCGTCGCGATCACCGGTTTCCCAAGCCCCATCGCCTCGGCCATCGTAAGGCCCAGGCCCTCCGACCGGTGCAGCGAGACATAACAGTTACACAGCCCCAGAAGCGCGTTCTTCTGCTCGGCCGAATAGTACCCGTCGAGAATCAGCACGTCGGGCCGGTGTACCGCGGCCTCGCGCAGCTTTTCGAGGTCGTTCAACCTCGAGTCGCCGTTGATCGTCTTGAGAACCAGCGTCGGACCTTCACCCGGTTGGAACGCCCGTTCGAATGCCCGAATCACCCCCATCGGGTTCTTCCGCTCCATGACACTGAAAAAGTCGAACATGAAGAGGAACAGGAACGAAGCCGGAATGCCGAGGCTCTCCCGCGTGACGCCCGGCGAATACTGCGGAATGGGTACCGGCAGGGGCACGGTGTACACCGGCCTCCGGCCGACGGCCCGGATGGCCTCGGCCACGAAATCGGATGCCGCCCATACTTCGTCTACGTAGTCGAATCCGTGGTGCATGACGTCCGGGAACTGCTCGAGCTCCCAGAACCACAGTCCGACGGTGTGGCGGCCTTGAAGGAACTCGCGGCCGGCGTCGGCGACGAAGAGTGGCGTCCTGTCGGCATTGACGCAGACGATGTTGATGTCGTGGGGCGCGCGTCCATCTCCGCGCTCGAGAAAATCGTGTGCCTTGCGGCTCGGTGTGTCGCC
>WHSN01000060.1 GCA_009380045.1 Luteitalea sp.
CGAGCCGGTCGGCGAGGCGCGTGCATCGAACGAGCGGGGTGAACCCGGAGTGGAAGCCGGTTTGCGGCTCGCCGGTGATCGGCAGCAGCTCACGATACCGCCACAGGTTCTTGGGGCGGCGCTCGATCGTTTCGCGCGTCAGCGTGATCGACGCGTAGTCGTAAATCGGCTCGAGCGGTCCGAGGCAGTTGGCGCAGACATAGGTCGCTTCGGCGGGAAAGGTCGATTTGCAGAGATGGCACTGCAGTCCAATGAGCGCGCTCACACAGCCTCCGCGAGTTTCTGATCCGGATATCCGTTGATCTCGTTCGGTTCGACGAGCACCGGCGCCGGCACGATCGCCGCACGGTCGCGCGCGATCGTCACCAGGTCGCTGATGATCGCCGCCGCCAGGGCGTCGCCGCCCGCTCCGGCCCCGCCGATGGTGATGTCTCCCGCATACGTGCACCGCACGAGCGCGACGTTCTCGGGTCCCTCGGCCCGGCCGAACGCCGAGCTCGCCACGACCCGCGTCGGCGCCACCCATGCGGTGAGGCGGCGACTGGCGCGGTCGTAGTTGGCGTGCGCGATCTGGCGGATCGTAAAGCCTCGCTGGCGCGCGTCGGTCAGGTCGCCGGCGGTGATGCGCGAGGTGGTCCGGGTCTCGATCGCTGCCGGGTTCACCCGGGCGCCGAATGCCAGCGCGCAGACGATGGCGAGCTTCGCCGCGGCGTCGGCGCCGTCGAGATCGATCGACGGATCCTCTTCCGCGTATCCGTTGGCGCAGGCCTCGGCAATCGCCTCGTCGATGGCGCAGCCGACCGCGTCCATCCTCGACAGCACCGCGTTCGTCGTGCCGTTCAAGATCGCCCGCACGCCAAGCACGCGGTCGCCGGCCAGGCCGTCCGCCAACATGCGGACGATCGGCATGGCGCCGCCCACCGCCGCTTCGAAGCGGAGCTGGCGCCCCTGCCGTTCGGCGAGCGTTTGCAACGGCGCCGCATGATGGGCGATCAGCTGCTTGTTGGCCGACACCACCGACTTGCCGGCGAGCAGCGCCGCCCGAACGTAGTCGAGCGCCGGCTCCGCGCCAGACACCGCTTCGATGATGACGTCGACGTCACTGGCGAGGAGATCGTCGAACCGATCGGTCCAGGAGCACAGAGCCAGCGGCTCGGGCTGGCGGGCCCGCTTCTCGCGCGCGCGGCGATCGCAGATGTGAGTGAGGTGAAGGTTGGGGATGTGGTCGGGGCCGGTGAGCCGCCGTGCAACGGCGGCGGCCACCGTGCCGAAGCCGAGGATGCCAACGTGGCACCCGCCCGGGCTGATGCCCGACGTCTGGAACGAATTGAGCTCTACCAAAGTCCTCGGACCGCGGTGCGCGGTGATTCGGACTATACCAGAGCCGAAAAATCGGACGCAACAACTTTCATCGACGCATCTACATCCGTGGATGCATCAACACGCTGCGAGCCGCCACCGCCACCGGACGCCCCGGCTTTCGCGGCCAGGTGCCCGGCGCGTCGCGGCAAGAGTGCCGTGGCCCCTCCCCGCCGGGCGCCAGCACGTTTGCGGTGCCTGACGGCCTCAACCCCATGGCGCCGTGGTACGTCAGCTCCCGGACTACGCCGAGCACTCTCCGTCGAGCACCTCGGGAGCGAACTCGGTGGTTTCCGCGAGATCGACGAAGTCGAGCGCCACCGCGTCCTCGGGCGTCAGACGCTGCAGGTCGTTCAGCTCGAGGGTGACGCGGGCGAGATCGACGCGCTGAAAGAACTCCGGCGCCGACTCGTCCGACGACTTCTCGCGCTGGTACATCGCAATCAGGCGCTCGACGACGTCGGGGATGCGGCGCGCCGGCACCTTGGCGGCGGTCCGCGCGAAGCTCGCGCCCTGGCTGGTCGTGCCTCCGCCCACCATCACGAAATACTGCGGCACCGCCCGGCCGCCGATGCGGCGCACGCTGCCCTGGAAACCGATGGTCGCGATGTGATGCTGTCCGCACCCGTTCGGGCAGCCGCTGATCTTGATGTGCGAACCGTCAGCCGCCGCGATCAGATCGGGACGCGATCGCAGGTGATCCTCGAGCAGCCGGCCAAGCCCGCGCGACTGCGTCACCGCCAGGCGGCACGACTCGGCGCCCGGACAGCTCGTGACGTCGGCCACGCTCGAGGCCTCCGCCAATCCGAGGCTCGCGGCCGCCAGACGGCGATAGAGCTCCCTCACCTCTCCGACGGCTACCCAGCGGAACACCAGGTTCTGATCGACGGTGACGCGGACGGTCCCGTCGCTGTAGGCGAGCGCGAGATCCGCGAGCACCCGCATCTGCTCACTGGTGAGATCGCCAAGCGGCACACTGGCCGTCGCCATCACGTAGCCGAACTGCTTCTGGAGCGTCACGTTCGTCGCCCGCCACCGTCCATAGGCCTCGTCGCCGGCAAGGAACACCGGCACCAGCTGTGGCATGACGCCCGGGCCGCGCGGCGGCGCCGCCGCGACCCGGGAGGAGATCGTGCTCGGCGACGGCGGCTGGGCGCGGACCCCGTCGTGAGCCCCCTCGTCGGCCGGCGGGTCGATGGTGAGGAGAGCGACGTTCCCCTCGATGCGCGCCCAGGCGAGCTCGGTCTCGTACTCGGCGACGAACCGGTCCCAGCCGAGGGCCTTGATCATGAACTTCATCCGGTTGCGCTGCTTGTGCTCGTAGTCGCCGAGCCGCTTGAACACCCGCAGCACCGCTTCAACCGACCGGAACGTCTCCGACGCCGGAAGGAACTCGTGGATCACCCCCCCCGATCGGCACATCAGCGCGGTCCCGCCTCCGGCCAGCACGCGAAACCCTCGCGTGCCGTCGGACGCGAGCTGCGCATGAAAGGCCAGGTCGTTGATCGCGATCGCGGTGTGATCGCCCGGACAACCTTCGAAGGCGATCTTGAACTTGCGCGGCAGCGTCGAACTGAGCGGATGGCGGAGAAAATACCTGGTCGTCGCTTCCGAGTAGGGCGTGATGTCGAACCGTTCGTCCGCCGCCACCCCAGCGTAGGGACAGGCCGTGATGTTCCGCACCGAATTGCCGCACGCCTCGCGCGTCGTCAGACCGGCGTCGGCGAGGCGGCGCATCGCGGACTCGACATCGTGCAGCTTCACGAAATGGAACTGGATGTTCTGGCGCGTGGTGATGTGGCCGAAGCGGCGTGAATACTTCTCACCGACCTCCGCCAGCGCGTAGAGCTGATCGCTCGTGATCACCCCCTGCGGCACCTTGACCCGGAGCATTTGCGCGTCGATCGCCTGGCGCTGGCCGTAGGTGCCCCGGACCAGGCGGAACGACCGCCATTGGTCTGGCGTCATCTCGCCGCGCTCGTACTTCTCGAGGGTGGCGACGAACTCGTCGATGTCGGCTTCGCTGGCGAACGACAGCCTCGCCCGTCCGTGTGTGCTGGCCTGATCAGTGACTGACATAAGCTTCCCCGGTGGCGGTCCGGTCAGGACCGCGATCGCGGGGCTGAAAGCCCCGCCCGAACCACACCCGGCGAGGCGTCCTCCGCCTCGACGGCCGGCAGCGCCGCGAGATCGAGCGCCGCCACGTCGCCGACAACGATCACCGCGGGACCATCGCCGTGGAGCGCGACCGCGCCATTCGCGATCTGCTCGAGGGTTCCGCGCCACACCTGCTGCGTCGGCCGCGACCCATCCGACACGATCGCCGCTGGCGTCGCCGCCGCCCACCCGCGATCGACCAGTTGAGCGGCCAGCGCCGAACGCCGGCCGACGCCCATCATGATCACCACCGTGACGCCATTCGGCCGCAGCGCCCCGATCGCATCGCTGAACACCTGCTCGTCGTGGCCGCTGACGACGAGCAGCGCCGCCGACAGCCCGCGATGGGTGACCGGGATGCCCGCCAAAGCCGGCGCCGCGACCGCGCTGGTGACGCCCGGCACGACGTCGAATGGTATGCCTGCCGCGCGGAGCGCCTGCGCCTCTTCGCCGCCGCGGCCGAAGAGAAACGGATCGCCGCCTTTCAGGCGCACGACGTGCTGCCCGCGACGGGCCGCCCGGATCATCAGCGCCTGGATTTCCTGCTGCGACAGCGCATGACGACCCGCACGCTTGCCGACGAAAAAACGCCGCGCGCCGCGGGCGATCGCCAGCGCCCGCACGTCAACCAGCGCGTCGTAGAGCACCAGATCGGCGTGCCGGAGCCGCACTACAGCCTGGCGCGTCAGCAACGCCGGATCGCCGGGACCGGCGCCGACCAGTGAGACGTGGCCCACGTCGGTCATCCCCGGTCTCCGGGTCGGGCAACGGCGGACACGGTCGCGCGCATCGAGCCTGGGAGGTCGGCCTGCGTGTCGCCCGAACGCCCAGCCGCGTCTCGACGCGCTCGTCGATCGAAGGTCTCCGGGTGCTCTGTGCGCTTCGCGGCGGAAGTCAAATCGTAGATTCGGTTCAGCGCCCTGAGCAGGAGGGGCCGGCGCTCCGCCATCGGCACGCCGTCGCGCCGCCATGCGATCCGCGCTTCGCGGGCCACCCGCATCCACTCACCCACGTCGGCCGGGAGCACCTCGTCGAGCGCCTCGCGCAGGAGCCCGGTCAGGCCCGGGGCGTGTCCACCGGTGGAAATGGCCAGCGTCACCCCCTCGCGCCGCACCACCCCGCTCAGAAACGCCGTGGCGTTGGCCGGATCGTCCACCGCGTTCACGAAGATGCGCCGCGCCTCAGCAGCCTCCGCAACCTGTCGATTGACGTGCGGCGGCGCGGCGGCGACGACGAGCCAGACCCCCTCGAGATCCGCGGGCTCGAACCCACGGCGGTCGATCGGCACCCCTGACCTGTCGATTTCCGGGCGCACGTCGGGCGACACCACGCGAACGTCGGCCCCGGCGGCAAGCAACGTCTGGAGCTTGGAGGCGGCGACGGCCCCGCCGCCCACGAGCAGGACACGACGGCCCGCGAGCGTCAGGAAGAGCGGGAGCAGTTCGGACATAACACAAAAGCCCGGGAGAAGCGGTGCGCCTCCCGGGCCGGGATCGTCAGGAGCAGGAACTGGTCAGCGACGGTTGCTCGGCGTCAAGGGCACCTGAACGGCTCTTAACAAGTACTCCCTTCGGGGCTTCTGGTCAAGCAATCTGGCAGCTCCTTGTCAATTGACCGGCGTTGGTCCCACCAACCCACGCCCGAAGGGCCGGGCTGGTCGTTCCCCGGTTTACACTGGATCATGGCTGTTGCGCGGCTCTCGGCTCTGATATTCATCCTCCACGCGGTCGCCGTTCCGCTGCAGGCTCAACGGCTTCCCGGAAGCGTCATTCCCGAGCACTACGACCTGGCGTTCGACGTGGACCTGGAGCGTGCCCGGTTTTCGGGCACCGAAACCATCCGGGTGCAGCTCAGCGAGCCGACCAGACGCATCGTGCTCCATGCGCTCCAGATTCGGTTCCAGGAGGTCACGATTTCGGCGGGCGGCACCACCGTGCGAGCGAGGGTCACTTTGCACCAGCCAACCCAGACGGCAGCGCTCGTGGTCCCCCGCGACATCCCCAAGGGACCGGCCGAAATCCACATCCGGTACACCGGCATCCTGAACGACGAGCTTCGAGGCTTCTATCTGAGCAAGGCGAACGGCCGCAACTACGCGGTCACGCAGCTGGAATCGACCGATGCGCGGCGGGCGTTCCCGTCGTTCGACGAGCCCGCCTATAAAGCAACATTCTCGGTCAGCCTGACCATCGACGAGCACGATACCGCCATTTCGAACGGGAGGCTGCTGTCCGACACGCCGGGCCCGGGCCGTGGCCGCCACACCTTGACGTTCGCGGCGAGCCCGAAGATGTCGTCGTACCTGGTCGCCATGGCCGTCGGCGACTTCCAGTGTCTCGAAGACAGCGCCGAGGGTGTGCCGATCCGCATCTGCGCCACGCCCGACAAGAAGGAGCTCGGGCACATTGCCGTTGACGCAGCCAAGCAGCTCCTGGGGTTCTACAACCGCTACTACTCCATCAAGTATCCGTTCGGGAAGCTCGACGTCGTCGCGGTGCCCGACTTCGCCGCTGGCGCCATGGAGAACACGGCGGCGATCTTCTACCGCGAAGTCGATCTGCTGGCCGACGAACAGACCGCCTCGGTCGCCAACCGCAAGCGGATCTGGGAGGTGCTCGCGCACGAGATCGCTCACCAGTGGTTCGGCAATCTGGTCACCATGAAGTGGTGGGACGATCTGTGGTTGAACGAGGGCTTCGCCACCTGGATGGAGAAGCAGCCGCTCGCGGCGCTGAAACCGGAGTGGCACATGGATGTCGCGGCGCTGGTCGATTCTCAGCGCGCCATGAACCTCGACTCGCTGGCGTCGACCAGGGCGATTCACTCGAACGTCGAGACCCCGGCAGAGATCGAGGCCTCGTTCGATGCAATCGCATACGAAAAGGGCGGTTCGGTGATGCGCATGGTCGAGGGCTATCTCGGCGCCGAACCCTTCCGCGCCGGCGTCAACGCCTATCTCGAGAAGCACCAGTACGGCAACGCCACCTCCGAGGACTTCTGGACGGCCATGACCCAGGCGTCGGGAAAGCCGATCGACCGCATCCTGCCAACCTTCGTGAATCAACCTGGCGTGCCGCTGCTCGACATCGCCCTGGCCTGTGACAACGGCGCGGCCACGATCTCGATGACGGTGGAGCGGCTGTTCGTCGATCCGTCCATGGCCCGGACGACGCCGACCTCCAGCGGCTGGCAGATCCCGATCTGCGTGAAGACCCCGGCTCGGGGTGACGCGGCATGTCAGGTCGTCAGCGGACCGACCGCCGCGGTCGCCGCGGCGGACCGCTGCCTGCCATGGGCGTTCGTGAACGGCGGCGCGCAAGGGTATTTCCGCAGCTCGTATTCAACCGACATCCTTCGCGCGATCGCGCCGGATCTGACGACGCGTCTCACCCCGCCCGAGCGGCTGTCGCTGCTGGACGATGAGTGGGCGCTCGTGAGGGCTGGTCGCCATACCGTGGCCGGCTATCTGACGCTCGCGTCGGGTATCGGCGGCGAGCACGTGAGCGGCGTGCTCGGGAACGTGACCGCACCCTTGGCCTTGATCGGCGAGCACCTCACGACTCCCCGGACGCGGCCGGTGTACGAGCAGTTCGTGCAGACGCTGCTGCGCCCGCTCTTCAACGAGCTGGGCGTCACCGTCGCGCCGGGCGAGGACGACGACCGTCGCGCGCTGCGGGCGGTGGTGATTGCCGCGCTCGGCGAAGTCGGAAATGACCGGGAGGTCGCACGCCATGCTCGTGAGGCGCTCGATCAGGCGCTGGCCGGCACGACGCCGCTCGACAGCACGGCGGCCGACGCCATTATCGCGGTCGCCGCGAAGCACGGCGACGCCGCGCTGTATGAAGCGATGGCTGCCGCCTCGCGCCGGGCGACCTCGCCATCGGAGCGGTACCGTTACCTCTATGGACTCGCCAGGTTCGAGGATCCGGCGCTCGTCCAGCGCGGACTCGAGTTCGCGCTCTCGGCCGAGTTGCGCAGCCAGGACGCGGCCACCTACCTCGGAAGATTTCTGGCGAACCCCGGAACGCGGGTCCAGGCGTGGGCGTTCGTCAAGCAGCGCTGGAAGGCGCTTGAACCGAAGGTCACCATCTCGCTTGGCGACGTCCGGCTGGTGCAGTCGCTGCAGTCGGTATGTGACGCCGGCGTGCGGGACGACATCAGGTCGTTCTTCGCCACGCACCGTCTACCGGCCGCTTCCCGCGCCGTCGATCAGACGCTCGAGCGGATCAACAACTGCATCGCCCTGAAGGACAAACAAACGCCGGTCCTCACCGAGTGGCTGAGCGCGCGCGAGACCCGCTGACCTGGGCCGGGAGACGCCGCCCTGATGTCCACTTCCACGTGCTCGGCATGGCGCTTTCACCTTCGCCGTTGGCAGTTACAGCGGTTTCGATTCACCGTTGCAGTTCTCATCACGATCGCACGATGGAACACGAGGTTTCGCAAATGAATCCTGCTGTCGCCTGACGAAAGGACGGCCTGACGAAAGGACGAGCCTGACGAAGGACACGAAGTGTGTTTCGGTCGAGAAATGCGCTCCGGTCTGTCAGCGCTGCGTGCTGATCCTGGTGGGCCTGGAGACCGCCGGGTTGCCGTCCACCCACCCGCGCCAGGGTCTCTCGGTGCCGACGCGGATGCCGATTCGTGGCCCCCACCGGACCGGCCCGATGCGCACGCCGCGGTCCTCGACCAGGAGCCGGTCGCCGAGCAGATCGAGCCGGTTCGCATCCAACCCGATCCCCATCGCCATCGTCAAGTTGCCGGGCCCGCGACAGAGATCGTGCACGTTCAGCGCTGCCGGGTCGGTCGCGCGGCGGCCCTTCATCGCTCCGCCGCGCCGGCGACGCATCGTCGCCACGCCGTCGAGCGGATCGAGCGCACGGACCAGCACCGCGGCCGGCGAGCCGTCCGGTTCGGCGACGACGTTGACGAGTGAGTGGATCCCGTAGTTCAGGTACACGTAGGAGAAGCCCGGCGGACCGTACAGTGGTTGATTGCGCAGCGTGCGACCGGGGGCGGCGTGGCAGGCAGGATCCTCCTCGCCGATGTATGCCTCGACCTCCACGATAATCCCGCTCGTGGTCGCTCCGCGGTGGCGGTGCACCAGCACCTTGCCGAGCAGATCGTGCGCCACGTCCAGCGTCGGACGGCTATAGAAGGAGCGCGGCAGCTTCACGGCTTCGAGGTCGATGCTTCTCGCGCCGGGCTGAAGCGACTCCAGGCGCGCCCGGGCGGTTGATCTGGTCGGATCAACGTCCCGCGTAAGCATGAGAGCGGCCCTCGGCCAGCACGGTGCGCAGATACCGGCCCGTATGCGATGCCTCGACCTGCACCACCTGCTCCGGTGTGCCGGCCGCGACGATCCTGCCGCCATCCTCGCCGCCGTCCGGCCCGAGGTCGATCACGTAGTCGGCCGTCTTGATCACGTCGAGGTTGTGCTCGATGACGAGCAGCGTATTGCCGGCGTCGAGCAGCTTCCGGAACGCGGTGAGCAGCTTGGCGATGTCGTCGAAATGAAGGCCGGTTGTCGGCTCGTCGAGCACGTAGAGCAGCCGCTCGCCGCTGTGCGACGAGAGATGCGCGGCAATCTTGATCCGCTGCGCTTCCCCGCCTGACAGCGTCGTGGCGGGCTGTCCCAGCCGGAGGTATCCGAGCCCAATCTCGTCGAGCACCTGCAATCGGCGCAATACCTTGGGAGAGCTGCTGAAGAAGGTCAATGCCTCGCGGACCGTGAGCTCGAGCACCTGATGGATCGACCGGCCACGATATTTCACATCGAGCACTTGCGGCTTGAACCGCTTGCCGTCGCATTGATCGCACGGCACGGAAACGTCGGCGAGGAACTGCATCTCGACCCGCACCTCGCCTTCGCCCTGACACGCTTCGCAGCGCCCTCCCGGCACGTTGAACGAGAAGTGGCTGGCGGTGAGCCCGCGAGACCGCGCGTCCTTGGTTGTCGCGAACAGCTCCCGGATCGGGTCGAAGGCCTTCAGATAGGTGACCGGGTTCGACCGGGGCGTCCGCCCGATCGGCGCCTGGTCAACCAGCACGACATCGCTGATCAGCTCGGCCCCTTCGAGTCTTCGGCACGTGCCGACGCGCCTGTCCCACCCGCCCTTGGCGCGCTTCACGGCGGCGTAGAGCACGTCGTGAACGAGCGTCGACTTGCCCGAGCCGCTGACGCCGGTCACGCAGGTGAGCGTGTTCAGCGGGATCGCGATGTCCACGTCCTTGAGATTGTGCTCCTCGGCGCCGAGCAGTCGGATCCGCTGTCCGTTGCCGCGCCGCCTGGTCGTCGGCACCGGAATCGCCAGCTCCTGCCGCAGGTACTTGGCGGTGAGCGATCGCGGCTCGCGCATCAAGCCGTCGAGCGTTCCGGCGTAGACGACGCGTCCCCCCTGCTCACCGGCGCCGAGCCCCATGTCGACGACGAAGTCGGCGACCCGGATCATGTCCGCGTCGTGCTCGACGACGAGCACGGTGTTGCCCTGATCCCGAAGCTGTCGGAGGATGTCGATGAGACGCAGGTTGTCTCGTGAGTGCAGGCCGATTGACGGCTCGTCCAGAACGTAGAGCGTGCCGACGAGCGCCGAGCCGAGCGAGGTCGCCAGGTTGATGCGCTGTGCTTCCCCGCCCGACAGCGTCGACGACAGCCGGTCGAGGCTCAGATAGTCGAGGCCGACATCGCGGAGAAACTGCAGGCGCCGCCGGATCTCCTTCAGGACTTTCTCGGCGATAGCGGTTTCCTTGTCGGTCAGCGAGAGTGTCTCGAAGAACGTCTGGGCCTCGCGCACCGTCAGCGCCGCCACCTGGTCGATCGTCCGGCCCGACACCCGGACGTCGCGCGCTTCACGCCGAAGCCGGGCGCCGCCGCAATCGGGGCAGGTCAGGTAGCCTCGGTAGCGGCTCAGGAACACCCGGACGTGAACCTTGTATTTCTTCTTGTCGAGCCACCTGAAGAATCCGCGGATGCCGTCGTAGTCGTCGGTTCCCTCCACGACGAACGCCTTTTCCTGGTCGGTCAGCTCCGACCAGGGGACGTCGAGGCGGATCTTCGATTTCTTCGCGGCGCGCTTCAGCTCGGCGAGCTGTCCGCGGTAGTGCGGCTTGCTCCACGGCTCGATCGCATCCTGATTGATCGATTTCGCCTGATCGGGCACGACCAGAGCCATGTCGAGCTCGATGATGTTGCCGAACCCATGACACGTCGGACACGCGCCGAAGGGGTTGTTGAACGAGAACAGCCGCGGCTGCGGATCCTCGTACGCGATGCCGCACGAGCGACATTCGAACCGCTCCGAGAACTCGTGCACGATGGCCGACTCGGCTTCCGCCAAAGGAGGGCCGGCTGCCGGGTGCCTGTTGCCGGCCGGTGACTGGTGACCGGTGACCGGTGACTGATCGCCCGGTGACTGAACGGCTGATGACAGGCGGCTGGGAACGATCTGCACCGCCCACGCCGATCCGCCGCCTTCGCGGTACGCCGTTTCGATGGAGTCGGTGAGGCGCTGGCGCGTGTCGTCGCCGCCAAGCTGCACCCGATCGACGACCACCTGCAGCATCGGGCGGCCCGCCAGGGACGCGGCATCCACGTCGTCGAACGTGAGCGCCCGACCGTCGATCAGGAGGCGGCCGAAGCCCTTTCGCCGCAGCGATTCCACGGCCGCGACGATGGCGTCTGGACGGTGGCCCCGAGGTGTGCCCGGTTCGCGCGCCGCCTCGGTCGTGCGGCGCGCCGGCTCGTCGTCGTCCCCGGTTTCGCTGAGCTCGTCGATGTCAACGGCGCCTTCGGCGTGTGCCAGCGGCTCGGCTTCAACCACCTGCAGATTGAACCCGAGCAACAGCCGCGTGTGCTCAGGAAGCACGCCGAGCTGCGCGGCCACGACGTCCGCGGTTTCGCGGACGACCTCCCGCTGGCAGTTCCGGCAGAACGTTCGGCCCGCGCGCGCGAACAGCAGCCGCATGTAGTCGTGGATTTCGGTGGTGGTGCCGACCGTCGAGCGCGGGTTGCGGATGCTGTTCTTCTGGCGAATCGCAATCGCCGGCGCGATGCCATCGATGCGATCGACGTCGGGCTTCTCCATGCGCTCGAGAAACTGGCGGGCGTACGCCGACAGCGATTCGACGTACCGCCGCTGCCCCTCTGCGTAGATGGTGTCGAAGGCGAGCGAGGATTTCCCCGATCCGCTGACGCCAGTGACGATGATCAGCTGGCCGCTGGGAAGGGTGACGTCGATGTTCTTGAGGTTGTGCGTGCGTGCCCCGCGGACCACAAGATCCGCAGCGGCTGCAGCCGCCCCCTGGCTACCGATTTCGGGCATGCCCACGTGCGCTTTTTCGCTGGTGGCGTAAACCACCATCGTAGCTCAGGGCTGTTGGCGAGGCAACGTCGGGGCCCTTGTCCGTGACCGTTCTGACAGCGACCTTCGTCAGTGACCTTTGCTGCGGCAGCCGTTCAGCTTCGCGATGATCTCGGCGAAGCGGCTGGCGTCGTCGGCCGATAGCGCGCTGAAGATCTGGTGCTCGGCGTCGCTCTGGATGCGCGCACCTTCGGTGTGGGCCTTGCGGCCGCGGTCGGTCAGCACCGCCAGCCGGGAGCGGCGGTCGTTCGGATCCGGGGCGCGCTCGACGAATCCATCGGCCTCGAGTCGGTCCACCAGCTGGGTGACATTCGATTTCACGCACGCCAGCCGTTCGGCCAGCTGTCCGAGGGGCAGCGAGTCCCCCGCTTCGACAAGACGGTTCAATGCCGCAAGCTTGGGGATCGACAGGCCGACGGCGGCGAGCCTCGATTCGACGAATCCTTCGACCGCGTTCGCTGCGTGTAACAGTGCAAACATCCCGGAGGACGGCGCAGCCAGGGTCATGGCTGCCGCAGCGCCTTGAGGTATTCGACGAGCGTCCATACCTCCTCTTTTGTCAGCGTGCTCTTGAAGGCCGGCATCTCGGGCGGGTGGCCGTTCCAGACCTTGTGGTGGAGGACGCCTTCAGGATTCAGCTCGATCCTGAACTCGTCGGTCAGATCGGCGGCGGCGCCATTCGAATCCGGACCATCGCCCTGCCCCGCGGGCCCGTGACACTTCTGACAGTTGGTGCCGAAGAGCGCCTTGCCCTTCGCCGACACGGCTGGCGGCGATGCGATCGGGCTCTTCTCGTCTTTTCCGCCCTCGGGAATCGTCCAACCGGCGTATTGAGCCGAGAGGCCCGTTCCGAGCGTGAAGGCGAAGAGGCCCGTGAAGAACAGGCTGGCGGCGACCAGACGGATGCAACCTTCTTTCTTCATATGCGTATTATAGTGCCGTCCATGTGGAGATCAGGCTCAGGCGTGGCGATCGCGACACTCGTTCCGCACGCCGGCGCAGGATCCCGCCGCGGCCGGCGCGGGCATGCCGGCGCGGGCGGCAGCGATCCGCGGAGCGCCCCGCGTAAGAATGCCGAATCGGGACGGCTTCCGCAAGAACCCCTCGCCCGGACACTCCTACCCCACCGGCCCACATGCCGCCCGGGGCCCCGTTCGACTGATCTGAGAGGTAGACCAAGCGCATGAAGATCTTCCGTGGCAGCGACTCGCCGTTCCACTCGGTGGATGCCAAGACGTTCGTCGGCGCGGCGCGAGCCAAGCTCCTGTCGTCGGATGAGGAAGCCGTGCCGGTGCACGTGTACCACGTCCAGTTCGACGAGGGCGCGCGCACCAACTGGCACACGCACTCCGGCCCTCAGTGGCTGCTCATCACCGAGGGACGCGTGCGCGTGCAGCGTCTCGGTGAGCCGCCGCGCGATCTCGAGACCGGCGACGCAGTGGTGTTCTCGCCGGGCGAGAAGCACTGGCACGGGGCGGCACCGGGGAGCCGAGGCGTGCACCTGGCGGTGAATATCAACGTGACGACCGAATGGCTTGAGCCGGTCAGTGAAGCGGATTACGCAGCGGTGAAATAAGCTCCGGGCGTATCGGCGCGCCGAGCGCAGGAATCGCGCGGCCCCGCTCGAGTAGCCACGCACGGGCGCGCAAGCTGTGACGCGGCGGCCACCGCTCGGCCTGGAAACCGCTCAGCGTGTTAACATGTCTGGCTCCGGTGTTCGCGGCCGGGCCATCCCCACGCCAGCCGGCGTAGCTCAGTGGTAGAGCAGCTGATTCGTAATCAGCAGGTCGTCCGTTCAACCCGGATCGCCGGCTCCAGTTTTTCCTAAAGAATCGGCGACCTTTCGCCTTCAGCCCTCCAGTCGTGATGCCCTAACTGATGCCCACAGGAATGGACGCGGGCAGACGTTCATGCTCTTATTGACGCGTCATGCGCCATCGTAGAAAGCCTGTCCAACGGTCCGGAGGTGGCCCGGACACGCCGTACGAGTTCGAGCTCACCATGCGGCTGCTCTTCGGTGACGAGGCACGGCACATCGCTGATCGGCACCCTGATGACCAGGCCCGGCGCCGCTGGCTGAATAGGGCACTCCGCCAGCTCACCCGTCATGTGGATGCCTTGGACACGACGGCTCGCCATAAGCAACTCCTGATGGGCGAAATAGAAGCCATCTCGGATCTCATCAAACAGCAAACGGACGATCCGTCTTCCGTGTTCTTGTACCGCGCCCTTCGGCTCGTCATACGTCTGCTGGGCTACGATAACGGCCGAAAAAGCCTCACGGCAGATTATTGGCAGGACAAGGACCAGGAGTGGGACTCTGTCGAGTTCGAGGGCGGCGACTTGGAAGACTACTTTGACAAGGACAATGTAATCGCCATTCAGCGGTCAGTGGTCCAGAACTTGAATGAGAAAGGTTACGACGACTACAAGATAAGCGTCGTACTCGACAAGTCGGAGAGTCAGATCAAAGAACTTCGCCGCTGGTCATCCCGCAACAGACCACGACAACCACGGGCCCAGTAACGCGCGCGCAGATCACGACGTCGACTGACCCGGAGCCCGCCACAGCAGCGCCGTCATCTCCTGCGCGGCCGCGTCCTGCACCGCCATCGGCGTCGAAGCGGTCAGCCGACAGACCTGAAGGCCGCGCGACTCCACGGGAGAAGTTACCGACACCGTCTCGGCGAAGTCCTTCGGCCACCAAGTAAAACTGCGCTCCGAGCGAACGCTCCACTCCACTGCGCTTCTGGCGAACGCCGCGACGATTGTGTTGGCGCACAACCACCCAAGCGGCGATCCGGCCCCCAGCCCAGACGACATGGCGCTCACGCGACGACTGATCGACGCCCGGAGGTGGCTCGGCGTGGACGTCCTCGACCACATCGTCGTTGGCGATGGCCGCTACGTGAGCTTTCGCGAGCGTGGCTGGCTGTGACTGCCCGTATCTCGACGCGGATCAGTCGCCACACCGGCCTGTCTGGGATTCGCTGGTTAATCCAGGGACGCCGCCCAAGCCGGGTGATAGCCTTTGCGGCGTTTCCGCTTGCCGTCTCTGAACTCGGCCACGAACCGATAGGGCTCGTCTGCTGAACTGTTGTCGAACAGCAATGCTTGGTTCACAAAGGAAAGCGCCTGTCGCAGATTGGTGAACGTGCGGGGGAAGCGCGCAGCAATCTTCTCGTCGGGCACATCATGTCCGCCGGCTTCGACCCGCTCCATCACGCGCCCACGCGACAGATCGGCACTGTCGAGGCCGATGAAGATCAGTGTCACGACGTAGCCCTGCGACTGACACTCCTTGAGAAAGTCGAGCTTGGCTCCATGGGGATCGGAGAAAACCGTTTCCATGCAGAACGAAACACCTCGAGCCACGAGATCACGGCGCCACGTATCTGCCACACGGGCAGCTTCGTAGGCGATGGCCTCCGGGGTGTCCGGTGACAACCCCTTTGCCACTTCGTCCGGATTGACCACGAGAATGCCCGTGGGCTTGAGAAAGGTCTCGACAAACGTCGACTTGCCGGCCCCGTTCGGACCGGCGACGACGAGGAGGAGTCGCTCCTCGGCGCGGACGCGCCGGCGCAACGCCTGCCGCGTCTCCTCGGAATCCGCCATCAGCGACCGCGCGAACGGTTCGCCCGTGCGGGAACGAAGCGTCGACTCGCGAGGCGACCGAGCGTGCGCGTGCCATCAGGGCTTACGCGTTCGGTCAGTCCTGAACCTGCAGGATCGCTCTGGTACACGACTCGGCCGGCCTTCAAGCGGGACGCGAGCGTATTTCTATTTTTTTCGGTGACCAGCCTCTCCAACACTGCCTGCACGGCCCGTCGCGCAGGGACGGTTAGCGTGGCGTCCGCTGGCGACCCTTTCAGTGCCTGGACGTCCTGGTGGCGAAGCACCGTCTCGACCGATCGCCCGATCTTGGCCCAATGTTCAATCTGGCCGGTGATCGATCGGTCGGTGCTGGCGGCCTCTTTTCGAGCCGACGCGACGAGCTCATCAGACAGCTTCACTGGCATTCCCATGCACCGCTCCTGGCGGTAGTATTTTACTACCCTGTGACTCTTTCGGCAACCGCCCGCGGCGACGGGCTCGAGAGGTTGATCTGCCCATGCTAATCACCACGATGCCACCGAACGTGTGACTGTGACGCGGTCACGGGAAAAAATCGACGCGCCACCGTCGAGACAGACAAGCGTCACGTTTAAGCGCGCGCCCAAGGCGGAGAAACCATCCGCCCGGCAAGGCAAATTGTCGGATGGGCTTTTTGAAAGGGCTTGCTCGGTAAAAGCTAGCGGTAATCTACTTTCGTGAACCGCATACCTGAATCATCGATCTTGGCCCGATTCTCATCGATCTTAGCCATTAGCACGGCCAGTACCGTCTCTTGATGCTCCGGATGCTGGCTCACAAGCTTAAGCGCTTCCTTCACGTTTTCTAGTTCTTTACTGTGTACTTCCTGCCATTTCAACGCGGCGTTGGCCTCACGCAAGGACCGTTCCGCCTCATAGAATATGACGAACTTACAAGACATTGCAAAGGCGCGGGCCACATCGGCCGGAAGTTTCACCAATGACAACGCGATCTTTTAGCGGGCTATGCAGATCGAGCGAGATAACGTCCGCCTCGGCGAACCTCGCCGCGATCGTCGTCTCGGAGCGCACTTGATACAGAGCGGCCAGCACGCCGTTTAAACCATCGAATAGCTGCGCCACTTGGCCGTGCCGGACGTTCGGGCCATATGCGGGATCGGGCGTACATTCCAGGATCAACACGGACGTGCCCGGCTGTCTCTGGTTAACGGTTCCTTCCATGCGATGCATCATACGACAAGAGCAACGAGGCGTGTATGGCGTGACTTCCCGTGTGGGCTGGATGCATCATCTAAGATGCCGGGCGGTCGTTGGAAGGTGTAAGGCGGCGGTATGACAGGCAAAAGCTTGGCTCAGCGGTACTAGTACCGCTACTCACGGCGGACACGCCGACTGAGCCAATGATCGAGCAACACGCTCGATCTTCCGTGTCTCCTCTCTGGTACGGAAATCTTCAAAGCCGTCAATGGTATCGGCGCGTTGCTCAAGCGCCTGCCGTCAACGCCAGAAAATCAGGCGGTGATATACGCCATCATGTCAAATCTCGCGGCAATTCAGACCAATCTGGCAGGTATGCCCTGAGCAACCTCAAACTGATTCACGCTCAGGTAGGAGCACACCTTGACGGAAGGCCTTCGCAATCAGATTCATCAGATCGGTTTCACTCAGGTCTAACGGGCGCATCATCATGCGTCCGTCCTTCCACCATGAAAAGCGTATCTCCACGGCGCCAGTCTCTTTGATTCGCAGACGCTCTATCCGTGCTTCGTCCCCGCTGGGAAACACCACGACGGCTGGTGGAACCAACTCCGTAGCGTAGTCAGTGTCTCTCAAGTCAACCTCCAGAGGCTCATGTAGGGCAGAGAGTACGTACACCCGTCACCGAGTTACTCGCTACAGCCAGAATTCGTGAGGCGAGATGCCGAAGCGACGGAGACAGGCGCACAGCGTGCCCATGCCCACGTCATCGCCTTCGCTATGACACTTGATCGGATAGGACCGATGCTGGCCGGTGACGGGATCCGTTCTGACGAATAGGCGCTCCGAGCCTTTGCCACGACCCTTAATTTCGACGACGCCAAAGATCGCGAGCCGACTGCGGAGCTCGCGGTACGCAATTGGGTGCGGCTGTACCTTCGGCCCGACCACTGATCAGGCTGGCGTAACGTCGAGTTCCTGAACGGCGAGCGACTGGCCGAGGTTGTCGCAGTGCTCGGAGTGGCCACCGAGATCCACCGTCCGCAAACTCCCTGTGGGTCTGGCGTGCGCGAGCTGCTGCCATGCCTCGGCGGGCGCGGGGACAAAGGCCGAGGCGAGATTGTTCGTGTCGCGGGCGTACCGGTACTGGGCCGTGATCAAATCCACGATGTCGTTCATGACCTGCTCGACCGAGCCGGCTTCGGTGACGATGTCCATCGGGAGGCAATGGGCTTCGTAACCCGCCGCGGTCTTCGTGACGAGCACCTGCAGGATCATGTCTTTGTCGGGAGCGACCTCAGAATCGGGCATAGGTCCTCTCACCGTACCAAGCCCGGGGCGGCTCTGCAATCGCACGATGTAGGAACGTCGCGACGTGCGACCACTATAGCTTCTATACTGTTGAGCTTACGGCACCCTTCGGAGAGCTCCCGGAATCCTCCTACAGCTTGACGAACGGGACCGGCGCCGGCGATTGCACCGAGATCGTCCAGAGTGGGGTTCCTAGCTGGAACCCCACCGCCGGGAGCGTCCACTCTCGCGTCCCATCACTTCGCTCCTGCGGTGGTTGGCCTTCGCGCGTCCGCCAACCGCGAGGCTGCGGCCCCGGCGGATCGCGCACCGGATGGGCGGTGCCCAGCCGCGGCGCCCGAAGCGTGCCTGCTCGCGGATGGTGTACAGGAACGCTTTCCCACACCAGCGGCAGTGCAGCTCTCGATCAGCCGTGACCATGGCGTACCGCGGCCCCCCCGGTAAAAGCCATTCGGGCTGACCCACCGCCCATGTCACGGCGGGTATCGTCGTCCGCATAGGGCAGATATGTAGCCAAGGACCGCGCGAGCTCCTCGTGCATCGCGTGGGTCCAGTCAAGGGCCATCGTGATGGCAAATGTCCACGCGGTGATTTCACACCGGCAGCAGTAGGACTTCCATGGGGCTGCGGCGATCGCCGATGGTCGGGGGCGCCGGGGCAGGCGTGAAAGACGTGCCCGAGCTCATGGAGTCCCGTCACGTACGTCGCCTCGTCGATGATGCGTTCTAGTTCCACCTCCCGAAGCGTCGCAAAGGCGTAGGCGTTCGTGGCGGGCAGCGCGGCGTACCGGACCGTCGTGCGCATGCTCGTGGCGAGCACCTCGATGTGCCGTCGAAACGCCGCCACGTCGTATTGCCGGCGATTCGGGATGATCCCGAACCGCGCCGAGACGATGCGCTGACGAGCGACCCGGTCGGCGGACGTCAGCGAGTTGGTCCACGTGAGCACCTGCCAGGAGAGATCTGGCAACCGTTGCGTCGTCAGTTCCTCCTGGCGGCGAACCGCCGCACGCGCCGCTTTGATGTCGGCCACCCGTTGCACGCCAACCTTCCGGATCACACGTAGATTGAGTTGGTGCGCGAAGTCGCGTGCCCACTTGTCCGCTTTCGCCTTCGCCTCCGCTTTGGCCCTCCCGCCGTCGTCGGTCTGCGCCAACATCGACCTACTCGTCGATCTGGATGCCCGCGTCGCGGGCCGAGCGAATCCAGGTATTGGTGCGGCTGGCGCCACGGTAATCGTCCGGGGCGAATTCCCGCCAGGGCGTCACCGGCATGGTGACGAACCCGAGCTGTTCGAGCTGCGCCAGTTCCGCATTCAGCGGGGCCAGCGCCAGCAAATGAGCCGCCATCTCGCCGATCAGCGCGCGCATCCGCAGGTCGACGGTCGGCCGCCGTTCGTCCTTGGCCGGCGCACGGCCGGATAGTGATACGTGCAGGCCAGCCCGAGCGCACCGAGCAGGATCATCGTGCCCGGCGCGAGCGCAGGGATGGCGCGCTTCATCGCTTCCCAGAACAGCTCCAGACCGGCGGCGCCGGGTCGCAGCTCCAGCTCGAATTCCACGTTGCCTTCGTAATGCAGCAGGACGCCCGCGATGCCACTGGCAATGAACAAGACCATCGCCAGCTGGAACGCACGGACGCTCACGCCAGCTCGCGTGAGCGTCAGCGCGGCCAGCGACACGCAGCCGATTCCGATGAGAACCAGCGGAACGAGCTGCCAGATGTCTTCGTTGTGCTCCAGCAGCACCAGTTCGGCGGCCGTGCCGAGCGAACCAAACAGGAAGAGGGCCGCCAGCATCGACCGCACGACCGCAGGTTCGGCTGTGCCCAGCATCACGAGACCGTCAGTGCGGTCGCACCGCGGCGCCGGCAGTGCGTAGGCCGAGCCGAACGCACGCCTCGTCAACCAAGTGCGCGAGCTGCGTGAACTCACATGGACTGAATGTCAACGTCACGTGTTGCAACCTCACGTGCAGCATCCGTTGACGCACTGGTACACCGCCCACTCGGCGGCCGTCGACTGATGGTCGTGCGCTGACTCACGCATGTGGCTCATCCACACTCCCTCCCCTCCGGCAGAACAAAGCATCACCATGGCGGCGCCGGTGTCGCCATGACGACGAGGAGCACTGAAATGAACCTCTATCCGGTCGCGTGGCGGACCCACGCAGACGCAATGCCCTCTGATCGCGACTCGTTCTGATCTGGCACATCCGTCGCGAGCCACGACACGGCCGATCGAACCGAGCTGAACGCTGTCACGTCGCCGCGAAATAGCCGGTCCCCCACTAGCGACAGCCATCGCTCCGCGCTCCGGCGCATGGGCTCGTCCTCGCAAATCCACGCCACACGAAACACGCATCGCCACAATCGATCGCGATGGCGATCCAACCACTTGAACACCTCTTGCTGGCCCATCCACGCATGCGAGTGGTCACCACGGATGACGACGGCGAGCCGCACATCACCGCTGGACCAGAGGCGATCCTCATCGACGGCTCTGATCGGTTCCTCGGCGCGCGTATCCGGAACGGCTCCCACAACGACCAGCGGCCAATGCGTCATTTCAACGAGAATCATTTTGCGTACCCCTTCGCGTCTGTAGATGATCACTCGGCGACTGGTCCGCGCTCGTGCGCGGCTTGCCGTGTGAGGGCCGTGGCTGCCAGCCATCCGAGCGGCAGCAGCACCATGAGATATGTAAGGAGCTGGCCGTAGCGGCCGTCGGGTCCGTACGGCTCCGTCGCCCAGTGCAACTCCTCGCTATAGGGCAGCACGTTGGCTTCGGTCAGCTCGTGGAAGCCATACACGAGAAGTTGAATCACGAAGATGGACAAGAAGATCGCCGTGACCTGGAAGAAGCGCGAGAGATTGACTCGGTGGCCGTGCTTCGACCAGAGCCACGCGACGGCTGCGGCGGCCAGGACACCACCTACCGCACCCGTGAACACCAGTACTGACTGCACCTGGAAGAGCACCGCATTGATGAAGAGCACGGTTTCCATACCCTCGCGCGTGATCATCAGCACCGTGAACAGGAACACGCCGACGAAAGCGCTCTTCGCCGGCCTGATGGCCGAGGCTTCGAGCCGGCGCTCGATATCGCGATTGATCGTCTTCCCCGCACGCCACATATGCACGATCAACGAACCCACCAGGAGGGCCGCCGCGATGGCGAGGACGCCTTCCCAGAGCGCCTGATTCGCCGCGCGCTGGAACAGGACGCCCGCCACGCCGCTCACGAGCAATGACACGGCGATGCCCCAATGGACGGCCGGTGCCAGATGCGCGCGGCCGGTCCGGCGCAGGTAGGCCAGACTGATCGCGACGATCAGAAAGGCTTCCAGCCCTTCACGGAGCGTGATGACAAATCCTTGCAGCATGAGGATCCTCCAGGTACAACAGCTTCAGTCCTCGACCCAGCCTTGTCTCTGTGCTGGATCTGCTACCGCCAAACGCCTCGCCGCTTCCGACAGCATCTCCATCAGCGTCCAGTACTCGGCTGTCCCGAGCTGCAACACCACGTCGCCAACCGACACGTGAATGCAGCCGTCGCGGCATGTCGCGACGAATCCGAATGCGGGCTTCAGCGCTAGAACGTCCAACGGACTATTAGCCGCGGCCATCATTGACCTTCGCGATTTCGTGATCACGCGAACCGTTCGGCGCTCGCAGCGTGGTGGCATCACCCGTCGCCGCGCGGCAACCAAGAGCTCCGCGTGCATGCGATCTCACAGATCTGCCCAGCGTCGCAGCAGATTGTGATACACCCCCGTCAACTGCACCGCGGCCGGATGCTCGGGCGCATCGGCGCTGAGCCGCTGGATCGCCGTATCGAGGTCGAACAAGAGCGTCCGCTTGCCGTCGTCGCGCACCATGCTCTGGAGCCAAAAAAACGAGGCGATGCGGGCGCCACGGGTGACGGGCCGCACGTGATGCAGGCTAGTTGACGGATACAGGACCATGTGCCCGGCCGGGAGCCTGACCGCGTGCACGCCGTACGTGTCCTCGACGACCAGTTCACCGCCGTCGTACTCGTCCGGGTTCGCCAGCAATAGCGTGGCGGAGAGATCCGTGCGGATGCGCAGGGCCGCGCCCGGCAGCTGGCGGATCGCGTTATCCACGTGGTTGTCGAACGACTGTCCACCCTCGTACGAGTTGAACAGCGGCGGAAACACGCGCAGCGGCAGCGCGGCGGAGATGAACAGCGAGTTGCGCTGCAGCGCCGTGAGGATCAGGTCGCCGAGCTCGCGCGCGACCGGATGGCCTTCCGGCACCTGCCGGTTGTCCTTCGCGCGCGCGGATTGGTGGCCAGCCGTGACACGGCCGTCCACCCATTCAGCTGAGTCGAGCAGGCGGCGCGCGTGCGCCACCTGCTCCGTGGTCAATACGCCGGGGATCTGAAGCAGCATCGAATGCCTCAGAATCCGACGTCTGCCGTCAGCATCACCGACCGTCCCGGCCCCGGGATGAAATGGCCGCCGCCGACGCGATCGATATACCGCTTGTTGGCCAGATTCAGGCCATTGAGCCGCAGTGTGAGCTGATCGCTCATGCGGTACGCCGCCATCGAATCGAGGACCCAATACGCCGGCGCGACGCGAGTCCCCTGGTTGTTGTTGAATCGGTCACCGACGTACTGCGCTCCCCCCGCCACGGTGACATCCCATGGCAGCGCGTAGCTGGTCCAGAGCGAGAACGAATGGTCTGGGGTATTGCCGAACTCGTTGCCGATCTCCCTCCCGTCGTTCGACGCGACGATCTCGCTGCTCATGAAGGTGTAGCCGCCGAACAGCTGCCAGCCCGCCGTGATGCTGCCCGTCGCGCCGACTTCGACACCCGACACCCGGTGCTCGCCTTCCAGAACGGTTGGTGGATCGCCCGGATTGATGCCCGGCGTGCGAGCGTTGGTCTTGTCGGTGCGGAACGCGGCGGCGTTCATGCCCAATCGGCCGCCGAACATGTCCCACTTCGTCCCGACCTCGTAGCTGCGCGTTCTCTCTGGATCGACCTGCGCTGTGTTAGCGCTAAGGCTGAGCCCCTCGGTGCTGGGGTTGAGTGAGGTGCCGAGACCGAGATAGATGCTTCCCTACG
>WHSN01000234.1 GCA_009380045.1 Luteitalea sp.
CACCACCGCCCGCTTCTTCGCATTCTTCCCGCCGCGGCTCGCCAGCGAGAGACCCCAGCGGCGGAGGGCGGAGTCCCGCCCAAACGGACCCACGATGTACTGCGCACTCTGCGTGGCGAGTCGGCGGATCAGTGGGTCGCCAGCTTTGGGCATGCCCAACTGCGGCGATCGCATCCCGGAGTCGCGTTGTTTCGGCTTGAGCCCGAGATAGCATCCGACATCGCGACTCCGCGTGAAGCGAGACCGATCGTTGTTCAGCACCAGCACGAAGGCCACGGCCGTCAGCGCGCCGACGCCGTGGATCGTCTGAATAGCCTGCGTCTCGGGGTACGCGCGCGCTTTCTCGACCACCAACCGATCGTAGGCCGCAATGTCGTCGGTCAAGGTCTCGACCAGGCGGATCAAGGGCAGCAACGCTGGTCGTAACGCCTCCGGACAGGCCTCCGTGGCCTTCCGCGCAAACGTCAGCGTCGGTGAGGCAGGGAGCCGGCCGCCGGTTGACTTCACCATCCCACGCACGGCATTCACGATTCTCGTGCGTGTCTGGACGGTCACCTCGCGGGCTCGGATCATCGCCAGGTCGATTTGCGTCTGGACCGATCGCGTGTGAATCGGCGACAGGAGCGCCGGGCCTACGTGCGCGAGGCGCGCCAAGAGGCGCGCATCGGCGCGATCATGCTTCGCATCGCTTTCCGCAATCAGCCGCAGCTTCCTCGGATTCGCCACCAACACCTCGTGGCCCAGCCCGATCAACAGTCGACTGATCCATGGCGAGTGTGTGCCCGCTTCCAAGGCGATGGGCATCCGCCCCTTCCCCTCGAACAGTACCCGCAACGATGCTTCCGTGGTCTTCAGCGCTCCCTCCGCCACCACGCCACCGTCGAGATCCAGCACACAGTAGTGGCTCTGCCGATCGCCGACATCCAACCCCACGACCGCCTGATACCGCGGCGTGCCTGCGGCCCCGCGGTCCTTACCTGGTTGGGGCTGCGCTGCGTTGACGTCGACAGAGACCGCGGTATTCATCACAGCCGTCGTGCTGATATTCTTCTTCATGGCTGGTCTCCTTGAATGCACCTCGAGTGCGTCTATTCAATGGGAGCGTCAATGCATCCCGTTCAAGAGACCAGCCTTCTCATCCCATCTGCTAAGGGAGCTGCTTTGGCGTGATTGCCCTGCTTTGCATTTCCCTGTGGCGAACCTCACCGAGCCTATGCCCTGGGCACCGCCGTGAACCTGGCAGCGCAGCCCCCTCAGGCCGTGGGGGACGGCCGTGTCTGAGGCGCCGGCTTGGAGGGGGCCGCTCGGCGCGCTGCGACGCGGATTCGCGCGTCCACGATGCGGCAGCCGTGGCCCGGAGCCAGCGCAATGACGGGGTTCAGATCGAGGTCGGCAATCTCCGGAACGGCGTCGGCCAGTCGCGCGACGCGGAGCAGGAGCTCACGAAGTGCCTCGATGTCGGCCGGTGGATGACCGCGAAATCCCTGCAACAGTTTGAAGCCGCGGATGCCGGACAGTAGTTCGTCGGCGTCGCGATCGGTCAGCGGCGCGATCCGGAACTGGACGTCACCCAGCACTTCCACATGGATACCCCCCAGACCGAATCCGACCACCGGACCGAACAGCGGATCGTCGGTGACGCCAACCATCGTCTCGACTCCGCCGGCGATCGTCGGCTGCAGAAACACGCCTGCAGCGACACCAGGATCGGTGATCCCCTCGGCCGCGGCCAGCGCGCTCAGCTCGCCGAATGCGGCGCGAACGGCGGGCTCCGATGACAGCCCCACCCGCACCGCCCCAACCTCGCTCTTGTGCAGCAGGCCCCGCGTCTGCAGCTTCGCCACGGTCGGGAATCCGACGCTGGCCGCTGCCGCCGCGGCGTCGTCGGCGTTGCGCACCGGGACGCTGAGAACCAGCGGCAGGTTGAAGGCGTTCAGCACCCGGCGGGTCTCGTCAGGCGTCAGCCAGTCGCCGCCACGGTGCTCGAGCACGCTGCGGCAGACGTCCCTCGCCTCGCCCGGATCGATGTCATCAAAGCTCCAGAACAATGCCGGCGGCTGGCCGCGCCAGCGCGCGTACGCGGCCACCTTGCCGAGCGCTCGCGCGGCATTCTCCGGAAACGCATAGGCCGGCACCTTCTCGCTGCCGACGATCAGTGGGGCGAGCACACCAGGGTCCGCCATGACACAGGCCAGCACAGGCTTGTCGGTCGTTCCACCTTGCCGACCCGAGGCGATCCCGGCGCGAATGGCGTCCACGATCTGCGGGGTGGTGCGGCGATCGACCGGGGTGAAGATCACCAGGACCGAGTCTACATCCTCGGAGGTCATCACCGTCTCGATCGCCCGCTGGTACTCGGCCGGTCCGGCGGACGCAATCATGTCCACCGGATTGGCCATGCCCGCCTCGTGCGGCAGGAACTGGGCGAGCCGGGCGCGCGTCGTGCCGGAGAGCTCGGCGACGGTGAGCCCGGCTGCTTCGCACGCGTCAACGGCCAGGATGCCAGGGCCTCCTGCATTGGTGACGATGCCGACGCGATGTCCGTTCGGCAGCGGCTGTTCCTCGAGGCACGCGGCGATGTCGAACATCTCGTCGATCGTGTCGGAACGGATGACACCAGACTGGTGAAACAGCGCGTCCACTGCAACCTCGCCCGCGACGAGGGCGGCCGTGTGGCTCCCCGCCGCGCGCGATCCGGCGCGTGTCCGTCCTGCCTTGACCACGACGATCGGCTTGGTGCGACCGACTCGCCTGGCGATGCGGGCGAAGCGGCGCGGGTTGCCGAACGACTCGAGGTACAGCAGGATGACGCCAGTGGTCGGATCGTTTTCCCAGTACTGCAGCAGGTCGTTGCCCGACACGTCCGCCTTGTTCCCGACGCTGACGAACGTGGACATGCCGACCTGGCGCTGACCGGCCAGCTCGAGAATGGCGATGCCGAGCGCCCCGCTCTGGGACAGCAGGGAGACGCGTCCGCTCGGCGGCATGATCGGCGAGAACGACGCGTTCAATCGCACGCTGGCGGATGCATTGAGGACGCCCATGCAGTTGGGACCGACCATCCGCATGCCGTAATTGCGCACACGCTCAACCAGCTGCTGTTGGCGCTCGCGCCCGGAGTCACCGCTCTCGGCGAACCCGGCGGAGATCACCACCAGCGATTTCACGCCGGCCGCGGCGCAGTCGTCCACGACCGCGAGCACGGCCGGGGCCGGAACGGCAATCACCGCGAGATCCACGCCAGGAGGCAGATCCCGCGCCGTCGCGTAGCAACGAAGGCCGCCCAGGTCCTCGACGCTGGGGTTGACGGGGTAGATCGACCCCGCGAAGCCAGCGGCGCTGAGAGCGTCGAACACCCGGCGGCCGATGCTGGACCGGTCGCGCGAGGCGCCAATCACCGCCACGGCGGTGGGAACGAGCAGCGGCCGGAGAGAGAGTGCCGTGGCCAGGCGGTCCCGCTCTTCGGCCCGACGGACGCCTTCAGCCGACGGTGTGAGGGAGAGCCGCAGATCGACCACGCCCGCTGCGGTCTTGGAATGGATTTCGAAGCCGGAATCCCTGAAGACGTCCAACATCGGAGTGTTGTCCGCCAGCGTTGATGCCTCGAACCTCTCGAACCCGCGGTGTGCCGCCAGGACCGCGAGCCGTTCGAGGAGCGTGGTGGCGAGCCCTTTGCCGTGATATGTATCGTCAACCGCAAAGGCGACCTCCGCGCTTTTCTGATTGACCGCCATGTACGACGCCACCGCCACCGGGCGCAGGTCGTCGCCACGGAAACGGTGAACGAGCAGCGTCACTGCGCGGGACGGGTCGCTGTTGTCGCCGAGCGTGTCAATGAAGCTCTCAGACGGTTCTGACGGCGTGAAGAACCGCATCCGCCTGGAACCTGGCGACAGATCGTGGAAGAAACGGCGGATCGCCGCGTGATCGCCGGGCTCGGCCAGGCGCACCGAGGCGACCGTGCCATCCCGCAGCACGAGGCGCGGGCTGTCCATCTGGTCCCGCGCGGGCAACGAAGATGTGACCTGCCTCATCTCTATCCTCCTTGTCGTCGTGACCATGGTATCCGGCGTGACGAGCTCGTGCTCGGGAAGTCGCACCGTGAGCGCCGGAAGCCACTCATGGTGAGATCGGGCGCGAGTCGCAAGCTGCGGGAAGCACTTCCGTAAGATGATGCACTGTGGAACAAACAACTCTGGCGCGGACGCGCGCCTGGCCCCGGCCTTGATGGGATTTCCAGATTCGATGCGCGCACGATCGGATCGCCCATGAGCACGCCGGTCTTCGACGTCCGAGATCTCTCGAAGGTGTATCGCATGGGCGAGGTGGAGATTCGTGCGCTCCAGCACATCACCCTCTCGCTTCATGAAAAGCAGTTCGTCGTCCTCCTCGGGCCGTCGGGATCGGGGAAATCGACGCTGCTGAACATTCTCGGCGGACTGGACGTGCCCACGAGCGGCCGTGTGATGTACCGGAACACGGAGCTGACAGCTGCTGACGAGGCTGGGCTTACCGCCTTCCGCCGCCGTCATGTCGGCTTCGTGTTCCAGTTCTACAATCTGATTCCCAGTCTCACCGCCCGCGAGAACGTCGCGCTCGTCACCGAGATCGCGGACGAGCCGATGACACCCGACGAGGCGCTCGGCCTCGTCAACCTCCAAGGGCGGAGCAGCCATTTCCCCGCCCAGCTCTCGGGCGGCGAACAGCAGCGGGTGGCGATCGCCCGGGCGATCGCCAAGCGTCCCTCGGTCTTGCTGTGCGACGAACCGACCGGTGCCCTCGACATTTCCACCGGCATCGTCGTGCTCGAGGCTCTGGCGGGCGTCAATGCCGAGCTCGGGACGACGACAGTGGTCATTACCCACAACGCGGCGATCGCGGCGATGGCCGACCATGTCATCCGCCTCGCTGACGGCCAGATCACTGCCATTGAAGAACGCACCGACAAGCGTTCGCCACGCGAGCTTTCCTGGTGACCGATGCTGCTTTCCGCGCTTAACCGCAAGCTCCTGCGTGACCTGGTCGCCATGAAGGGACAGGCGCTGGCGATTGCCATGGTGGTGGCGGCGGGCGTCGCGATGTTCGTCATGTACTTGTCGAACCACGATTCGCTCCGGCGAACCCAGCAGGCCTACTACGAGCGTCAACGCTTTGCCGACGTCTTCGCCTCGCTGAAGCGCGCGCCGTCGTCGATCGACAACCGCATCGCGGCGATCCCAGGCGTGGCTGCCATGGTCACGCGCGTCGTCGCCTCGGTCACGCTCGACGTGGAAGGGCTCGCGGAGCCGGCGACCGGTCTGCTGATCTCGATTGACGCCGGGCGGCGGCCGCCGGTCAACGACGTCTTTCTGCGCGGTGGCCGGTGGATCGAACCCGGCCGCCCCGACGAAGTGCTGGCGAGCGAGGCGTTCGTCACCGCCAACCGGCTCGCGCTGGGCGCTCAGGTTGGCGCCGTCGTCAACGGCCGGCTGCGCCGCCTCACGATTGTCGGTGTCGCGCTCTCGCCCGAGCACGTCTACAGCATCAGGCCGGGCGAAATCGTGCCGGACAACCGGCGGTTCGGCACGTTCTGGATGGAGCGCCAGGCGCTCGCCAGCGCGTTCGACATGGAGGGCGGGTTCAACGATGTGGCGCTGGTCCTGGCGCC
>WHSN01000139.1 GCA_009380045.1 Luteitalea sp.
CACCGCTGGTCCTGCCGACGCTGATGGTGGACGACCCGTACATCCACTTCCAGCGTGACGCCGGCGGTCGCATCGTGCGGGTCTGCCAGCGCCGCGAAGGGGACGTCATGCCCGACCGGGGTGAGACCGACATGGGGCTGTTCGATTTGTCGCTGGAGGCGTACCTGACGGATCTTGCGGATTTCTCCTGCCAGGCGTCCGCTGATGGAGGAACAGGGGAGCGCAATTTCCTGCCGTTCATCCCTTGGCTCGCGTCCCGGAGGCGCGTCGAAGCGGTGGACGGCTGTTCGGCAATCGAAACAGTCGGCGTGAATACTCCTGAGGACCTGGCCAGGATCGAGGCGCATCTGGCGAGCGGCCGCGGCCGGCTCGGATGACGCTCACGCTGTCGATCGTGATCCCGGCGTTCAACGAAGAACGCTTCATCGGCACCCTGCTCGAACAGATTCACGCCGTCGATCTGCAGACGCTCGACGTCGGCAAGCAGATTATCGTCGTCGACGACTGTTCGCGCGATCGGACGGCGGACATCGTCTCAGGATTCCCTTCGGCGCGCCTCCACCGCATGGCGGTGAACGGCGGCAAGGGACGGGCGGTGAGAGCCGGGCTCGAGCTCGCCACCGGCGACTACGTGATTATCCAGGACGCGGACCTGGAGTACGACCCGCGTGACTACGTGCCGATGATGCGCGCGATACTGGAGCACCGGGGCGACGTCGTGTACGGCAGCCGTTACATCGGAACCGGGCGGCATCCCGGGCAGTCGCGGGCTGCGTATCTTGGCGGGCGCAGTCTCAGCCTGGTATGCCGGCTTTGCACCGGCACCTACCTCACCGACACCGTGACCGCGCTGAAGCTGTTCCCACGCGCGGTGCTGACGTCTCTCGATCTGCGCACCAGCGGCTTCGAGCTCGACCACGAAATCACCGCCAAGGTACTGGCGCGTGGGCTCAGGATTGCGGAAGTCCCGGTGCGCTACTACCCGCGCTCGCGCGAAGAAGGAAAAAAGATCGGCTGGCGGGATTGGGTGACCGGCATGCGCACGTTCGTGCGCTTCAGGAACGGCTGAATCACAGTACCTTGTAGATCTCGACATCTTCCTGCTGGAAGATCCGCTCGAAGTAAGGCGGTTGGAATTTCGCCACCCCCTCCGGATATGCCGCGCGGTCTTCACGGTCGACATAGAGATATTGGATGCCACGTCCATGGGCGAGCTGCCAGCCCTCACGGCTGTCGGCGGTGCGGTACAGCCGCTCCACCTCGGAGGATGCCGTGTCGTATTCACGCATCGGCAGCAGCGAGATCGGCAGTCCCGCCGCCATCCGGCGCTGCGCGAAGGTGGGGATCAGGCTCCAGTGCTCGCGGCCACGCAACATCGGCTCCATCTGCAAGGTGGCGTGTTCCGGCAGGTTCGCGCGCACCCAGGCAAACGCCTCCTGTTGCGCGGGGCGTACCGGGAGTGTCCAGTGGAAGCCCGGACCCTGGCGGCGATTCGAGATGTCCTGCGCGTTGTAGGTGTCGATGATGGTCGTCGGCAGGCCCGCCGCCAGAACCAGCAGCGCCAGGGCCGCGGCGGGCCATCGGCGCCGGCGGGACAGGGCCCACAACGGCCGCGCGAGCAAGACGGGCAGCATCAGCAGCAGGATCTGACCCGCCCGGAAGCCGACCCACGACGCCTCCGACAGGGTGACGAAGTGCATCAGCAGCAACGCCAGAACGGTGCCGATCGAGGCGACGCGAAGCGGCTGCACGGGCAGATGCCGCCACGGCCATAGGCCGGCCAGGGCTGGAATCAGCATCGGCCCGACCGAGAGCAGGAGCGAGGTCGTGGTGTTGCGCCTGGCGAATCCCGTGAATCCGATCGTGACCGCACTGCCGGCGCCTTCCGCCACCTCGTTCAGGGCCGCCCAGCCGAGCGCGAGCGCAACTGGGATCGCCGCCTGCGCGTGGCGCAGCCAGGTCAGGAGGCGCGGCTGCCTCGAGTGGTCGACGACAACGCCAAGCCCATAAAGCAGCGAGAAGACCCCACCGAGCAGCGGGTTGAAGCAGGTGGCGAGCCCCAGAGCCGTGCCGGCGAGCCAGATGGCGCCGTTCGAGGCGGCCGCGCCTGCTGTCGCAACCGTGAGCGCCGCGACCAGCCCCAATGCGCAGGCAAAGGCGTGCTGCGGCGTGTACCACAGGCTGCGCGGCACATTGTCCACCCGCAGCCCGCCGAACTGCCAGTTCGTGATGGCGTCGATGTTCATGTCCTCGACCAGGCGGAGCGGCGCCCCTTGCCGCCACAGTTGCTCGAGGACCAGGGTGCCTTCGGCGCTAGCGGTGAGCACGCCCAGGCCGAGGGCTGCCGCGGCGATAGTGCCGCTCGGTACCGCGCTGCGCGCGAACAGGAAGAACATGCCCATGAACAGACCCGCCGACAGCACGGCGTTGGCCTTCAGCACGCTCTGGACGTCGCCGAAGGCAGGCGGTATTTCGTGGGCCACAACCGACGGGAGGAGAAAGTAGGTCCAGTAGTAGTGAAGATCCTGTGACGCCAGGTAGGGGTTCCGGGGTGGAACATCGTACCGACCGAGCTCGCCGGCCAGTGCCGTGTGCCAGACGAAGTCGGCCGTGAAGTACGCCCGATACCAGCGGGTGCCGTTCCCGTCAGCCGCCCCGAGATTCCGGTACGGCGGCGTCATCACGAGCGGAACGAGCAACAGTGTGAGCGCGAGCGCGCGCAGATCCCCGGCGCCCCAGGCCGGCAGCGTCAGGACCGGGCGCTGCACCCTTCGAGACACGAGAACAACCACTGCCGCGAGCAGCAGCCACACGCCGCCAAAGGCGAGACGCGAAGGCTGCCCGAGAAAAATCGGCAGCCACAGGGCGAGCTGCACCAACCCGTATCCGACCACGCCGCCGACGATGGAACCGGCGGCCGGCGGCGTGACCAATCGACGCCCGAGGAGAATCCCGGGCGCAATCGCCAGCACGTACACCGGCGCGTAGAGAAGGCCGGTCCCGCCCGAGGCGATCGCAAGTCCCGCCAGGAACAGCGACGACGACATCGCGATCCACCGTGTCGGGCTCGAGCTCACCCGGCCGCTTCCTTCGGGTGCCGGCCGCCGCCGGTGGCGTAGAGAAACGCGCCCGGCAGATTCCCGACGACGCCGAGCCCGACGAAGAGCAACGAGAGCGCCACCGCCGGGCCGGCGGGCACCCCGGCGCGGGCGAACAGCGCCGCGAACGCGAGCTGGCTCGTGCCCAGACCGAACACGGTGATCGGCAGCAACATGACGAGGAGAACAATCGGCACGAAGGCGACGTACGTCGTGAACGGCAGCCGGAGGTCCAGCGCGAGGCCGAGCGTGTATGCCTGAACGATGCGGATCATCTGGACGGCGATCGATCCGGCCAGGACGACGGCGACGGTCCCGTGGCGGGGCGCATAGGTCCGCACCGCGGTCGTCAGGTTGACCGCCACCCGCCTTACGGCCGCCAGCGGGATCACGCCGAGGAGGCGCGCGGCAACGGCGGCGACGCGCTCGCTGTAAATCGCGCTCGCGCCGGCCGCGCAGGTGATGGCGGTCAGTGCGATGCCGGCAAGAACCGCTGACTCGTGCAACAGATCGCCCGCGAAGGCGAGTCCCACCAGCGCCACCAGCAGCAGCGACAGGACACCCAACAACCGGTCCATCAGCACCGACGCGACCGACCGCGCCGCCGTGGAGTGTCCACGGGCAAGACCGTAGGCGCGCACCGCGTCGGCGCCGACGCTCGTCGGGAGAAACGTGCCGACGAACGTGCTGACGAAGAACACACGCAGCAGCGCGGACAGCGACACCCGATCCGCGGCCTCGAACACGCGCACCAGCACGATCCAGCGGTAGGCCATCAGGGATCGATCGAGCAGCACCAGCAGCACCGCGGCCATGAGCCATGACACGCGAGCGTTCGACGTTGCCGCGAGCACAGCCGACGGATCGGTGCGCCACACGATGACCGCGGTCAGCGCCACGGCCACCGCGATACGGATGGTCTTCGAACTCCAGGACGAACGAGCGATCGTGGGCACCTCAGCGTGAATGAGCGAGGGGGGCATGATACAGCGTGCGTGGAACCCAAATCCAGAAACGGGAAACCAGACGCGGCCATGCTACGATCGCACCGCTCGGCGCGGTGACGTTCCGATCCGCGCGTTCATCACACAACCGTACGAGGACCTAGATGAAGAAGACGATGGCCATGTTGGGACTGATCACCGGAGTTGCCGTGAGCGCCGCGCCGGCAGCCGCGCAGGCGCCTTCGCCCGCAACCGAGAAATTCTTCGTGAACGTGAACTTCGGCGCGCAGCTGGCGGATCGATCGATCGATGCGGTGGTCAGCGACTCCGTGTACGAAGAGACAGCAACCCTGGCGTCGACGACGCCGGTCAGCGGCGGCGCGTTGTTCGACGTCAGTGCCGGCTACCGCATCTGGGGCGACTTTTTCGCGGCGCTGGCCGTCACCTCGTTCGGCGACACCCAACACTCCGACTACATCGCGACGGTTCCGCATCCGACCTTCTTCGATCGCCCTCTGACCACGAGCGGCCGCATCGAGGACTTGAAGCGCCGCGAGGTCGGCTTCCATCCGCAAATCGTCTGGGCGTACCCGCTCACCGACCGGGTCGATCTCGCCGTCAGCGGTGGACCGTCGTTCGTGCGGCTGTCCCAGGACGTCAGCCAGGGTCTCAACGTCCCGCCCGGCACCCAGACTGCGAACCTGTCGGTCGGGCGCGAGACCGCGACGGCGAAGGGTGTTCACGTCGGCGCCGATGTCAGCTACACGCTGTCGCCGCGCTACGGCGTCGGCGGATTCCTGAGGTACGTGACCGCCTCGGCAGACCTGCCATCGGCCCCGGACAACAACACCGGGGGGCTGCACATCGGCGGCGGCGTGCGGGTCCGCTTGTTCTAAGAGAGCGCTTCCGCCGTGTAACAGCGAGCCACTTGGTCGCGCACACCGAGCGCTCCGAGACCATTCCAGGTGTCCGGTGCGCTCCGTGTGGTCCGTGGTCGAGCCCTCATCTGCCTCTCTACGGCCTCTTCTACGGCACGAGGCACGAGTCGGTCCTGATATTCGGATAGACATGGGGCCCGTTCCAGGCAGGTGTCTGGGCGCCGTCCGAGTCGCCGAGCACATCCCACTGCCGCTGGCCGGTGCCGCTTCCGGCGCAGATGATGTCGCACGAGTAGCCGTTGCAGTTCGCGCCGCTCGTCTTTCTCAGCAGGCCGAACGGTCCGCGGCCGAAACCGGCCGCGTTGAGGTCGCCGGCGACACGCTGAAGGAACGTGACCAACTGGCTGTCCGACATGTGCGAGCCGAACTGGCTGCGGCGGCATTCGACGACGTTCAGCTCGGTCGTCGACGATCGGCAGGAGTTGCCTGGGGGCGGCGGCGGCGCGCCGATCGCCGGCACTGGTGTGCGGAATACCTGGGTGGCAGACCACGGTCCGACGGCGTTGCTGTCGGAGGCGCGGACGTGCCAGAAGTACGGACGTCCCGGGAGCAGGCTCGCGACCGCGGCGAATTTGGTCTCCTCCGGATGCTCGTCGAATTGCCAGACCGCGAACTTGCTGGCGAACGCATCGTTGTCGGCGAGCTCGAGCGTGTACGTGATCGGACCGGCCGGGCCGCTTCGAGGAGCATTGCGCAGCCGGAACTCGGGCGTCAGGTCGGGCACGCTGACGTTGTTGATCGGCGCGATCAGCCCCGGCACGTCGATGACGACCGGCGTGAAGACGTTGAAGTTTGCCGCCGACGAGTAGGGACCGGTGTTGGCGCCGTCTTCCGCTTTCGCGCGCCAGTAGTAGCTCAGGCCGGTGCCGAGGGCGTCCGGCAACCGGAGAGCCGTGCGCCCGCCATCGCCCGGGGCGATGGCGTCGCGGGTGAAGACTTTGTTGCTGAAGCCGGCGTCGGTCGCCACCTCGAACGCGTAGGTGAGCGGGCGCGGACCGTTCGAAGCGGCATTCTCGAGCAGCAGCGTCAGCGGCTGGCGATCGACGGCGATGAGTTGTCCACGTCCCGGCTCGATGGTCTTCGGTGCAGAGATCTCGACCCCCGGGATCGGTCCGGCGATGGTCGGGCTCAGCGGGTTCTCACTCTTCTCGGCGGCGCATCCGGCGGCGAAAACAACCGCAGACAGCGCGAGCAGTTCAATCAGTCTCTTCATGGTCGAAAACCCTGGCAGCGCACGGCGGCCGAAAGCGAGAATGCTCGCAGCCGACGTATCGGCCGGCGAGCCAAAAGCCTTTATGTACAGCGACAAAATGAGCGGCCGGACTGGGGTTCCTGCCGCGAACGAAGGCTGGAAAAAGAGAGCGAAAGTGTACGGGGCCGGCGCCGCGGTGTCAAGATAAGCGTCCGTGGCACACGAACCACTCAGGATTCTGCAGGTCTGCGATCACCTCGGTTGGGAGGGATCGCGCATGCACGGCGTCAAACGGCTCTTCAGCTGGATGATCCCACGGTTCGATCCCCGGGGATATCTGGTGTCGCTGGTAAGCCTCCGCAGGAAGGACGTGTCGGAAGAGACCCTTGACTCGCTCGGCATCGACATCACATATCTCGGGCGCTCCAAGTTCGACCCGGGAACGCTCGCCGCGCTCCTGCGGATTGTCGATGCGAAGCGGATCGACGTACTTCACCTGCACGGATACGGCGCCACCACCTTCGGACGGGTTGCCGGGGCCATTCGCGGCATCCCGTCGATCGTCCATGAGCACGCGAACCTCACCGACACGCCCTGGTTCCAGAAAATCGCCGACCGCGCCCTCGCACCGTTCACTGACATCGCGATCGCGGTCTCGAGAAGTACGGCCGAGTTCGTCGTACAGGCGCGATTGATCCCTGAAGCGATGGTGAAGGTGGTCTACCTCGGCGTGCCTCTCGATGAGTTCAGCCGGCCTCGAACAGCGGCGGAGGTCGCTGTCGCCCGCGCCGAGCTGGGGATCCGGCCGGGCGAGTTCGCGGTGGGCACAATCACGCGCCTGCACGAGTCCAAGGGGAACTCGTTTCTCATCGACGCAGCTGCCCGGGTGCTTCAGACGCGCCCGACGGCGCGGTTTTTCCTGGTAGGGGAGGGGCCGCTCCTCGGCGAGCTCCAGGCGCAGGCGGCCGGCCTCGGGCTGGCCGATCGCGTCGTGTTCGGCGGCTTCAGGCGTGACGTCGCCGCCACGCTGTCGGCGTTCGACCTGAGCGTCTTCCCGTCGCTGTGGGAAGGCACGCCGATCACGGCGTTCGAGGCGCTCGCGATGGGCAAGCCGATTGTCGCGACAGACGCCGACGGACTGCTCGACATCCTGACCGATCATCATGACGCCGTGATCGTTCCCCGACGGAACGCCGACGCCCTCGCCGACAAGATTGTCTGGGCCATCGATCACCCCGAAGCTCGCGCCAGCCTGTCCGAGCAGGCCCGTCGCACCGGGCAGCAGTACGACATCGACGCGTTCGTGCGAAAGATGGAGCGGCTCTACACGGTGCTCCACGAACTGCCACGGAGCAGAAGGCGCCGGCGCCTGGTGCGCGCCGACTTCTCGTTCCTGACCTCGGACCCCGTCTCCTGATGGTCGCCGACGTTCTCGCCCGGCACCGCGGACCCGCCGTGCTCGGCTTCATCCTCTTCGTCCTCGCCGGCGCGATCGCGATGTCGGTGGACGTGCCGCGGACCGGCTACGGCGTCAAGAGCGACGAATCGACCTACATCGCCGGCGCGTTGAGCGCCGCCTACGACGGCGATCTCGCTTTCGAGCGCAAGGATCTGGAGCGCTTCGCCGGCCTGTATCACAGTGGTCCTGAAGGGATCTTTCTCAAGCGCGGCAAGGTGCTGAGAATACGGATCCGTGGGCCGTTTCCCTTCGTGCACATCGCCAAGCGGCAGGACCCCGACGAGAGCCGCTTGTACTTCGGCAAGGCGTTGATCTATCCGCTCATCGCCGCCCCGTTCGTGCGCGGCTTCGGGTTGAACGGCCTGCTGCTCCTGCACGTGCTGCTGCTGGCGATTGCCGGCGCCGCCGGCTACGCGTTCCTCGCCGCGCAGTCATCGCCCGCGCGTGCGGCCGTCTTCACGACGGCGTTCTTCGGGGCGTCCGTGCTGCCGGTGTACGGCGTGTTCCTGATGCCCGAGGTCCTGAATTTCACCCTCGTGCTGGTCGCCTATTTCCTGTGGCTCTATAAGGAGGTCGCGCCGCAGTCGCGGTTCGCCTCGCGATGGACCGACATTGGCGCCGCGGTGCTCCTTGGCATCGGCACGTATTCCAAGCCGCTGCCGATTGCGGTTCTGGTTGCGCCGATGGTCGCCCTCGCCTGGAGCCGTCGCCGGTGGATGTGGGGCCTGACGGTGGGCGGCACGGCGGTGGTCGTCGCTCTGGCGTTTTTCGCGCTCACGGCGGCCGTGTCCGGCGAGTTCAACTACCAGGGCGGCGACCGCAAGACCTTCTACACGCGCTTTCCGTTCGACGCGCCCGACGCAACCTGGGACGCTCGCGGAGGGGTTGTGACCACCGGTGGCGCCGCGCAGCAGGAAGCGCTCACCGACGACGAGCTGCCCGCACGCTTCGCACGCAACCTCGGATACTTCGTCTGGGGCCGGCATTTCGGCTTCGTGCCGTATTTCTTCCCAGGCGTGGTCGCGATTGTGGCGTGGCTGTTGTCGCGCTCGCGTCGCGACTCGTGGCGGCTCCTCACGTTTGCCGCCTTGTCCGGTTCGGCTGTCCTGCTCCTGCTCGTCCTCCCCTGGACCTGGAGCGGGGGCGGCGGCCCGCCCGGGAATCGATACTTCTTCAGCGCCTACCCCGCGCTCCTGTTCCTGATGCCCCCCGGCTTCTCGGTTACCCCGGGGATGATTGCGTGGATCGGCGGCGCCTTGTTCACGGCGAAGATGCTGGTCAACCCGTTCGTGGCAGCGAAGTTCACCTGGCAGATGACGGAGAAAGGTCCGGCTCGCCGGCTTCCCGTCGAGGTGACGATGGCGAACGATCTGCCGGTGCGGCTGGCCCAGCCACTGCGGGGACGGGTGCACTACGGTCCCGAAGACGATATGGGCATGCTGCTGTACTTCCTCGACCAGAACGCCTGGCCTCCCGAGCCGCTGGGCATGTGGGTATCGGGTGCCGGGCGCGCCGACATCATCGTCCGGACGGTACAGCCGGTTCATCATCTGGTTGTCGAAGCCGAGTCGCCCATTCGAACGGTGCTCACCGTGGCGATCGGAAGCGGTCCGGTATCCGTGACGCTGCAACCGGGCAGGACCGAGATCTTCGAGGTCCCTGCGGCCGGCGTGCCGGGGCTGAACGACTACTGCTACCTGATGACGACGCACTCGACCGAAGGGTTCATCCCGCATCTGATGAATCCGCAGGCAACCGACTACCGGAACCTGGGTGCACAGTTACGGTTTCGCATCGCGGCCGCGCCTGACGCCAGGAGCGATCAGAACTAGAAACCTGGTCTCATCAACCTGCTCTGAGGTCGATTCTCAGGTCTTCCTGAGAAAGATCATCACCGTCGTGAAGACGGTGTCGTTGAAGCGCACGACCATGTGTGGCGTTTGGTACGGCTCGCGGTAGAGGTCTACTGGCGTCACCGGGTAGCGGCGGAACACCTGGTCGTCGATCGGTTCGACCAGCTCGAGCCCCGGCTGCCCGACCAGCGCGGCAATCTCCGACGGTTGGAACGTTTCCTCGTGGGGCGGGCCGGCGAGCACGTACTCGGTGGCCAGTGCCAGGATTCCGCCAGCCTTCAGCACGCGGCCCATGTCGCGAATGGTCGCCGCCGCGCCGTCGACGCCGCCGAAGTGCTCGATCGACGACAACGAATATGCAATGTCGAACGAGCCGGGCCGAAACGCGAGCTGACGCCCGTCCATCTTCATGAAGTCGAGCGCCTCCTGGCGATAGGCGAACGGCGCGTACTGCTCCGGTCGCCGAAGCACATCGGGATCGCCTTCGCGGCCCTGGACCGCCTGCCAGACCCCCTCGTACATGTCCGTCGCGACGACGCGGCGCGCATGATTCGCCAGCCAGTAGAGCACCAGCTCGTGCCCGGCGCCGACGCTCAACACCACCGAATCCTCGCGCAGGGCGCCGAGCCGGCGGCAGCCATAGATCAACTGCGCGAACTCGTACGGCTTGCGGTGCATCAGCAGCTTCTCGTCCGACAGGCCGAGACTGCGGAGGATCGCGAGCCATTCGTCGTTGTCCCATTTCGCGGGATTCGCCAGCTCGCACAGCTGGCTGTCTCGCGGCACCGAGCGCCAGCGGCGCGTGAACTCGTTCGACAGCACCAGCGCCCGGACGACATTGGCGCGACGTTCTCCTTCGGCGAGGCGCCGCGCGTAATGAGCGGCGCCTGCAGCATCGGCAGGGCGGCCCAGGATCCAGTCGTAGGCCCGGCGCACGAACGCATCGTCGGGACCGAGCGCGAGAAGTCCACGCTCGAGCGCGTCGTCGTCGGCGTGTGCGGGACGGCCGGCCTGCCAGGCGGTCCGCAGGCGGTCGAATTCCGGAGATGACAGCAGGCCGCGCAAGAGCGCGCCAGGACTCTGATTGAGGTGTCCGCGAAGTTCGTCGTCGAGCTCGAGCGCCGTCGGCGCTCGACCGAGGATCAGCCAGTACGCTTCGACCACGGACCCAGCGCCGCGGCGATCGGTCGCCATCTCGCGGCTCAGCGCCCGGCGGCGCAGTGGAGCGCGTGACGCCACGGCGATGACGTGGTGGGATGCTGGGCGGCCATGCTTCAGCGGGGGAGGCGATACTTTACTACATTCCATGCGAAAATCAGCGATCCGATGCGCATTCTGATGATCGCGCCCGAGCCGTTCTTCGAGCCGCGCGGCACGCCGTTCAGCGAGTTCCACCGCATCAAGGCGCTCACCGCGCTCGGGCATCAGGTTGACCTCGTCACCTACCCGTTTGGCTCCGACGTGACGATGGCCGGGCTCCGCATCTTCCGGTCGTGGCGGCCCCCGTTCATCCGACGCGTGAAGATCGGCCCCTCGTTCGCCAAGCTCCCGCTCGACGCGCTGCTCGCGCTGACCGCTGTCAGACGGGCGGTCTCCGGTCGTTACGACGCGATTCATTCTCACGAAGAGGGCGGGCTGATCGGCGTGGCGCTCGCGGCGATCTTGCGTGTGCCGCACCTTTACGACATGCACTCGAGCCTGCCGCAGCAGCTGACGAACTTCGCCTTCAGCGCCTCCGCGGCGATCCGGACGCTGTTTGTCGGCATCGAGCGGCTGATCGTGCGCCGATCGCGGGTGGTCATCGTGATTTGCCCGGCGCTCGAAGACACCGTGCGCACCATCGACC
>WHSN01000036.1 GCA_009380045.1 Luteitalea sp.
GACGGATGGCTTTCGCTCTGCGCGATGTTGCGGCGGGAATTCACCACTCCGTGAGTGGTGTGGCGGAACGATGGGAATCCTGTGCGCTATGATCAATCCGTTGACGTGCGTCAGATGCACGGCAGAGATGCTCTCAGCTAGAGGCGGTTGCGGGGAGGGATGACACCGCTCGCCGAAGCCGCCACCGGTCCAACCCGAGGAAGCATGAACGCAGCGGTTGCTAAACGCCAATCGGGCTGTCAGCCACTTTCGTTTTCATCGCAAATTCTCGCGTTTCAATCACTTCATCGATCGCCCGCTCGGCGGCTTCGGACGGGCTTCGCGATCTGTCGAGGCAGCCGAATCCCGTCGACTTATCATGAGGGCGAGTCTGACCGAGCGGTATGAGAGCGATCCCAACGGAGCCAATCGGCAGCATCCCCCGGCCCACCGCGTTGATCGAGGCCATCGCGACGAGCGGCGGCGCCAACCCCGCACTCGATCCACTCTACGACGAGGCCGTTCGCGACACGATCGAGCAATTCGAGGCCACAGGATCTCCGGTCATCACCGACGGCGAGCAGCGCAAGTACCACAGTTTCTGGACCTATTGTGTCCAGGACCTCCCCAATACCGCACCTGACGGTTTCCAGATCCCGTTCTCCGCCGGACATGTGCGGCGGATGCTCCGCCTGACGAAAGGACCGTTCCGCTACCAGACACCTGCGGATCGCTATCTCGACGTCGCCCTGAAGTACGCGCACCGTCCGGTGAAGCAGGCCGTCATTTCGCCATCGGCGCTGAGCCTGATGTATCCGGCGGACCCAACTCCAGACTACTCGAGAGAGGAGTTCATCGAGGATTTGATCAGCGAGCACGAACAGGAGGTGCGGAGTTGCCTGCGCAAGGGCGCGTGGCGCGTGCAGATCGACTTTACAGAGGCGAGGCTCGCCATCAAGCTCGATCCGTCAGGCGAACTGTTGCACCGCTTTATCGACTTGAACAATCTGGCCCTCTCACGCTTTTCGGCCCTCGAACGCTCCCGGATCGGCGTGCACACCTGTCCCGGCAGCGATCGCGACTCCACGCACAGCGGGGATGTCGGCTACGCCACGCTCCTCCCAAGCCTCTTCGAGCTGATGGCGGGATCGTTCTACGTCGCGTTAGCGGGTGAGCCCGACCGCGCCGGTGCGCTCGCGATTATTCGCACGCACCTCAAAGCTCACCAGATGGTGTTTGTCGGCGTCGTCGACCCGATTGACCCGCGTATCGAGACGCCAGAAGAGGTGCGCGACCGCGTGCTCGAGGCGGCCGAGTACATTCCCGTTGAACAGCTCGGCACGTGCGACGACTGCGGGTTCTCGCCATTCTGCGACGATACGACGACGACCCGCGCTACGGCGTTTGCGAAAATCCGGGCGCGCGTCGAAGGCACACGGCTCGCCGGCGCATGCTTGGGGGGTGGCTAGTGGCAGACGACTCCGACGACGCCGAACAGCTCCGCGACGTCGCCCTTCGGAACGCGCAGGCCGTCCTCGTGGTGCGTCGCCGGGCCGAGGAGGAACTGCGCAAACAGTCCGAATGGCTGCGCACGACGCTGGCCAGCATCGGCGATGCCGTCGTGACGACGGATGCCGATGGCCGGGTGACCTTCCTGAATGCGATTGCCGAGGGCATGACCGAGTGGTCCCAAGCGGAGGCGCTCGGCCACTTCCTGCCTGACGTCCTTCGACTCGTCACCTCGGGTACGGGCGAGCCCGTTGAGAATCCGGTTACTGCCGCATTGAGAACAGGTGAGATCGTCCGTCTCGCGAATCACACCGTCCTGATCTCCCGCACGGGCCGGGAGCAGCCGATCGACGACAGCGCGGCGCCGATTCGGGACGCGGACGGGGCCATCGTCGGTGCGGTGCTGGTGTTTCGCGACGTGTCGGAGCGCAAGCGGTCTGAACTCGCGCGTGCGCATCTTGCTGCGATCATCGAGTCGTCCGACGATGCCATCATCAGCAAGACCCTCGAGGGCGTGGTGCGTTCATGGAACGCCGGCGCGGAACGGCTGTTTGGCTATACACCGACGGAAGCGATTGGTCAGCCCATTACGTTCCTGATACCCCCCGAGCGGCTGCATGAGGAGGCGGAGATCCTCGCGCGAATTGCTCTGGGCGAAAGAGTCGAATCCTTCGAAACGGTGCGCGTGACCAAAGACGGTCGGCGGCTGGACATCTCGCTCACCGTGTCACCGATTCGGGATGTGGACGGTGGCCAGATCATCGGCGCATCGAAGATCGCGCGTGACATCACTGCCCGGAAACGCATGGAAGAGGCACTTCGGCAGTCAGACCGCCATAAGGATCAGTTCATTGCGCTCTTGGCGCATGAGCTGCGCAATCCGCTGGCGCCCCTGAGAACCGCGCTGCACGTGATGCGTCTCGCCGAAAGCGATCCACAGCGAGTGCGGCGCGCGCAGGACGTGATGGAACGGCAACTGAACCACATGGTCCGGCTCGTGGACGATCTCCTCGACATCTCCCGGATCAGTCAGAACAAGATCGAATTGCGACGCGAAAGTGTGCTCCTCGCCGATGTCATCAATCACGCCGTCGAGACGGCGCGGCCGGCCATTGAAGCGGCTGGACACGAGCTGACGATTTCCATGCCGACCACCCCGATTCATCTGGACGCGGATCTCACGCGCCTGGCGCAGGTATTCAGCAATCTCTTGACGAACAGCGCGAAGTACTCCGATCGAGGCGGCTCGATTCTCATCGCCGCCGAACCGCGAGGCCGCGTGGTCACGGTGTCAGTGCGGGACACGGGGATCGGTATCCCGCCGGATGCGTTGGCGCGCATTTTTGACATGTTCGCGCAAGTCGATCGGGTTCACGAGCGCGCGAAGGACGGCCTCGGCATCGGCCTGGCCCTCGTGAAGGGGTTGGTGGAGATGCACGGAGGCACGGTCACAGCCGCAAGTGAGGGGCCCGGCACAGGCAGCACTTTCACCGTCACGCTTCCCCTGCCGACGGCTGTCACCGCGCCGGTCGAGGCGGCGCAGGCGGCGGAACCCACGGCGGCGGGGGTCCGGAAACGCATTCTGGTGGTCGACGACAATCGTGACGCCGCGGACACGCTGGCCTCGATGCTCGACCTCATGGGCCATGACGTGCGCGTCGCCTACAGCGGCCGCGGGGCGGTCGCCGCGGCCGAGGCCTTCCGCCCAGCGTTGATCTTCATCGATATCGGGATGCCGGACGTGAACGGCTACGAAGCCACCCAACAGATCCGGGCGCAGGCGTGGGCGCGGAACGTCCGCGTGATTGCCGTGACCGGTTGGGGGCAGGAGCACGACCGGACGCGCTCGCAGTCCGCTGGCTGCGACGGGCACCTGATGAAGCCCGTCGAGATCGCAGCGTTGCAGCAGTGGCTTCTGGAGTGAATGGCTCAGAGGCACACTCGAGTGGATTCTGGACTGCGCCTGTGAGGGGACCGGCTTTTTTCGGGCCACTACGTGAGTGACTCTGCAGCGGGTGACAACCTCGCTTGAGCCGCAATCCCGGTGTCCGGATTCTTTGGCGGCATCGTTGGCAATCAGGGTGGCCTGCGCTCTGCCACGATGACGATGTTTGGCTGTCACCGATTGGATTCGTGGCGACCGCGACGGCAACCGGCCTCCAGGTCGATGCGGCTCGAACACCGGTCTACCTCTGGTACTCGGCGCCAGTACTGCTCACGCTCTGGGCACCCATTATGGTTGCCACGGTCGGAGTCCTCATCGGCACTATCTATCGTAGGGGAGCGGATGCTACTGGGACTGTCGCCTCGCCGTTTCGGCCAGACCATCGGCGCGGCAATCGGCGCACTCGGAATCTGGACGCTCCTGATGCCGGTTTGACGCGTCCACAGTAGCCAAAGTTTGTGGATTGTTGAATCACCCTGGAGGAACCGCATGCGGTATGGTCTCGTCATTCTCGTTCTGCTGCTTGATACGGCTGTCACCGCGCAACACGCGGCAAACCGGCGCCAACAACCGGGCGCCACCATCACGATGTTTGCGCCTGAACAGCACGACCTGTACGACGGCCACTACGTGCTGTCGGCGAACCGCATCCACATGGTTGGCGGACTCAACGATCCGGTGGGATGGGACCACATGGACAACGAGGCCAGGACCGTCAAGCCCGTGTCGGGCACGGCGGAGATCGACGTCAACGATCTCACCAACACTGGAAAGTTCGAGGCGCGGTTAAAAATTCCCGAAGGCGACCTGGTGCTCGCGATCGACAAGTTCCACGAATTCAACCCTTGCCAGAACGGCGGAATCGTTGGCTTCCTCCACGAGCACGGAACGGATTCCGGCTGCGGCGACAACAACTGGCCGAAGACGTTCGTGTACCTCGCTGCTTGGGGCTTTGGCCACGCAACACTGAACGGCAAGCCACTCTACGACAACTACGAAATACACTTCATGATCACGCAAGGCATCCGCGATCGGAACACGCTCCGCGTCAACTACCCGATGGCCAACAAGGAGCAGCCCGCTGGCGAAGTGAATCCAGCCACACAGCAGATCGACTTCTACATCCGAAGCCCGCAGCAGAATCCAAAGAACAAGCCGAACCGAGAAGTCTTCATGCACTTCTTTGGCATGGAGGTCACATGGAAGTAGCCGTGCGCGCGTGGGATTGCCACCTCTGAGCGAAGATCGCCGATCTGAAGGCGTATATCGCGTAGCGCGAACTCTCGATCTCGCTCGCTAGTCTAATCGGCCAGCGATCGCGGCAAGCACTGACGCAGCCAGTTGCGGACATCGTCCAGTGCGGCCTGCGCGTCACAAGTGACTGAAGACACAAGACTTAGCAAGGCATCGAACAGCCAATCACGCAAGTAGTTGATTCTATTGATCTTAGGGTGCTGGCTCCGCGGGCTGGAATCGAACCGGCGCGCCAATTGCGAACAACCTGACCTGTCTGACCCTTGCGCAGCAGGTCCGACAAAACAGCCAGCGAGATCCGCCGCGAAACCTGAGCCTTCTGCTCCAGCACCAGACTGCGGCGGGCATTCAAGCGGCCGAGGCAGCTTCATTCAAGCAGTCGACGGCTCTCTTTAGCTGGTTGTCCTCTCCGCTCCACAACGCCTCAGGAGACAGGGGCTCTTCGATGTTTGGCACCAACCCGCGCCCTTCGAGGTTGGTTCCTTGCCACGTGAAATACGCTGCGACCGGCAGCACGACACGGTACCCAAAGCCAACCTTGAATGCGCTGGTCGCTACCAATCTGCCTGCGGTCTTCACGCCTACCAAGGTCGCCACGCGATACTCGGACGCAAACGCCGCGACCATTTCGGCGGCGCTCGCCGAATGCTCGTTCACTAACATCGCCACCTGGCCGTGATGCCGTTGTTCACCGAGCGCCTCCGTAAACACGGCAACTGAACGGCGCGCTCTTGCAAACCTGAAGATCAGCGGCACGACGCCAAGCTTTGACGTGGGGATCCGGTCGAACGCCGGAAGACGCTCCTTGTCAAAGCCCCGTCGTGCTACGGCCCGGCTGACGCTGTAGCCGACGCCACGCCGATCGGGACACAGGTGGCTCATAAGGCGTAGACATCCAATGCCGCCGCCGGTATTGCCGCGGAGATCGATGACGAGCCGTTCGCATGCTAGTTCCGTGATCGCGCGGCTGATGTCGCGTGCTACATCCATGCCCAGAACACCGGGAAACATGCTGACCTGAATCATTCCGATGCCTTCGGGAAGCCTGGAGGCATTGACCACTTGGTCTGGAACCACGATCGGACGCTGCTTTTCTTTCGATCCCGGAATCGTCACTGTGATGCTTGCGACGGAGCGGTCCGCTCGTCGAACGGTGAACGAGTATGTCTCTCCCAACACAAACGGCATCGCCTCGGGAGGGCGCAGCTCTTTATCCCCGACCTTGAGTAGCACGTCTCCCGATCGAATGCCGGCCTGTGCAGTGACGCCGCCTGGGTGGACGTCCTGGAACATCCATCGGATTCCGTCCGGAGTCTCGGCTTTCGTCAGGGTCGCGGCAATCGCAATCCTGGCGGCTGCCCGAGGACGTCCCTCGTGAAAGAATCCCGTATGGCTCGTGCCCAATGTCTTGAGCATGCTGTTCATCGCCTGCTCAAAGTCTTCGGCCGTGTCAGCTCCGAGGATCTGTGCTTCGTGCTCTTCGCGCAGGCTCCGAGTGTTTGGTTCGGCGCCCATGAACTTCTGATCGACAGCCGCGAGCACGTTCGCCAGGACGCAGCGGCGCTGAGCCTCATTTACGACCAGCACTTGCGCCTCCAGTCTCCGCCGCACCAGATGTTCGCCTCAGCACGGTTGCGCTATCACCATAGACGACCACACCGCTCCACAGCTTCGGGACAGCTTGTGGCCCGAACTGTTCCAACATTCTCAGCTTCGCGCGGCGCAAACCCTCGCCGACATCTGTGCCCGCCGCCAGTTGCCGGTAGAACTCCCGCATCAGCGCAAGGCTGAAACGGTCGTCGGCAGTCCACAGATTCGCGACCACGCTCCGTGCACCCGCAACCAGGAACGGTCTTACCAGACTGGCAACTCCCTCTTGACCATGGGCGGCGCCGCTGCCGGTGTCGCAGGCCGAGAGAGTCACAAGCTGCGCCGCAAGACGCCACTCCAGAATCTCCCGTGCTTGGACCAGGCCATCTTCGGCGCCCGAGGGCCTGAGGAGGAGGGCCGACCGAGCCGGGAACTTTGTGCTCACGATACCGTGAACGGCGAAGTGCAGGACGCCGTAGTCGTTAAGCGGTTGGCTCTTGAGTTCCTGCTCCGTCGCCGCATCCCCTAACAGAATGGTGGAGTGTGCGGCCCCCAGCGTCGTAGCCACCGCGCGAGCCTCGTCATTGGCCGACGGTAGTGGGGGCAGCTGCGTCGCGTCGAGATCGTAGATGCCCCGAGCGACCGTCCCAAAAACCGGAGTGTCACCGCTGGCCAGGGGAACGGGCGTCTCGGCGGCGGGAGATGCGCCAACCGCGAGCGCGACACGTTGAGGGGGTCGCTGTACCTGGCGCCTCCTGAGAAATGACAGCACTGACCCCGACGGTACGTACGAGACTACGTGCGATTCCAGCAGGCGCTTGCCGGCGGCTGTTTCGATTAGCTCGAGCGGGACCTGGTGAAGATGTCCGTCGGCACTCACGATGACACGGCTGCGTGTGTTGAGTTCCGGGATGCCATCGAGCAGTAGCTCCCCTGCTCGTCTCGCGTCGGCGCCGACGTCTGATCCCTGGCGGACTGACCGGACAAGCGGCTCGAGGGCTTGCTGGACCCCTGACCGTCCAACAAGGCGGTGAATACGCGCCGAAGTGCGGGTTGCCACGACAACATACGAGTTGGGCTCCGCGAGAACGAATTCAAGCAGAACCTCGTCGCCACGGAGGCTCCTCTGAACCTCTCGCAAGGCGAGCGGCTTGCGCGCAGCGACGCGAGTACGTGTGAACACCTCCGTCGAAACTGGCGCCAAGTGCTCTTCGGCTCGCAGTATCTCATCGAGCAATCGCTGCCGCTCGGCCTTGTCCTTGGTTCGAAGCAGCCTCTGTTGGAGCGCGGCGATCCGTCGCTCTCCTGCCCGAAGTTCCGGCGGCTTTTTCGTGTCCGCGGGAGCGGAGAGCAACTCCAGTACTGAGCGGCCCCGAGCCTGCTCGAGGACTGAGAACATCCTGGCCGGGCTCTGGCCTTGCGACCCCTCTAGGTGCACTCGCGCGAGAAACACGCTGTCCATGCTGCCGATCACTCGACTGCGGACCCAGGGACTGCTCGCGTTCGTGAGGAGCCCTTCCAGCAGGTCGGCCGCCTCGCCCAGTAGATCTCGAGCTTCCGCGTATTTACGCTGCGAGACTCGAAGATCGGCGAGATCAGCGAGCAAGCGCGGAAGCAGCAGGCGCTCACCCATGTTGCGCGCCACGTCGATTCCCGTTCTCAGCGTGCTCTCTGACTCGGAAAACCTGCACAGAGGATCTCGTGTTCAGGCACGTTATCCGGACATTCTCGGATGTCGCCGTGCAGCCGGCGCTTAATCGTGGGGAAGTTTTTCAGGTAGAGATCGCGGAGTTCCTCGTCGATCTCTGAAGCAAAGACGCATTCATGCCCCAGTTCGTTCAGGGCTAGGTGAAAACCGCCGAGACCTGCGAACAGATCCACAAAGCGCAGGGCGAAGACTCCTCTCGGCCGTAGGCCAAATCCGCAATGACACACCAACACCCAACACGCGTAGCGGCGCGAGTTAGCTCTTTACGCTCCGGAGACGAGCAGGCGCATTCTAGCTCGGCGATTGACGGGCTTCAATGGAATCAGTCAAACGAGCGATGCCGCAAACGAGTACTCCAGCACCGGCGCGGCGCTGGCCCGCGACTACATCCCCTCGACCGCGGCGACGGCGTGGCGCTGAGTGAGCCCCCGGTCGGATTCAGCAAAGGCCACGGCCGGCTCTGGAACTGACGACACCTCCGCCGAGGAGTCGCCCTCGGCGCGTGATCACCGTACAGGCAAATGGCCGGCATCCGACCGGCCATTGACAGCGTCGCACGGCGCTCGCGCGGTTAAGGAAGGGCGACTCGATTTAGGGTAACCACAGGGTAACCTTTTTCCTCCGTACACGCCCGATCATGGCCGACCACTGCCGACCATGACCGATCGAGTTTCCTAATGTTTTCGGGAAAAGTTGGTCGGGGCGAGAGGATTTGAACCTCCGACCCCTCGGTCCCGAACCGAGTGCTCTACCAGGCTGAGCCACGCCCCGACGCCTCGATATTAACTCATCACCCGGCGCGAAAGATACCTCCGCAGCCGGGTGCGCTCACGGCACCTCCGCCAGCTTGACCGCCACCAGATCCTCGACCGCCGACAGCGCGTGGTGCGCGGTCAGATCCGGATGGAGCGGGGTGATCGAGACATAGCCGTCCCGCACCGCCTGGTAGTCCGACCGCTCGTCCGGCTCCCAGATGTTCTGCCCTTCCTCGATCCAATAGTAGGCGCGGCCCTTGGGATCGTGCCGCTCACCAATCGAGGTGACGTGATTGCGCTTCGCCTGCACGGTGACGCGAATGCCGTTCGCCTGCCCCTTGGGCACATTCACGTTCAGAAACGTCCGCGGCGGCAGCGGCCGCTGCAGCAGCGCTTCGGCGACGGTCGCCGCGGCGCGCGCAGACTGGCGGAAATCGTAGGTCCCGCGCGTCGCCGCGAGCGACACGGCCACCGCAGGCACCCCGAGCAGCGCGCCCTCGAGCGCACCCGCCACCGTTCCCGAATACGTCACGTCGTCGCCCAGGTTCCACCCCTTGTTGATTCCAGACACGACCAGATCAGGCAGACCCTTGAACACGTGCGTGACCGCGAGGTTCACGCAGTCGGTCGGCGTCCCGTCTACGCCGTACACGCCGTCCCGGATGCGCTCGAGCCGCAGCGGACGCCGCAGCGTCAACGCGTGACCGATCGCGCTGGCCTCCTCGACCGGCGCGACGATGGTGACGTCGCCGATGCGCCCGAGCGCCTCTGCCAGCGCGTGGATGCCTTCCGAACGATACCCATCGTCGTTGGTGACGAGAATCAACGGCATGAAGCGAGATCGATTATACGACGACGAACAGCAGCGCGGATGCGATCAGGGCGAGCGCGGCGCCGGCGCCAAACGCGATCTCCGGACCAAACGCAGTCCACAGCACCCCGAACATGACGCTGGCCGCCAGCGAGCCGAGGCCGAGCACGGCGTTGTGGACGCCGAAGGCGAAGCCGCGGCGCGACGGCGGCGCCAGGTCCGCGACCAGCGCCTTTTCGGTCCCTTCCGCGAAGCCGAAGTAGATGCCGTAGGCGAAAAAACACACCAGCAGCGGCACCAGCGCATCGGCGATCGCGAAGCCGGCATACACGGCGGCGTAGACCAGCCAGCCGATCACGATCACCGCGCGGCGTCCGATGCGGTCCGACCAGGCGCCGCCGACGACCGACAGCGCGGCCTTCACGACGTGCAGACCGGCCCACATCAGCGGAATGAACCTCGCGCTCCCGGCCACCTCGGTCAGCTTCAGCAGGAGGAACGCGTCGGTGGAGTTGCCGAGCGTGAAGATCGTCAGCACTCCGAAGAAGCGCTTGAGATTCCTCGGCAACGGCTCGCCCGCTGGTCCAGGCGCAAGGTGACCGTGACTGGCGTCTGGTGCCGGGAGCGGCGCCGTGCGGTCTTCTCGTACCAGGAGGATCAGCAGCACGGCGATCGCCCCGGGGATGATCGTCAGTGCGAACAACGTCCGGTATTCGCCGGGATAGTAGTACAGGAACACCGTCGCCAGTAGCGGCCCGACGACCGCGCCGGTGTGGTCCATGGCGCGATGGAACCCGTACACCTTTCCGCGCGTGGATCCGGTCGTCCACCCCGCCAGCATCGCGTCCCTCGGCGCGCCTCGAATGCCCTTGCCGACCCGGTCGAGCAGCCGGATCGCGAACACGTGCGACCAGGTCTGCGCCAGGGCGATCAGCGGCCGCACGAACGACGAGATGGCATAGCCGGCGAAGACCAGCGGCCGCTTCGAGCGGGAGCGGTCGGCGGCCCGACCGGAGGCGATCTTGAGCAGGCTGTTGGCGGCCTCGGCGGCGCCTTCCACCACGCCGAGAGAGACGGCGCCAGCACCGAGAACCTGCGTGAGGAAGAACGGCAGGACGGGATAGATCGCCTCGCTGGCCGCGTCTGTCGCGAGGCTCACCCAGCCAAGCAGCCACACCGGCCGCGGCAGGTTGAAGAGGCTGCGCCTACCGGCGGACGAACGGCGCGACAGGACCATCCGCGACCACGGTCACGTGGATGCGTTCAGTGCTGGCGTCCTCCCGGTAGACGGGGAAGCCGCGGTAGTTACCCGTCGGCGCAAACCGGACGACATCGTAGCTCGCCGCCCTCCCATCGAGATACCAGCGCGAGCCATCGAACACGATCCAGACACCGTCGGCGCCGGATGGGCCCGGAATCGACTGCATCACCGTCGGAAGATAGGTCGCCGGCGCGGGAGTGGCGGGCGAAGGGGTGCCCATGTCGAAACAGCAGACAGGGGCGCCAAGCGCCGCGGGATTGCGTCGCAGCCCAGCAGCTGTTTCAGCCAGATCGATCGGCGCGGGGCCGGCCATGACCGGTGCTCGATAGAGACGGGTCAGAGAGGCCGACAACTCCATGTCCCGCTGGACGGGGAACGACGGTGTCCGCGACCCGACAGTCCCCGCCAGGTCTCCCTCTCGACGACGCTCGTAGGGACGCATCAGGTTTCTGCCGATCGGCACATAGACGATGCTGTCGGGCTCGACAGTTGCGTCCTGGTAGAGCGGCACCCCGAGATAGACGCCGGTCCGCTTCATGACGTTGCCGTCGAAAAACACGGTCGCGCCCGCCGGAAAGTAAAAGGCGCCGGCATGGAAGATCGGGCCGCCGGCCACCTGCCAACCGGCACTCGCCGACGTCACCTGAGGTGGCGGGGTGGCTGTCTGGTAGACCTGAGCGACAGCCGCGCCCGGCACAAGCGCGAGCAGCGAAAGGACAACGTTGAGCACGAACGGACGCATGACCCTCCTTGTCTTGGTCACATCGACTCCAACCGCCGTGCCAAGCCCGAACCTCCCAATTCCTTGCTTCGTTCGTCCCTTTCCAAGGATGAGGCCTGAACAAGGCCCCGCGCCAAGCACCTAAAGTCCGTCAATCGTCGCCCGCCGAGGAGAAGCCCCGAGAGCCAGGACCAGCTTGCCGAGCGCCGTACAATAAACCAGATCCCATGTCGACTCTCGCAGATCTTCTTGCGCGTGAAACACGTCAGGGCGAGCTGTACGACGCGCTGCCGGACGGGCGCCTCCGATGCTACGCGTGCGGTCACTGCTGTCCCCTGCCGGCCGGAACGGTCGGGGTCTGCAAGGTCCGCTTCAACGAGAACGGCCGCTTGATGGTCCCGTGGGGCTACGTCGGCGGCGTGCAATGCGACCCGATCGAGAAGAAACCGTTCTTTCACGCCTACCCCGGGGCGCTCGCCTACAGCTTCGGCATGCTCGGATGCGACTTGCACTGCGGCTACTGCCAGAACTGGGTGACGTCACAGGCGCTGCGCGACCCCGCGGCGGTGGCGCCGCCGCTCACCACCACGCCGGAGGACCTCGTGCGGGACGCCGTCCGCCTGCAGGCCCGCGTCCTCGTCAGCACCTACAACGAGCCGCTCATCACGAGCGAGTGGGCCGTCGCGGTGTTCAAGGAAGCGAAGGCCGCCGGTCTCGCGACCGGCTACGTGTCGAACGGGAACGGCACACCGCAGGTGCTCGAATATCTCCGCCCGTATGTCGACCTCTACAAAGTTGATCTCAAGAGCTTCGACGACCGGCATTATCGACAGTTGGGAGGGCGCCTCGCACCGATCCTGGATACCATCCGCCGGCTGCACGCCATGGGATTCTGGGTGGAGATCGTGACGCTGCTCATCCCCGGTTTCAACGATTCGCGCGCCGAAATAGCCGGGTTGACGGAGTTCATCGCGAGCGTGTCCCCGGACATCCCCTGGCACGTCACCGCCTTCCACGGCGACTACAAGATGCGGGATCCAGGGCACACCACGGCCGACATGCTTCGCAGCGCCGCCGACATCGGGCGCGCCGGCGGGCTGCGCTACGTCTACGCGGGGAATCTGCCCGGCGACGTGGGTGACCTCGAGAACACCTGCTGCTCCACCTGCGGCGACCTGCTGATCGCGCGCTACGGCTACCTGATTCGCAGCTACCGAATCACCGCCGATGGCCGCTGCCCGGCCTGTGCGGCCGCCGTGCCTGGGCGCTGGAGCACACGGTTCGACGGCCAGGTTTCATCACGGCCGTTCATTCCGGGCTCGCGCTCGCTTCTCTCGGTGCTGCGGCCGTAGCGGTACAATAGACCTAGGTGTCCCGTAACCGTGAGTCGTGGCATAAGGCCCGGAGCGCGGCGCCCGGCCGGCAAGGCGCGAGGAGCGCAAATGGCGGGACTATGTAAGCGACGAGCAACGCCGCCAGGCGGGATGCCCCGCCCGGGATCCATGGTACGAATCACGGTTACGGGACCAAGATGCTCCACGACCTGCTGAACCGGCCGCTGCGCAACCTGCGGCTGTCGGTCACCGATCGCTGCAACCTCCGCTGCAACTACTGCATGCCCGAGGCGGAGTACGTGTGGCTACCGCGCGAAGACCTGCTGAATTTCGAGGAAATCAGCACCCTGGTCGACATCTTCGTCGAGCGCGGCGTCGATCACCTTCGTCTGACCGGTGGCGAGCCGCTCCTGCGGCGCAACCTTCCAACGCTGGTCTCGATGTTGTCCGCCAAGGCCGGACTGAACGACCTTGCACTCACCACCAACGGCATCCTGCTGGCGGAACACGCGGACGAGCTCCACCGGGCGGGTCTTCGACGCGTCACGGTCAGCCTCGACACGCTGCAGCGCGACCGCTTCATCGCGCTCGCCCGCTTCGACGAAATCGAACGCGTCAAGGACGGCATCGCGGCTGCGGCGCGGGTGTTCGGGCGCCTGAAGCTGGACACTGTCGTGATCAAAGGCGTGAACGACGACGAGCTGGTCGATTTGATCGAGTATGGCCGGTCGGTGAACGGCGAAGTGCGGTTCATCGAGTACATGGACGTCGGCGGCGCCACCCAATGGTCGCCCGCCCGCGTCCTGTCGCGGCAGGAGATCATCCTGGCGCTCACGGAACGCTACGGGCCGATTACGCCGATTGCCGAACACTCGTCTGCGCCGGCGGATCGGTTCACGCTGCCGGACGGCACCGTATTCGGCATCATCTCCTCGACCACCGAGCCGTTTTGCCGCACCTGCGACCGCAGCCGGCTGACCGCCGATGGCATGTGGTACCTCTGCCTCTATGCCGCGCGAGGCATCGACCTTCGCGCCGCATTGCGCGGAGGGGCGACGCCCGAGGAGATCCGCGAGATCATCGCCAGGGGCTGGCAGAACCGCGACGATCGGGGAGCTGAAGTGCGGCTGGGCATGGGCGAGCGGCGGGCATTCGTGCCGATCGCGTCGTTACGTCAGGACCCGCACCTGGAGATGCACACCCGGGGCGGGTAGGCGTGGCGGAATCTGGTCAGCTGGTAATTGGGTGACTCAATCACTAGATGACCAGATATTGGATGAGGCCCCGACGGGCAGGCTGCAATACTTGTCGAACGCCGCGATCAGCTGGGTCGCAATCTGTTCGCCGCTTCGGTTCTCGATGTCATGCCGTTCGAGCATGTAGACCAGCTCCCCGTTCTTGAGCAGCGCGATCGCCGGTGATGACGGCGCACGGCCGGTGAAATATTCCCGCGCGCGGGCGGTCGCCTGGTTGTCGAAACCGGCGAAGACGGTCGCCAGCCGGTCGGGACGCGTACTGTGCCGGAGCGCCAGGGCCACGCCGGGACGGGCCTTCCCGGCCGCGCATCCGCATACCGAATTCACCACCAACATCAGCGTACCGCTCGTGCCGGTCATCGCCGCATCAACATCAGCCGGAGTACGAAGCTCGTCGGCGCCCAGGCGGGTCAGTTCCTCGCGCATCGGCGCCACAAAAAATTCAGGATAGGCCATGGGGCCATTGTACCGTGAACACCATTGCGCCGGTTGCCGTTCGCCGCCGCGCACCCGCGGCTCGAATCGGGCGCTCACGGCATGGCCTCATTTCAGGCGCCCGAAGGGATGCGCTCGCGATGCCAGCGGGCTCTGGAGGCGTGAAGATCCTGGCCGGCTGATGATCGTGTGCGCCTTCGCACTGTTCATCGTGCGCCCATGTGCGGCGACGCACATGGCGACGTCCCCGGAAAACCCGCAGTCTCCCCACAATCGACGGTTTCACGTTGGCAGCGCTCTTGCCCCCTGGGGGGCACACTCCATGACGCCGCGCACCTCCGTTCTCATCGTCGACGACGAGCCTGCAGTACGCGATCTGATGTCGAAGTGGGTCGAATCGCTCGGGTTCCAGTCTCGAACAGCCTCGAGCTCGGAAGAGGCGATCGCGTCACTCACCAGCACCGACTACGATATCGCCGTCATCGACGTCATGATGCCGGGGAGGAACGGACTCTGGCTCGTGGGCGAGCTCCGGCGCAACCATCCGCACACCGCCGTCGTTCTGGCGACCGGACACGTCGAGCTGCTTGCCGGGTCTTCCCAGCCGGTGGCCGATCTGCTGGTGAAACCGTTCCGCCGCGCGCGCTTCGCGCAAGCCGTCGATCGTGGACGCGAGTGGCGGCGGCGGGCGGTTGAAGAGCGCGAGTGGCACGAGCGGCTCTCGACGGAACTCCGGGACATCGTCGTATCGGTGATGAGCGAGCTGCAGCAGGTGCGGGCAGCGAACGGCAGCGAACTGGACGCCCTCGTAGGCATGGCGTCACAGCGAATTCCGGACGTCGCGGCCCACAGCGAACGGGTCGCCCGGTTCTGTCTGTCGACATCGCGCGAGCTGGGAGTCCCCCCGCATGACTTCGGCGACATCGCGCTGGCGGCCCGGTTTCACGATATCGGGAAGATCGCGACGCCGGCAGCGCTCCTCACCAAACCGTCGCCGCTGACCCCGGGCGAAGCGGCGATCATGCGTCAGCACGTGAATGCGGGCGCCGACATTCTCGAGCAAACCGCAGCGCTCAAGCACGTGGCGCCGCTCGTTCGCGCCTCGCACGAATGGTTTGGCGGCGGCGGCTATCCGCACAAGCTTGCGGGCGCCCGGATTCCCCTCGCGAGCCGGCTGATTACCGTCGCCGATGCGTATGACGCCATGACCCAGGATCGCGCCTATCGCGGTCCGCTCGACTCACCTGAAGCGGTGGCGGAACTGCTGCGCTGCACGCCTTCCCAGTTCGATCCGGACGTCGTCTGCGCGTTTCTGACCGTGCTCGGCCGACACTGAATCTGCCGATCCGTCTTCTGACATCCACGCCTGAGACCGCAGGCCGCCTGGCGGTCGAGACAGCTTGCCTCCGCGCCAGCGGGCGATTTCGCCGGCGATGGTCGCGACGGGATTGGGGCTGTCAACAGGCTGACACACCGCCCTGACTGGTCTCGGTGGTTCTCGTGAACCCGTGCGCCACCGCGAGCTCAGGGATTCCGGTGTCCATAGATGTCGTGCCAGGCGGCGTTGACCACGTTGGAGGAATCTGACGTGATCTCACTCGACAGGTTTCGCGTAGCCGACACTCCTCAGACGCTCGGCGATATGCGTGAGCACCGCCGGGTCGTCGATCGTGGCCGGCAGCGCGTACTCGGCGCCATCCGCGATCTTCTTCATCGTTCCCCGCAGGATCTTGCCGGACCGCGTCTTGGGAAGGGCGGTCACGACGATCGCGGTCCGGAAGCAGGCAAAGGCGCCGATGGTGTCCTTGATGCGGTTCACAAGCTCGCCGGTAATCTCGCCATCACCGCGTGAAACGCCTGACTTCAACACCACGAAGCCCACCGGCAGCTCGCCCTTGAGCGCGTCGGCAGCGCCAACCACCGCGCATTCGGCGACATCGGGGTGGCCCGACAGCACCTCTTCCATCGCGCCGGTCGACAAGCGATGCCCGGCGACGTTGATGATGTCGTCGACGCGGCTCATGACGTAGAAATACCCGTCCTTGTCCCGGTACCCGGCGTCGACAGTGACGTAGTAGCCGTCGTGCTGCGACAGGTACGAGCGCACGAACCCTTCGTCGTTGTTCCACAGAGTCGGCAGGGCGCCGGGCGGCAGGGGCAGCCGGATGGCGATCTGGCCGGTCTCCCCGGGCGCCAGGACTGCACCGTCGCTCCCGAGCACGTGGATGTCGAATCCTGGAACCGGCTTCGTTGGCGAGCCGGGCTTGACCGGCAACATGCCGAGCCCGACGCAGTTGGCGATCGCCGGCCACCCCAGCTCCGTTTGCCACCAGTGATCGATCACGGGCACGCCCAACTGCTCCTGCGCCCATGAAAGGGTGTCGGGATCGCAGCGCTCTCCGGCCAGGAACAAGAGCCGGAACCGGGACAGATCGTGAGACCGCATCAGCAGCCCGCGCGGATCCTCCCGCTTGATGGCGCGGAACGCGGTTGGCGCCGTGAACAGCACGTTCACCCCGTGCTGGGCGCAGACCCGCCAGAACGCGCCGGCGTCGGGGGTGCCGACCGGCTTGCCTTCGTACAGCACCGAGGTGGCGCCGTGCAGCAGCGGCGCGTACACGATGTAGCCGTGGCCCACCGTCCAGCCGATGTCCGAGGCCGCCCAGAACACATCACCCGCGCCGGCGCTGAACACCCGGTCCATGCTCCAGTTCAGTGCGACGGCATGCCCCCCGTTGTCGCGAACCACCCCCTTCGGAATGCCGGTCGTGCCCGACGTGTAGAGGATGTACAGCGGGTCGGTGGCGGCCACCGGAACGCACTCGGCCGGCGTTCCGCGCGTGAGCGCCTCTTCCCAGTCGACATCCTGCCCTTCGACGAGTGGCGCCGCCAGCTGCGGTCGCTGCAAGACGACCGAGCGCGCCGGCTTGTGGGACGCGAGGCCGATGGCTTTGTCGAGGAGCGGTTTGTAGGGGATCACCCGCGTCGCCTCGATTCCGCACGACGCCGTCAGGATCAGCTTTGGCCGCGCATCGTCGATGCGCGTGGCGAGCTCCCTGGCGGCGAAGCCGCCGAACACGACGGAGTGAATGGCCCCGAGACGGGCGCACGCGAGCATCGCGAAGACGGCCTCGGGTACGGCCGGCATGTAGATGATGACCCGGTCTCCCTGTTCGACGCCGTACGCTCGAAGCGAGCCCGCGAGTCGGGCCACCCGGTCGAGCAGATCCGAATAGGTGAAGATCCGGACCACTCCGGTAACCGGGCTGTCGTAGATGAGCGCACGCTGCTTCCCGCGGCCCCGTTCCACGTGCCGATCGACGGCGTTGTAGCAGGTGTTCATTACCGCGCCGGGGAACCAGCGCGTAAACGGCGGCCGTGATGCATCCCGCACGCGGTCCCACCGCCGGAACCAAGTGATTCCTTCTGCCGCCTGGCCCCAGAACGCGTCCGGGTCGCGCAGCGAGTGCTCGTACGCCGACTGATATTCAGCTGAACTGTTCGTCATCACGCCGTCGCATCCTCATTCTCGCCGTCAGCATGCAGGCCTGTGTCATGGCGGGCATGCGCCACCGGCATCGGTTGTCGCGCTGGATGATACGCGAAATACCCGTCGGCCACGACTGCCGCAGCTGGCCGGTCTGATTAACCGACGCCGCTGGTGGACCGGTGCCCCGGGCAACCGCCCGACGCGGTATCCGGAGCGCAAACGCCGCGGCAGGCCCTGAGCGGCCGAAAACCGGCAGCGATCGACTTACGCCTCGCGATAGAATCCGCCGGTGACCACGATCCCGGCCGAAAGCAGTTTCCAGTGTGCGAAGCGTCACCTTCAATTCGGTTGGTGGTCCTTCTTCGTCTTCTCGACCCTCGGGCTCGTCCTGGAAATGCTGCACGGCTTCAAGGCAGGCTTGTATCTCGACGTGTCCCAGGAAACCCGCAGGCTGATGTGGACGCTGGCCCACGCGCACGGCACGCTGCTCGCGCTGGTGCACCTGGTCTTCGCCCTCGCGCTGCGCGGCATCCCTGCGCTCGGACGCGTTCACCAGCGGCTGATTTCCCGGTGTCTGATGGGTGCCAGCGCGTTGCTGCCGGGAGGGTTTTTTCTCGCCGGGATTCACTTCTACGCCGGCGACCCGGGCTTCGGGATCCTGTTGGTGCCTCCAGGCGCAGTACTCCTGCTGATCGCAATCGCGCTCGTCGCCCGCAACTCCGCCCATGACGCGCCACCGGAGGAGCCCGCGCGCGGCCGCCGGAGCTAGCCTGCCCGGCCGCCCCTTCCTTGCTGCGATCCTGGCTGTCTTGCTGCGATGCTGGCTGGCCCCGAGCACCGCAGATGTCGCCTGGCCCCCGGAATCGACGCGCCCGCTACCTCGCTTCGTCGTAGACGACCTGAACGTTCGAACGCAGACGCGCCGGCTGCGGCGCGGCATATCCTTGATACTTGGCGGGCATCGTCCACCCGCTCACGATCTCATCCACCGATCGACCCGCCTTCTTCGCGTCCCGGACTGTGGCCAGGAACTCGCGGTTGAACTGGGCGTAATCGCGGAGGTCCGCCACCGTCATCTGGGTGCTGTGGCCGGTGATGATCGTGTCCAGTTCCTTGATGCCATCGGCCGCCTTGGCGAGCGTGTCACCAATCTCCACCCCGCTGCCGCCGTTGTTCGCGTCCAGCAGGGGCAGGTTCTTGCCTGAAAAAATATCCCCGGCGTGGACGACACGAAGCGCGGGAAAGTGCACCCACGCATCGCCGTTGGTGTGGCCGCGTCCGAAGTAGTAGAGATCGATCCGATCGGCCCCGCTCCCGAGCGTCATGCGATCCTTGAACGATCGCTTCGACAGTCCGCGCCCGCCGTTCCGTTCGAAGATGGTCTGCGTCGGCGCCTCCGCTGCCGGGGCCAGGCCGGTGACCGCCGCCATCTTTTTCATGTTCGCCGCCGTGTTCTCGTGCACCACGATGTCCACCGTGGCCGGGAACTCCACGTTGCCGCTGACGTGGTCGCCGTGGGTGTGGGTGTTGATGATCAAGGTCACCGGCTTCGGGCTGATCTCCTTGAGCTTGTCCAGAATCGGCTGCCCCCAGCCCGGGTTCTTCGTGTCGACGATCGCGACGCCGTCGCTGCGAACGAATACCGCGGTGTTGCCGCCGCCACCCTTCAACAGAAACAGGTTGTCCTTCAGTTTTTCGACCTCGACCACTCTTGGTGCCTGCTGCTGCGCCTGATAGGCAGTCACCTTCAGCGACAAGGCGCCGGCGAGGACCAGCAAGCCGAGAACGATGCTTCGTCTCATCTCAAGTCTCCGGAATAACCGCACCACGACTGTCGCGGGACGATACCGCCGCGAGGAACCAAGTGTCAACCGGCCCATTCAAGCACCAACGAACGTGTATCTCAAGCCCTCCCGCGCCCTCCAGCCCGAGAGTCGCGGCGGCTCGAAAATATGCCGGCACGATCTCGGTCCAAGCTCTTGTGGATGTCCGGCCGCGCGTGCAATAAGATACGCGGACAAGGAGCCGTGCCGATGAAGAACTCAACCCTTCGGATGGTCTGTCTCTCGCTGGCAATCGCCGCGGCACCCGCGGCAAGCGTGGCCCAGGGACAACAGGACTTCAGCAAGGTGGAAATCAAGGCGACGAAGATCGCCGGCAACTTGTACACGCTGGAGGGACAGGGCGGAACCATCGGTGTCCTCACGGGCCCTGATGGCGTATTCATGGTTGACACGCAGTTTGCCCCGCTGTCGGAGAAGATTGCGGCCGCCATCAAGCAGATCTCCGACGGCCGGATTCGCTTCGTCGTCAACACACACCTGCACGGCGACCACACCGGCGGCAACGAGAACTTCGCCAAGATGGGCGCCATCATCCTGTCGCGCGATCAGCTCCGCATGCGGCTCGCGAAGCCGGGGCCGACGGCGAGCGGCGCGCCCGGCGTTCCCGCACCGCCGGCAGCGCTGCCGACACTCACCTACAACGCGCCGATCACGGTGCACATGAACGGAGAGGCGGTCCAGATCATCCCGGTGCCCCTCGCCCACACCGACGGCGACACGATGGTGAAGTTTCCAACCGCCGACGTGCTGATGACCGGCGATTTCTACCGCTCGGTCGGCTATCCGAACATCGACCGCAACAACGGCGGCTCTATGAAGGGCATGATCGACGGGTTGACCGCGGTCTTCAACGCCGCCGGTCCGAGCACGAAGATCATCCCCGGGCACGGTCCCGTCGTGGACCGCAATGCCGTGACCGCGCATCGGGATCTGATCATCGCGATCCGCGACAAGGTCGCGCCGATGGTGCAGAAAGGGATGACGGTCGAGCAGGTGACCTCGGCCAAGCCGCTGGCCGACTTCGAAGGCAAGGTGCAGGGCGCCGGCACAACCGGCGATCGGTTCGTCGGGCAGGTGTACGCCGAGCTCAAGGCCGGAGGCTGACCGCCGGCTCGCTTCAGCCGTTCCGGGGAACGAACGCCAGAAAGCGGCGGGCATTGTTGGTCATGATGTTCTGCAGCACTTCGTCTTTCACCCCGGCCTGACGAAGCAGGGGAAGAAAAACCGTCACGGTGCGGGCGTAACCCGGGCCGTCTTCGAGGGTCCGCTGACCGGTGAAGTCGGCCGACAGCAGCAACTGATCGGCGAGACCGGCCTCCAGGATGGCGAGCACCATCTGTACCTTCGTGGCGTCGGGCATGATCTGCTGAACGGTGGTGACGCGATCGAAGCCGACGAAGGCGCCGCGTTTCGCGATCTGCCTGAAGATGTCGGCCTTCAAGTCGTCCAGGCAGCAGGAATGGCCGATCGCGACGTGGCGTGGGTTCACGCCGACCGATTCGAGTACGTCGAGTTGGCGCAGCCCGGCGTCGGGCCTCACGTTCGGACCGGTGCCGTAGGCATTGTGCGTGAAGATCGGAATGCCGGTTCGCACGTGCGCTCTACCCACGGCGGCGAACACCTTGCGCTCGTTGGCGGTCATCTCGGCCAGGTTCGGCATCTGGCCGATCTCACCGAACGCCCCGTAGCGCGACGCGCGGGCTTCTTCCTCGAGATCGCTGGCCACCTCCTGCTCGCTCTTGCTCGCGACCTCCGGCGGATAGGTCCGCTCCATGTAGTAGCCGCCGCTGGCGACGATGTGAACGTCCGTTTCGGCCGCCATGCGCTTCAGCGCCGCCAGGTCACGCCCCATGTCGGGATGGCCACCATCGACGATGCAGCTGACGCCTTCACGGCCGGCCCGCTTCACCAGTTCGAGGATCATGTCGACGTTCTGGGTGGGCGGCGGCGGCGCGCCGGCGGGCCGCGGTTGGGCCGGTCGAAGGTTGATCGAGAGGTGCTCGTGAAAAAGCACAGTGGCGAGTGACGCCGGGGGCACATCCTCGAGGAGCGTTCTCACGATCGCTCCGCTCGGAATGCCGTCAGCGGCCGGCGATCTGGTCGGCTGCTTCGCCAGCGCCGCGATCGCGGCGTCGGTCACCGACGGCAACAGACCGGCCCCCGCCCCGATTCCGAGAAGACGGAGGGCTTCGCGACGCTTCATGCCGAATCTCTGATTGGACATCGCCGGCTCCTCTTCGAAGTCGAATCGCCCGCCGACCTTCAACAAATCTGCCGATCGGCCTCGAGATGGTTACGCGTCGCTCAGGCGCGCGTCACGTCAGGTCGAAGCCGCCATCGTGTTCGGAGCCGGCGCGATAGCGCGCGAAACCTCGTGTCCGGCCGAACATCGAACAACCCGCCAATCCTGTCGGACGCGAATCGGCGAAACCGGGCCTGGTGACTACTCGCGCAGGAGCATCCGACGCGAGTTCCGCTGGCCGATCAGGCGCAGGAGATCGGGAACGCGAAGCTCGCCTCGGGAATCGAGCAGCAGGTGGGATTCCGTGCGCCGCTCCCGCAGGCGCTCGCGATCCCAGATCGTCATCGCTCGCGACTGCGCGTCGCGGCGCTGCGCTTCCGGTGCGGTGAACTCGTACTGCATCGACGCGAAGCCAGGCAGGCTCCGGAGTGAACGGTCGGCGATGAATCGCACCGCATCGTAGGGATCGTTCAGCAGTTGCGCGAGGTACGGCGCCATCCACGTGGTGCCGGACGCCTGCTGCGCCGGCGGCCATGCCAGGGCCTGCGCAAGGATGGCGCGCTGTCCCGCATCGCCGCGCAGCAACCAGAGCACCGACGCGGCGGTCGTGCGTTCATCGTCTTCGAGAGGGACATGGCTCGTGCCGTACTGACGCGCCAGGTTGTCGGCGGTCCAGCTGAGAGGCTTGTCGAGATGACACAGGTTGCACGCATTCGGCCGGCCGGTGTCGCGGCTCTCCGCCACCGACGGAACGCTGATGGTATGGCTGCGGATCGTTTTCAGGAGTCCGTACGAGGTGTACGGCATGTGGCAGTTGTAGCAGGAGCTGCCCGTCGACTCCGGCGCGTGCTTGGTATGCGCCGTCAGATTTGCGCCGAGCGACTGATGGCACTGCACACAGGCCGCGTTCCCGTCCATGTCCGGCGCCAGCTGGTCGTTCGCCCACACCGAAACCGGGCGCGGATCGTCGGGCGATTGGTGCATGGCGTGGCACGACATGCAGGTCATCGTCCGCGCGGGGTCGGTCGCCGCCTTGAAACAGGGAGACTCGATGAGGCCGTTGTACTCGCGGCCGGTCACGCGGACCATCCCGTCCGACCAGAATGAGTCGGTGATGAACCGCGGGTCGGCCTGGAGCAGCGCCTGCATCGCGGGCGAGCCGGCGTTGGCGGTCGGCTGCGCGACGAACCGGGTGTCCGCGAGGACGTCGCCCGGGCGGTACGGCAGCCCGCGGCTGTTGGCGTGACGCTCGTCCTCCGGGTCGTCGAACTCCCAGACACCGTGACATTGGCCACACACCTCCGCCGATCGGCGCGGGTCCAGACGCTTCGGCTGGACCGTGGCGGCGTCTGGTGCGGGAGCCAGGTGAAGCGAGTACCGCCGCACCGGGTTTCTGTTGACGGCCGCGTGCTGCTCACTCGGGCCGTGGCACGCCTCGCACGCGATGCCCAGCTCGGCGACCGTCGTATCCACAATCTGCTGCGCCACCGGCCGTGAGCCGAACGGCGTGTCGAACTGCGGCTTGCCGTGGGTGGCGTGGCAGGCGATACACGTGCTGTTCCAGTGCCCGGTCTCAGACAGTGGCGGATCGCCTGGTGAGTGGAGGACCGCGTTCCGGCGAGGTATCCAGCGCTGCTCGCCGATCAGGTAGGCGCCGGGAAGCTGACCGAGCAGCCGGTTCTGTCCGGTCGGGTACCAGTAGATCTGTTGATGGTGTGAGCCGGTGATCATGGACACCGGCCGTGTGATCCGGCTGCGGCGCTCGGGCTGATCGTTTGAATCGGGATCGTCGAACTCGGCCCACAGCTGCCCGCCCGTGCGCTGCAGCCGCATCGGCCGGCCGTGGACCGCGTCAACGGTGACGGCGTCGAAATCGGCGACCGCCGTGTCTGGTGTCGCCACCTGCGTCATCGTCCGGTGGTACGAGCGATACCACGTGCGGTACTGGCTGGGATGGCAGGCCTGACAGCTCTGTGATCCGGCGTACCCATCCTGACCGAGCTGAATGGGCCGGTCAGCGACCTGTCGTTCGGGAATCGGCTGCTCGCGGCCGAGGGTTCTCCCCAGACCGATGAGGGTCGAAACCGCGAGCGCCGAAACGATCAGGACGTTCGGGCTGGCACGCAACCGTCAGGGCCGGCTCGAGGTTGCCCCGCTGCTCACCGTGACCGTTACGTCGTGGATGCCGGTAAGGGCGCGATCGCTCGCGATCGCCCGAAGCACGTAGTCTCCGGGCTTCGAGAACGTCGCGACCGTCTGTGCCTGGCCGTCTTTGAGCGGGCCGGTGCGCGGCTCGAACGTGGCGCTTGCCGGGCCGCGCCAGACCATCCACGACACCGTCGGTCCCTGAACCACGCGCGGGGCGTTCGGGTCGCGACGACGCGATCCGGTTGCCACCTGCGGCACATTCACGGGGACGTCGGCCACGCCGCCCTGCAGCAGCAGAGGCGTCTCCTGTCCGATGGCCGCCTTGCGCGCCGCCGCCGGCTTCGGAAGGCCATCGTCGGTGAAGACCGCCGTCAGCGTCAGGGTGTTGGGAATGGCAACCGAGGGATCGGTCTTGACGACGACCGACGGCGGCTTGTTCGCCTTCAGCTCCGGATCGTTTCGTCCGCCGAGGTTTGCCCCGCCGGCAGGATCGATCTCCCATTCGGGTTGGAGCCAGCCGTAGGCCTTCTGTGTCTTCCCGTTGACGGTCAGCGTCCAGATCAGCTCTTTCTTGCCCCAATCCTGCGGGACAGGAACGGTGAACAGGTTACGGTTCGTGCGGGGACGAAAGACCGTCGGCTGTCCACGATCGGGACCGCCAGGCTCCACGGCGTTGTTCGGCCCTACCGGGATTGACGGCTCCTCGACATAGTTTCGATTGAGGTAACCGAAGTGCATGTCGAAACTGCCGTCGGGATTCCGAGACCATCCTTCGAAGACGGGTTGAACGTCCTGCCCGGAAATGTATTTGAAGTTGTTCGTGACTTCGTTGCTCTGCGCACGCAATGCCGGTACAGCGGCGATCGCGCTTACGCCAACCGCGACGGCAACGAGCCACCGTCTGTAAGAGGTCATACCAACTTTCCTTGATCTTGGAATGATGTGTGTGCGCGAAGCACTTGGCTGTCGAGCGTGCCGAGCGAACCCTGCCCGAGGGCGGGCAGGGTTCGCTGCACGTGCGATTTATTGCTGTTGTTGACCACCCGTCGCGGTGACGGGTTTGCTCTGCAATTCCTTGCGTTCCGCGAGCTGCTGCTTGTATTCCTCTTCAGTGAGGTCGTACCAGCCGATCCAGGAGAATCCCATCTCGTCGATGGTGCGCTGGCCATCCCCGACCCAATTCTTGGGATCGTGGTTCGCCTTGTTCGCTGAGGAGTTGTCGTGCCAGGTGATGACGTGCAGGATCGTCCCGGCCGGCACCAGCGGCGCAACCTCGTCCTTGTAGTTATAGGTAAGGTGCCAGTTGTAGTTGAAGTTCGCGCAGTTGATTATCTCGGTCGTGGCGGATGAGCCGGCGGTCGGATAAATCAACTCGAAACACTGACGTTTCCCACGGATGTGCATGTGCGGCTGGAAGGCGATGATCCGCGCCGGCTTGTGGAGCACGGTGTATCCGTCGGTGCGCGCGACCGTGCCGCCGGGGATGTCGAGGTCCACCGTCGGTTGTGCGAGCTGCTTGGACCACCGGATATGCTTCGGCACGTAGCCCTTGGGGTGCAGCTTGATGCCCAGCTCGATATCGGCTTTCACTTCTTCGCCAACCGAGTGCAGATGGTAGCTGACCATGGCCTTCTTGCCGGCCTGGAGCAGCACTCCGGTATCCGCCGGATATACCTCGGCGTTCTTCCCTGAGGCGTACTCGACCAGGAACTGCCCGCCGTCGACTCCTTGGCTGTCGTCACCGTTGGTTTCCTGGGGGCCGTCGACCGCATACGACAGCGCATGGTGCACGACTTTCCGGGCCTGGGCCGTCGTGGTCCGGGTCTGGATCGCCTGGATGTAGCGGTCGCTGTCGATCGGGATGTCCGCGTACAGATTGCCGAACTGATCGGGACCGGCCGGTGGCACGACGTAGGTCGGGAACTTGACGACCAGATCGGGTTTGCCGATCTGCCACTGGCTGCTGTCGGCGAACTCGCGGGCCGGCGGCATGTCCGCCGGGTTCCCCCGGGGCGCGCCACTGTCCACCCACTTGACGATCGTGGCAATCTCCTCATCGTTCAACGACGGATCATCCTTGAACGACTGGAGACCGAGGGTGCGATCGATATGCCATGGCGGCATCTCGCGAGCCGCGACGCGCGCTTTGATGGAGCGCGCCCACGGACGGACGTCTTCGTATGTCATCAGCGACATCGGCGCCATCTCGCCGGGCCGGTGACAACCAACACAGGAGCGCTGCACAATCGGTGCGACGTCCTTGGTAAATGTGACCTGACGGTCAGTCGTTCCTTGTGTCTGGGCCGCTGCAACGCTCGGAGCAACGAAGAGCGCCCCGACCGCGGCCAGCGCAGAACCTCGAGCGATGAAACGACGAACTAATCTCATCGAAAGCCCTCCACGTTCCGGCGTCCTGGCCAGGTGACGATCCAACCTGAAGTGCATGACATGCTGCCCCTGTACGACTGGGATGTCAACGGATTCCTCTCGGCCGAGCTCTCAGGTCAACGCCCGGGCGCCGTCGCCGCGGGTGTCTCAACAGGCGCCCTGAACACCAACAGCTCGCCCGACTGGCCTGGTCCACTGATTGACACGGTCAAGTACTGACGGCCATTCAGCATGTAGGTCATCGGTGAGCCGGTCTGCGGTGCAGGCATGTACACCTCTCCCACCTCCTGGCCGGTCGCCTTATTGTACGCCCGCAGCATCGCCCCACGCTGGCCGTTTGGCGCCGTGAAGAACCCGCCTTCTCCAGCGATCACGAGCGCCTTCGTCGTCAGCACGCCAATGCGGCCTGGCCTCCCGGTCCGTGGGATGGTCACCCCTTTGAGCGCCGGGTTGTTCTTCACCGCGTCGGACGTTTCCCCGTGGGCGATCTGCCACGCGAGCGTGCCCTTGTTCAGGTCGAGCGCTGTGATCCGGCCATACGGCGGCTTGGCCAGCGGCAAACCCTGAATGGTGAGACCGCCGCCGCCTTCGCCGCCACCCCCTCCCCTGCCGGCCGCCGGTGGCGGCGCCTTCGGATCGCGCGCAATCCCCTGCACGAGCTTCATGTCGCTGTTCCGTTCCGGGTTGCCAGGCACCAGGCCGAGCGCCGTGACGGCGGTGTTCGAGAAAATGTACAGAATGTTCGTCTCGGGATCGAGCGATCCGCCCTGCCAATTCGCGCCGCCGGTGGCCTGCGGCAGCATGAGCATCGCCAGCGGCCCCTCCCACTTGCTCAAGACCGGCGGGGTGTAGATCGGGCCAATCTTGTATCGTGACACGAGCTTGACCGCCTCGGCCCGGAGCTCCGGCGTGTAATCGATCAAGTCGTCGATGGAAACGCCCTGGCGCTCGAATGGCGGCGGTTTCGTCGGGAACGGCTGCGTCGGCGAGTACCATTCATCGGGCACGCTCCCTTGTTCAACCGCACGCTCTTCGATCGGCCACACCGGCTCGCCGGTCGCCCGATCGAACACGTACACCCATCCCTGCTTCGTCGGCTGAGCGACCGCCTTGATCGAACGGCCATCCACCACCAGGTCCGCGAGAATCGGAGCGCACGGCGTATCCCAGTCCCAGATGTCGTGGTGGATGAACTGGTAGTGCCACTTGCGTTGACCGGTCTTGATATCCACCGCGACGATGCTCGATCCGTACAGGCCGTTGCCAGGCCGATGGCCTCCGTAGTAATCGTTGGTCGGCATCTCGACCGGCAGGTAGACCAGGCCGAGCTCGGCGTCCACTGTCATCTGCGCCCACACACCGGTGTTGCCGGTGTACGACCAGGAATCGTTCAACCACGTTTCGTTGCCGTACTCGCCCGGCTGGGGGATGGTGTGGAAGATCCACAGGCGCTTGCCCGTTCTGACGTCGTAGCCGCGAACGTACCCCTTCACGTTCGACGCGCCGCGCGGCGATCCGCCCGGCAGGTGCGCCGCACCGATGATCACGACGTCTCCGGCGACGATTGGCGCCGAGTGGAGACCGACCTCGCCGGTGACGAGATCGACCGGCTGATCCAGCGCCTGCTTCAGATCGACGATGCCGTTGGTCCCGAAGTCCCGCATCCGTTCGCCGGTCTTCGCATTGAGCGCCACCAGTTGATAGCCGGGTGTGACGTAGAGAATCCGCTCGTCACCGCCGCCGGCCCAGTGCGCCAGGCCGCGCCCGGAAAGCTGGCGAGGCGCCGCCGCGCCACGGGGCCCTTCGTTGATGCTGTGCATCCACAACATCTCTCCGGTCGCCGCGTCGAGCGCTACGGCCGCACGCCGCGTTCCACCGGTGAGGAACAGCCTTCCCCCGACCATGAGCGGAGTCGCCTGGAAATTGAACTCGGGACGCGGCCCGAGGCTGTCGGTCTTGAACCGGAAAGCGACCTCGAGCTTGCTGAAGTTATCCGCATTGATCTGGTCGAGCGGCGCGTAGCGCGTGCTCGCGAGGTCCGCTCCGTAGGTGGGCCACTCCCAGTTCTGACCACTGGCCGGCGGTGTCGCAGCCGGCTGCGCACCGGCTTGAGCCGTCGTCGGCCGCTCCGTGATGACTGCCAAGAGTGACAGAACCACCACCGAAGCCAGGGGCAGTGCCGAGCGCCGAACTTGTCCGCCCATTCTTCCGCCCGCCATGCCGCTCTCCTGTTCTTACCGAGCTCTAGCTCTCGTCCGAGCCGTGTTCGTGCCGATGTTCGCGCCGGCGCGCTCCCGTGCCAGACGTCGCGGCGATACTAGGAGCGTGTCCGAGTAATCGTCTGTGACATGTCGATGATTCCGCTGCGCGCGGACGCGCCAACAGTACTACACTGCGGGCGATGGCCAAGACCTATCGCCCCTATGTGCCCGAGCAGGATCTGCTGTTGCCGCCGAGC
>WHSN01000108.1 GCA_009380045.1 Luteitalea sp.
AGATTGAAGTGCCAGGGCGTGAGGCGCGCGTGCCGATCGGCCGACTCGCCAGCCTCGGCAAGGTGCTTGATCCGCGGTCGCGCACGCTGCCGATTACGTTTGCGTTCGACAACCGCACGCTGGGCCTGCCGGTTGGGCAGTCGGTATTCCTGCACCTGCTGATGGAGACCACCGGGCCCCGCCCCGTCGTGCCGGCCGCGGCGGTCGTGGATGATGCGGGGCGGCCGATCGTCTTTGTGCAGCGCGAAGGCGAAACGTTCGAGCGTCGGGCGGTCACGGTCGGCGCCCGGACCGGGGATCTCGTCCAGATCGCGGACGGTGTGAAGCCCGGCGATCGCGTGGTCACGAAAGGGGCGTACCTCGTGCGCCTCGCGTCCATGTCCACATCCGTTCCCGCCCACGGGCACGTGCACTAGTGGTCAGGACGGGCAATCCCTCGAGCACCGGGGGCGACGATGCGCCCGGGATGCAAGGCGCGACGATTGAGAATACCGGGAGCATTTGAATGAGGAGCAACCGAGCAGCACGGGATGCAGCGTCGGCCGAGTGCCGAGGGATTGCCCGTTCGGACCACAGGCGAGGCTGATCATGATTGACGGACTCATTCGCTGGTCGCTCGGGCACCGCACGATCGTCGTGGCGCTGGCTGCGGGCTTTCTCATATGGGGTGGCTGGACCGCATCACGCATTCCCTTGGACGTGCTGCCGGATCTCACCGCGCCCACCGTCACCATCCTGGCCGAAGCACCGGGGATGGATCCGCTCGAAATCGAATCGCTCGTCACCTTTCCGATCGAATCCGCGCTCAACGGCGCGGCCGGAGTGCGACGCGTCCGTTCGGCCACGGCCGTCGGTGTCGCTGTCGTCTGGGTCGAGTTCGATTGGGGGCAGGACATCAACCGGGCGCGGCAGACCGTCACGGAGAAACTGACGCTGGTCTCGGGTTCGCTTCCGCCGGACGTCGAGCCTCCGTTCCTGGCACCGGTCTCGTCGATCATGGGCGAGGTGCTGTTCGTGGACCTCGAATCGGATCGGCATTCACCGCTGGAACTGCGGACTGTCGCGGAGACAGTCGTTCGGCGGCGCTTGCTCGCGGTGCCTGGTGTGTCCCAGGTGATCGCGACCGGAGGCGAACGGAAACAGTACGAGGTAGTCCTCGATCCCGCGCGCCTGGCTTCTTACCAGGTGACGCTCGAGGAAGTCGAACAGGCGCTCACGACCGCGAACAGCAACGCCACGGCCGGCTTCCAGGTGGCCGAAGGACAGGAATACCTCGTGCGCGGCCTCGGCCGCCTGACCGACACCGATGCCATCGCCGCCGTGTCAGTGAAGACGACGGACTCGACGCCCGTGTTCATCCGCGATGTCGGCCTGGTGCGTGAGGGCGCGGCCATCAAGCGCGGGGAGGCGTCGCACAATGCCCGGCCGGCGGTGATCATTGGCATCCAGAAGCAGACCGCAGTCAACACCCTGGATCTGACAGCGCAGATCGACGCCACACTCGACGACATCCAACGGGCGTTGCCGCAGGGCATGCAGATTCATCGAGACCTGTTCCGACAGGCCGACTTCATCGAGCAGTCGCTGAACAACCTGTTCATCCGGCTGCTCGAAGGCGCGGGCCTGGTGATCCTCGTGGTGGTCGTGTTCCTGATGAATGGACGGGCGGCCCTGATCACGCTGCTCGCACTTCCGCTCTCGATCCTGGCAGCCATTCTGGCCATGGATCGGTTCGGGCTGACGCTCAACACGATGAGCCTCGGAGGGCTGGCCATCGCCATTGGCGAGCTGGTCGATGATGCGATCATCGACGTCGAGAACGTCGGTCGGAGACTTCGCGAGAACGCGCAACGCCCGGAAGCTGAGCGTCGGCCGGTCCTGACCGTCGTGTACCGCGCCAGCACGGAAATCCGCCACTCCGTCGTCTTTGCGACCGTCATCGTCGCGCTGGTCTTCTTGCCGCTGTTCGTGCTCGGCAGCGTTGAAGGGCGTCTCCTTCGCCCGCTGGCCTTTGCCTACGTCGTCGCGTTGACGGCGTCACTGGTGGTTGCGCTGACCGTCACCCCTGTCCTCTGTTCATGGCTGCTGCCGACATCACGGTCGATCGCCGCCGGATCGGAACCGGCCTTCGCGCGGCGGCTCAAGGCTGGATACCAGCGGTGGCTGGGACATGCGTTCCGCTATTGGCGCAGCGTCTTGACGACCGCGGCCGCACTCCTGGTTGCGGCGGTGCTCGGCATTCTGACTGCCGGACGCTCATTCCTGCCGGAGTTCAACGAGGGTGCGTTGACCGTGAGCGCGGTGACGATTCCAGGCACTAGCCTCGACGATTCCAACGCGCTGGGAAATGCGCTCGAGCGGCTGATGTTGAGCGTTCCCGAAGTGACATCGACGGGGCGGCGAACTGGACGGGCAGAGCTCGACGAGCATGTGCAGGGTGTCGAGTCTGCGGAAATCGACGTGCGCCTGGCGATGAAGGATCGGCCTCAAGAAGCCGTGGTGGAAGAGCTTCGGCAGAAGGTGTCGCTGCTGCCGGGAACGAATGTGACCATCGGTCAGCCAATCTCGCATCGCATCGACCACATGCTCTCCGGGACCCGAGCGAACATCGCCGTCAAGATCTTTGGCGACGATCTTCAAGTGCTGCGGCAACTCGCCGGCCAGGTCCAGGCCGAAATGGCGGGGGTCCTGGGCGTGGTGGATCTCTCGACTGAAGCGCAGGCGGACGTTCCGACGCTCCAGGTGCGGGTCGATTCGGGTGCGGCCGCGCGTCAGGGGCTGGAAACGGGCGCCGTCGCCGAGGCGCTGCAGACGGCCCGGGTCGGCCACACCGTGGGTCAGGTATTGGAGGGGCAGATTGCGTTTCCGCTCGTGGTTCGGTACGCGATTGAGGACTCGGCAGACCTCGAGTCGGTTGGGAGGACCCAGATTCAGACGCCCGATCGCCGGCAGATTCCTCTATCTGCGGTGGCGACGATTCGGCGCGATCGTGGGCCGAACTTCGTGATGCGCGAGAACGTCCAGCGCCGGATCGTGGTGCAGAGCAATGTCAGCGGCCGGGATCTCCGGAGCGTGGTGAACGACATCCGGGCGCGTATCGCCCGGAACGTCACGATGCCGCAGGGGTATCACGTGGAGTATGGCGGCCAGTTCGAGAGCGAGGCCCAGGCCTCGCAGCAACTGCTCTGGCTGTCGCTTGGCGTGGTGGTGGCGATCTTCTTCATCCTGTCGTCCGCGTTCGGATCGTCGCGCGACGGGCTCCTCATCATGCTGAATCTCCCGCTCGCGCTCATTGGCGGGGTGGTCGGCGTCTACCTGGCGGGGGGCGTCTTGTCGGTCGCCTCGATCGTCGGGTTCATCACCCTCTTCGGCATCGCCACGCGCAACGGCATCATGCTCGTCTCGCACATCCGTCACCTGCAGGAGCAGGAGGGCGTCACGGATTTCCGAACGGCTGTGATTCGCGGGGCGACCGAACGTCTGGTCCCGATCTTGATGACCGCACTCGCCGCGGGGCTGGCACTGGTGCCGATCGCGCTGTCCGCGGGAGAGCCGGGGAGCGAAATTCAGGCGCCGATGGCGATGGTGATCATGTTCGGGCTGCTCAGCTCGACGGCCTTGAACATGGTGGTGGTGCCGATCTTGTACGACCGGTTCGGCCGACCAGCCTCTCTAGCTTCGTCCGGGCCGGCGATGTGAAGATGGGCGGAACGGTCGTTCACGAACGATCAATCGGTAAAAGGAGGCATCCATGCGAAGTGGAATTGTGATCGTCGGTCTCGTGTTCGCTACCGCCTTCGCTGCGCAGCAGGCGCCCAACCCGCGGCAACAGCCCGGCGCCATGGTGCACATCTTCGCGCCGGATCAACACGACCTGTACGACGGGCATTTCGTGATCTCGGCCAATCGCATCTACATGGTCGGTGGGCTGAATGATGCCGAGGGATGGGACCATCTGGACAACGACGCGAAGAACGTCAGAACGGTCGCCGGGACCGCCGAGATCGATGTGAACGAGATTCAGAACACCGGCACGTTTGAAGCAACGCTGAAGATCCCGGAAGGCAACCTGGTGCTCGCCATGGACAGATGGAACGAGTTCAGCCCGTGCCAGAACGGCGGCATCGTCTCGTATATCCACGAGCACGGAACGGATTCAGGCTGTGGGGACAACAACTGGCCAAAGACGGTGGGGTTTCTGGCAGGGTGGGGGTTCGGGCACGCCACGCTCGACGGAAAGCCCCTCTACCAGGATTACGAGATGCACTTCATGGTGACGCAGGGGCTTCGTGACAGGAAGACACTGCGGGTCAACTACCCGATGGCGAACAAGAAGCTGCCGGCCGGAGAAACAAATCCGGCAACGCAGCAGATCGATTTCTACATACGGAGCCCGCAACAGAATGCGAAGAATCGGCCGAATCGGCAGGTGTTCCTGCATTTCTTTGGCATGGAGATCACCTGGAAGTAGGGACGCCGTTGGTCTCGCGCGAAAGCCGAGCGGCCTGCCTTCTGCTCGCGCTCGAGCCGTGTGCATGATTCGCCGACGGCTGTCATCGGCGCGACGATAGTGATTTCGGCGATGTGGGTGTTCGCTTGCTGGAGCGGGAGGGAGATGCGCCGACTTCGTGGTGCAACTCCGCCAACGAGGCCCGTAACCGCTGCAACACGTCAGCACCTGCTGGCGTAATCCGGTAGATGCGCGCATCGCGCGATCTCTTGGGTTCAGTCGAACGGAGCCACCCACGACGAGCCATTCGAGCGAGCAACGGGTAGAGCGTGCCGGGGCTCAACCGATAGCCATGCCGCTGCAATTCCTTCAGCATCCATTGCCCGTAGACACCCTGCTCTTCAGCATGGTGCAAGATGTGAATCTTCCAGAATGCCAGCAGGAACTCGCGGACCAATGGGTCACTCATCGCTTCGTAACGTACTCCAGATTTCTAGGCCGCTGGCTTGGTGTCCCGCGGGAGCACCTCAGTCCCGGGACGCAGTTCGTCGGTGCCGCGTCCCGCGATCTCATCGCCGGCCCGCAGGTCGCCGAACACTTCCACCAACGCTCCCGATGTGAGCCCGGTCCTGACGTCTACCCACTCCGTCTTGCCATCGCGGATGCGGATCACAAACGTCCGGTCCGTCGTCGCCGCCACGCTCGCGCTGGGCACGAACAGCGATGGCTCCGATCGTCGGACCGGCCATCGTACCTGGCAGAATGTGCCCGGCGCGAGGCGGCCGTCGCTGTTGGTCACGTCCAGTTCGACCGCCATGGTTCGCGTGGTCACATCCACGACCTGGGCGATGCGTGCCACGTTCCCGGCGAAGTTCCGGCCGGGATACGCCGCCACGGAAAACGGGACCTGCGTACCAGTCTTCAGCTCGGTCGTATAGGCCTCTGGGACGGGCACGACGAGACGGAGCCGATTGTTGTCGACCAGGCGCAGCAATGGTGTCGCGGCTCCGGCGCCGCTCGAGGGCCCCACGAGGGCGCCCGGGTGCACATTGCGCTCGGTCACGACACCTGCAAAAGGGGCAGTCACTCGGAGGTACCCTTCCATGTCACGTACGGCATTCAACGCCTGGCGCATGGCTTCCACGCTCTGCTGAGCAGCCACGACCTGGCTCTGGCTGGCATCAGCCGCCTTTTCTGCAATCACCACATCGTTCCCCGCGACGACACCTGGCGTTGCCGAGGCGGCCTTCAACCGGTCAAACGTACTCTTGCCGGCATCAGCTCTTGACCGCGCGACCGCGAGTTGTGCTTCAGCCTCCTGCAGTTTCGACTGGGCTTCCGACCGCTGGGCTATGAGCTCGGGGGCCTCGAGCGTGGCCATGAGATCGCCAGCGCGGACTCTCGATCCCCGGTCCACACCGGTGTCGGTGGTGAGCGGCGAGCTCGTCTCCGAGGCTGGCGCCTTCAACGTGAACCGTCTCAAAGAGCTGATCCCGACGGTTCAGTTCTATTCGACCAATCCGCGCAACTCGGCGATCAACATTCGTGGCCTGGGCGCGCCTTTCGGGCTCACCAACGACGGCATCGAGCCGGGCGGCGGTCTCTACATCGACGGCGTCTTCTACGCTCGTCCCGCCGCGGCGACGCTCGACTTCCTCGACGTCGAGCGAATCGAGGTGCTGCGCGGACCACAAGGAACGCTCTTCGGCAAGAACACCACCGCCGGCGCCATCAACGTCACGACCCGCAAGCCCAGCTTCGACCCGGAAACGGACTTCGAGCTCAATTTCGGCAACCTGGGATTCGTTCAGGCGAAGGGCTCGATCTCGGGCCCTCTCGTCCCGACGGTCGCCGGGCGGCTGTCGTTCTCCGGTACCCAGCGTGACGGCACGCTCCTCAACGCGCGCACCGAGGACGACGTGAACGATCTCAACAATCTGGGCGTCAGGGGCCAACTGCTGTTCGCCCCGTCGGACGCGATCGCGATCACGGCGGCGGTGGATCACTCGCGCCAACGCCCCAAGGGCTACACCCAGGTGGTCGCGGGCGTCGCGCCGACGCTGCGCAACGCGGACCGGCAGTACCCGCAAATCGCCGCCGATCTCGGTTATGTCCCTCCAAGCTTCGACGCTTTCGACCGGCTGACCGACGTCGACACGCCGATGCGCTCCTACCAGGATCTCGGCGGTGCCTAACTGGCGCTGGACTGGAGACTGGGGCCCGGCCGGCTGAACTCGACGACCGCCTGGCGCTACTGGGACTGGACGCCTTCGAACGACCGGGACTTCATCGGCCTGCCGGTGACCACGATCTCGGCCGCTCCGTCGAAGCAGGGGCAATGGCCGCAGGAGATCCGCTACGCTGGAAATGTGTCGCCACGCGTCAACCTGGTCGCCGGCGCCTTCTTGTTCCGCCAGGCGCTCGACTCGGACCCCTCGTTCAAGCAGGAACAGGGCGCGGCGGCGGCGCGTTTTCTGCTGGCCCCGAGCGCGTTGGCGGAAACCCCGGGCCTCCTCGACGGCTACGGCTTCAATCAGTACCTCAGGTTTCGAAACGTCAGCGCGGCGCTGTTCGGTCAGCTCGAATGGTCGGTCACCGATCGGTTGCGCCTGCTTCCCGGCCTCCGGTTCAACTACGACCAGAAGCAGGTGGAGTTCGACCAGCAGGTCTACGGTGGCCTGCAGACGACCAATCCGGCGCTCGTCGCCCTGCAGCGTTCGATCCTTGCGCCGCAGACCTATGCGGCGGATGTCGATGACACCAACCTGTCTGGTCAGATGACGGCGGCTTACAAGGTCGCCACGAGCGTGAATGCCTATGCCAGTTATTCGACCGGCTTCAAGTCGGTCGGCCTCAACCTGAACGGCGTGCCGACTGACGCGTCGGGCCAGCCGGTCCTCGCCGCCGCGACCGTCCGACCCGAGGACGTGCGGCACATCGAGGTCGGGCTGAAGACCGAGCCGCGTCCGGGCGTGACGGCGAACATCGCCGTCTACAACACCGCGATCGAAGACTTTCAGGCGCAGGTCGTGAACGCGGGCGTGGGCGTGCTTCGTGGCTACCTCGCCAACGCCGAGAAAGTTCGCGTGCGCGGCGTCGAGATCGACGGCGTCGCCAGGGTGAACGACCATCTCTCGTTCACCGGAGCCGCTGCCTACACCGACGGCACATACGTCTCCTTCCCGGATGCGCCGCCGCCGCTCGAAGACACCGGCGGACCGCAGGTCAAGGACATTTCGGGCTCCGACCTGCCTGGCATTTCCAGGTGGGCGCTGTCCCTGAGTGGCGAGTACGTCGATCGAGGGACACTCATCGGCCGCGCCGGGGAGCTTTTCGGCGCGCTCGACACCAGCTACCGGTCCTCGTTCTCTTCGAGCGCGACCGCTTCGCAGTACCTGGTGGTCTCGGGCTATCCACTGCTGAACGCCCGGATCGGCTTCCGGTGGGCGGATGGTTGGACGCTCTCGCTCTGGTCCCGCAATCTGCTGGACAAGAGCTATTTCGAGTTGCTCACGGCGGCGCCAGGCAACACCGGTCTCTATGTCGGACAGCCCGGAGATGGCAGAACCGTCGGTGTGACGATGCGGATGACGTTCCGGTCGCCCAGGAATTGAACCGGCGCCAAGTGAAGTGAAGGTGGCTTGATCAGGACGTCGAGAGCCAGAAGGAGCGTCGTGACCAGTGAACGCAGCGGTTCTGCCGCCACAATTGGCGTTGTCGGTTCTTCACTTTGAACTCGGGGTTTCGTTTTGTAACGTTGGTCCGAACGGCATGGCGATCGGTTCATGGCTGCGGTTGGCTATGCTCTTGCAAATCGACAATGCTCTTGGGCTTTGAAATCCTCGAGTCTTCAACGATCGTCTGACGCGTGAAGCTTCGGTAACCACACTGCAGGACACTCGCGCTCAACCAGACAGAGGGAACGAATGGCGACAAACGGCGCAATTTACGTATTCACTCACCGGGCCGTACTGGACAAAGCTCCGAAGGCGTCGGGAGTGTACAGCATCTTCAATCCGAGGCAATGGGTGCACGTCGGGGCGAGCGATGACATCCGACAGAGCCTGTTTGACCTCCTGAACGAGCCGAACCCCTGCCTGGAACGATTCAGCCCGCTTTCGTTCTCGTTCGAGCCGGCACTTCCGGCCAAGCGTGCCGCTCAACTGAAAACGATGGTCGCGGCGCGCAACCCGGCGTGCACGTTCGAGCTCAACGACCAGGCGGACCAGAATGGAATGAACCGAACGCAATGAAACTCTCGGTCCTGGCGTTGACTACGAGGGCACGATCGCGCGCGGCGACCGGCTGGATCCGGCGGTGCTCGGCGCCATCGTTGCTGCGCGCCGGCGTGGCGTCAAGGTGCTGCTGGTGATTGCCGGGCCTGGTCAGGCACACCGAGGCAACCGTACCATCCCGTAAGACCGGACGCGGACTGTCGATCTGTTCGTCGGCGGGCAGCGAAGATGTCACCTGCCGCGTCTCTATCCCCTCGTCGTCGTGACCAGAGTATCCGGCGTGACGAACTCGTGCTCGGGGTGTCGCACGATGAGCACCGGACATGGTGCCGTCCGGATCACCCGTTCGGCCACGCTGCCCATCAGCAGGTGCGCGATCGCGCCCCGGCCGTGCGTCCCCACGACAATGAGATCGACGCGGGCCGTGCTCGCGTAATTCACGATCGCCAACGCAGGTGCGGCAGCGGTCACGACGACCGGTTTCGTCGGCAGCGGGGTCGGATCGTTGTCGATCAGCAGGGCGTCCAGCCGCTTGCGCGCGGACTCGTCGATCTCTTTCTGCAGATCGGGCATCGTGGCGATGTAGGTGTCGGCGGCGAGCCGCCGGTAGATATCCTCGGTGACATGGAGCACGTGCAGTGTCGCGTCGAACGTGCGCGCGAGGGCGCGTCCATAGGCGAGCGCGGCATCGGAGGCTTCGCCGAAGTCGGTTGCCACCAGGATGTTCTTCAAAGCGATCATCGTGTACCTCGTTTCTCGAGCGATGGGCCGAGCCCCGTCTGCTCTTCTTCGGGTTGAGCTACGCCGGCTGCGTTGCGCGTCGTCTCGTCGCTCCGAGCCATAAGCTCCGGCGTGACGGGAACCCAAGCTCTCCCCCAACCGTTCCGTGCATCTGGCGTGGCATGGACCGCACAGTTTCCTGGCGGCAGTCCGGCCGGCACAATCGAGGAACGGCGGCAACTCCAATGCCCGAGAGCACAGACGCCACATCCGGCAGAACCTGACAGGTTGGTCACATCGGCATCTGCCATCTGCTCAGGGAAATCCCCGCGCATGGGGATATTTGCGCTCGGGCAGTGGGGAGAACCGACCGAGTGCGACTCGTGACGTAGGGCGGACGAATCCGCCGCGTCGGCATGGCGCCAGGGTGATCGGCGCTGAAAGAGTTCGAGCGCGGAGCCCGCCGCGAAAAATTTCCCACACTCGATATACTGAGGCCGTCATGGCGTCTCCCTCGATCCTCGTCGTGGACGATGAACAGTCGATCCGGTGGTCGCTGACCAGCCGTCTCACGGACGAAGGGTATCGGGTCCTCGAAGCCGAAACCGCCACTGAAGCCCTGAAGCGCAGCCGGGAGGCGGTGGATCTCATCCTCCTCGACTACCTTGCTGCCCGACTCGGACGGCTCGACCGTCCTCGAGCAATCAAGGAGAACGATCCCGACACTCTCGTCATTCTGCTGACGGCGCACTCGAGCGGGAAGACGGCGGTCGAGGCCATGCGGCTCGTCGGGCTCAATCGCGATCGAATCCCGTATCGAATCGAGAAATTCAAGCTGGAACGCCCAGCCTAGCACGTTGGGCATGTGGCATGGCTGAGTGGTTCCAGGATCTGAATCAAATCCTCCAGGCGCTGCTTGCCAGCCTCTTCACCTGGGGCATGACCGCCACGGGCGCCGCCGCCGTGTTCTTGTTTCGCACGATGGACCGCCGGCTGATGGATGCGGCGCTCGGCTTCGCCGCCGGCGTGATGATCGCGGCCTCATTCTGGTCGCTGCTCGCCCCGTCGATTGAGCTATCGGGACAGATGGGCCTCATCGAGTGGGTCCCGCCTCTTGTTGGATTTCTGGCCGGCGCCGCGGCGATGCGTCTGGCCGACTGGCTGCTGCCGCACCTGCACCCGTTCGCTCCCGACGTCTCAACCGAGGGCGTCAGGACGAGTCTCCGCCGCACCGCCCTGCTCGTGCTCGCGATCACGCTGCACAACATTCCGGAGGGGCTGGCCGTGGGCGTGGCCTTTGGCGCCGTCGGAGCCGGTTTCGATGGAGCCGAGATAGGGCCCGCCATCGCCCTGGCCGCCGGCATTGGACTCCAGAACCTGCCGGAGGGCATGGCGGTAGCCGTGCCACTCCGGGCGGAAGGCATGTCGCGATCGCGCAGCTTTTACTACGGTCAGATGTCCGCGTGGGTCGAACCGCTGGCGGCGGTTGCCGGTGCGGCGGCGGTCCTGGTGATGCGGCCGATCCTTCCCTACGCGCTGGCATTCGCCGCCGGTGCGATGATCTTTGTCGTCGTCGAAGAGGTCATCCCGGAATCGCAGACCGGGGGGCACCCTGACGTCGCGACATCAGGTGCGATCGTCGGATTCGCCACCATGATGGTGTTGGACGTGGCGCTCGGCTGACAGAGCGCCGTCGGCTGACTCGCGGCCCTGGCACGCCGGAAGCTGTCCGAGCCCCTGGCGCGCTCGGCCAACGCTCTCACGACCGCCTCTGGCCTTCGGCGCCAGCGCTTCACGCCCGCGCGACGGCTCCATGCCCAGTCCCGAATCTCCGGCATGTCCCAAGGCCGACGTTTTGGACGTGGCACCGAGACCATCGCGCCAGCGGGATGTCAGGGATGCGCCCCGGCGGCGAGCGTCACCGCACGCGGCCCGGGTACGGGCCTCGGACCGTCAAGACGGGACATGGCGCTCTGCGGACGACCTCCTGCGTCGTCGAGCCGAACAGCGCGAGGCCAAGGCCGCCACGTCCCTGAGCCCCCATGACGATCAGGTCCACCGGCGAGTCGGCCGCGATGCGCAGGATCTCGCGATGGGCCCGCCCGAGCGCGACGACATCCTGAATCGCGCGCCAGGTGCGCGGCTCGTCAGCCACCAGCGCCCGCAGCCGCCGGCGAGCGTCATCGATCAGGTGCTGGCGATACTCCGGGACGTTGAAGTGTGCGGGCGGGCGTGGCTCCTCTTCGGCCAGCCACTCGATGACGTGGAGCACGGTGACCGAGCCGTCGGCCTGGCGTGCAAGATCCAGCGCGAACCCGAACGACTGCAGTGCCGACGGCGAGAAATCCACGGGACACAGAATGTTCGTGAATCGCACGTCGTCAGGCAGCGTCGCCGTGACATGCGGAGGCACCGCCAGGACCGGGCACGGCGCTCTCCGCAGGACCTTCTCGGCGACCGAGCCGATCATGAAACGCTCGAACCCGCTGCGACCGTGTGTCCCCATCACGACAAGGTCGGCGGGAATCGCGACCGCCTGGTCGACGATCGTCCTGGAGGGGTCACCAGCTTCCGCGGCAAGGACTGCATCCGCCGACCCGGCACCGGCCGCATCCACGACACGGCGCAGCTCCGCCAGAACCTCGTCGCGTGACACCGGATACACCATCTGAACGACGCCGTCGAGGGCGGCCGGGCGCACGGGCATCGGATCGAAGGTCGGCGCGACGTACAACACCGTGAGCGTCGCCCTGTACCACCGGGCCAGGGCCGCCGCGTAGGTCAGTGGACGCACGGATGATTCACTGAGATCAGTCGGACACAGAATGTGAGTGAACTCGACCACGGGCGTATTGTCCTGCGGAAAGCTGCGCGCGCTCCAGCATATCCTTGTGACGGCCCGGATGTGCCGTCGTTGCCGATGGTGGACAAGTCAGACGCCTCACGTTTCTCGCCCGGTCTGTCCGACGGGATCCGCCGCCCGCTCGCCGGGTTGCTCCTGCTCCTCGCGGCCGGCGCGGTGGCGGGACTGGGTCATCTCGCCGCATGGCCGCGCGAGCAGGCGCTGATGGCCGGCATCCTCACCGGCACGGTCCTGCTGTGGGTCACCGAAGCGCTGCCGCTCTTCGCCACGGCGTTCATCTCCATTGCCCTGGAGCTCCTGCTGCTCGGGAACCCAGGCGGCTGGAGTTGGCTCGGCGAGCGTGGTGATGCCACGGCACTCCATGCGTTTCTGGCCGCTGCCGCCGATCCCGTGCTCATGCTGTTCTTCAGTGGGCTCATCCTGTCGCGCGCCGCACTGAAGACCGGCGTCGATCGGCGCCTCGCAGCGAGGATCCTGCGCCCGATGTCCGATACCCCGGCTCGCCTGCTGTTGGGCGTGATGCTGGTCACCTCGTGCTTCTCGCTCGGGATGAGCAACACCGCGACCACCGCGCTGGTGCTCGCGCTGGTCGCACCGATCCTGAGCCAGCTCCCCGCGGCGCACCCCTTCCGAAAGGCACTGGTCCTCGCCGTGCCGGTGTCTGCCAACATCGCCGGCATGAGCACTCCTATTTCATCAGCGGTGGGGGCGCCATCGGCGTCGCCGGCGCTCTCCTCGTCGTCGCATTGATGGCGGCATTGTTACCATGGCTCAGTGGCCCATAGGCCCCGGCTGATGAGGCTGATGGACAGCTCGATGGGCAAGAAGTGAAAACCTATGTCGCGCTCTTTCGCGGCATCAACGTCGGTGGCCGCCACGCGCTGCCGATGAAGGAGCTCAGGCTGGTGCTCGAGGAGGCCGGCTGCGTCGATGTACAAACCTACATCCAGAGCGGCAACGTGATCTTCCGAAGCGCGATCGCTGATGCCGCCCGTTTGTCACAGCACCTGACGGCCGCAGTGTCCAGAAGCCATGGCTTCGAGCCGCGTGTGTTTGTGCGAACGCTTGCCGAGCTCGAGAAGGCGGCGGCGGGCAATCCGTTTCCGGAGGCCGACGAAAATCCGAAGAGCCTGCATGTCTTCTTTTTGGCGGAGCGCGCGAAGAAACCCGACCTGGAGTCGCTGGGAGCGCTCAAGACAAGCACCGAACGCTTCGCACTGAAGGGCGACATCTTCTATCTGCACACCCCGGACGGGTTCGGTACGTCGAAGCTGGCTGAGCGTGCCGAACGTCTCCTCGGCGTCGACGCCACGGCCCGCAATTGGCGCACCGTGAAGACGCTCCTGGCCATGGCGAAGGACTCTCGCTGACGTCATGCGGCCTGGCGATCGTATCAGCTCCCCTGCTTGCGCCTGCGTCACGGGCCGCCCACGCCGTCGATGACGCTGCGCACGCAACTGCCGCCCCGTCTGCTCCCGGTCCTCTATTTCGGTGCAGCACACGTCGCGCTCGCACTCGCCTTTGGCGCGGTAGCCGTGGACCCTCGTGGCGTCTCCGGTTTCTTTTATCACCCCCGGATGCTCGGGATCGTCCACCTGATCACGCTGGGCTGGATCACGGCGTCCATTCTCGGCTCGCTCTACCTGGTCGGACCGATCGCGTTGCGGGTGTGGATCCCGGCCACGTGGCTGGACTACACCGCGTTTGCCCTCGTCCTCGTCGGGATCGTCGGCATGGTGGCGCACTTCTGGATTCAAGACTACGCGGGCATGGCGTGGGCGGCGGTTGCCGTCGGAGCGGGCATCATGGCGGTGGGCATCCACGTCGTTCGGCGTCTTGGTGCCGCCACGCTTCCGCGTGCCGTCGGCGCCCACATCGTGCTGGCATTTCTGAACGTCCTGGTTGCCGCGACGATGGGCGTGCTGATCGGGTTCGACAAGGTCTATGATACCACTGCGCCAGCACACTATCGGGTTGCCACCGCAGCCAGCCCCACGCCAGTTGCACCATCATGCGCCGCACATGCGCATTGCCCGCCCGCGTAATCCCGCGATCGTGCTGCGTCGCCCCACTCTGATACAGCGCCGGCGCCAATCCGACGAGCGCGCCGAGCTCCCGTCCATTTCGGATCTCGCGCCACCCAAA
>WHSN01000236.1 GCA_009380045.1 Luteitalea sp.
CAAGATCGTGCGCAACCTCCTGGTCTTCGTCGGTTCGCGGCGGCTGGCGCGCCGCACCGTCAGCTTGAACGCCGTGCTTCACAAGATCGTGGCGCTCCGCCAGGTAACCTGCAAGGCCAACGAGATCGAACTCGTGCGACACTATGATGAGAAATTGCCCCGGGTGCAGAGCGATCCGCTGCTCTTGCACCAGGTCTTCCTCCACATGGTGATGAACGCCGAGCAGGCGATTGCAGCCACCGGCAAGCCGGGACGCATCGAGATCCGGACGACCGCGTCGGGCTCCGGCGATCGCATTATCGCGACCGTGCGCGACACCGGCCATGGCATTCACCCCGATTCGCTGACCCGGATCTTCGAGCCGTTCTACACCACCAAGGACGTTGGCAAGGGAACCGGCCTCGGCCTCGCCATCGCCTACGGCATCGTCCAGGAGCACGGCGGGCGGATCGCCGCGGCCAACCATCCGGACGGCGGCGCCGTGTTCACCGTCGAACTGCCGATCGGGGCGCGACCATGATGGACGAAACCTTTCTCACCACCGAAGAAGTGCTGGAATACCTCCAGGTGAACCTCCGGACCGTCTACCGCCTGATCAAGGCGGGAAAGATTCCGGCCGTTCGGGTCGGCCGTCAATGGCGGTTCCGCAAGCGGGACATCGATGCCTGGCTCGACAGCCAGCGGGCACGAAGCGGCACCCGCAGCTCGCAGCCGGCGGCGGCTCGCCCGGAGGGCAACACCGCCCGGCCCCGCATTCTCGTCGTCGACGACGAGGCGAGCATCCGGGACCTGCTGGCGAAGACGCTCGCGCTCGCCGAATACGATGTCGACGTCGCGCCGGATGGCCGCTCGGCGCTCGATCGGATGCGGCTGAACCCGTACGATCTGCTGATTGCGGACTTGAAGATGCCGGGCATGGACGGGCTCGCGGTCATTCGCGAGGCGAAGCGCTACAAGGCCGACCTGCCGGTGATTATCATCACCGGCTTCTCCAGCGAGTCGAGCGCGATCGAGGCGGTGAATCTCGGTGTCGCCGGGTACCTCACCAAGCCGTTCCGCGTCCCGCAGGTGCTGGCGGCGGCGGCGAAGGCGCTGGGAGAATAGCGATCGCGGCCGCGTCGCCTTCAACATGATTCAGCTGTCCGAGCTCACCAAGTCCTTCGGGGACCGTGTACTTCTCGACCGTGTCACCTGGCAGATCGGCGACCGTGAGCGCGTCGGGCTGTGCGGGCCGAACGGCGCCGGCAAGACCACGCTTCTGAAGATGATGGCCGGGCTCGACGAACCCGACGCCGGGACCATCCTGAAGCCGGCCGCTCTCACGGTCGGCTATCTGCCCCAGGACGGGCTGACGCACGCCGGCCGGTCGATCGTCGAGGAAGCCAGCAGCGCGTTCCGCGATCTGCTGGCGATGAAGGCGGAGATGCACGCGCTCGAGGATCGTCTCGGCGATCCCGCCATTCCCGAGCCACAGCACGAAGCGATGCTCGCCCGCTACAGCGACCTGCAGGACCGGTTCACCCTCGGCGACGGCTACAGCATCGACATGAAGACCGGCACGGTGCTGCAGGGACTGGGCTTCAAGACCGGCGACTTCGAACGCCCGACCGACACATTTTCGGGCGGCTGGCAGATGCGCATCGCGCTCGCCAAGCTGCTGCTCCAGCAACCGAACCTGCTGCTGCTCGACGAGCCGACCAATCACCTCGATCTCGAGGCGCGCAACTGGCTCGAGGAGTACCTGAACGCCTACCCGCACGCGGTGATCCTGGTGTCGCACGACCGCTTCTTCCTCGACGCCGTGGTCACACGCATCGCCGACCTCACGCTGCGGACGTTGACCGATTACGTCGGGAACTACAGCGCCTATCTGGTCGCACACCAGGCCCGCATCGAACAGATGCGCAAGGCGAAGCGGGAGCAGGACGAAGAAGTGGCGCGCGTGAAGATGTTCATCGATCGGTTCCGCTATCAGGCGACCAAGGCCTCCCAGGTGCAGAGCCGGATCAAGATGCTCGAGAAGGTGGTGCCGATCGAGGTGCCGCCGGAGCGGAAGAAGATTCATTTCGACTTTCCCGCCTGCGCGAAGAGCGGCCGCACGGTGCTCGAGTTGAAGCACGTCCGCAAGGCCTATGGCGAGACGGTGATCTTCAGCGATCTGAACATCCATCTCGAGCGGGGGGACCGCGTCGCCCTGGTCGGGCCCAACGGCGCCGGCAAGTCGACGCTGATGCGGATGCTCTCGGGAGAGGAACAGCCCGACCGCGGCGATCGGGTCGAGGGTCACCACGTCGTCATGCAGTATTTCGCGCAGGACGAGGCGACCCGCCTCGACCCGGCGCCGACCGTCTACGAAACGCTCACCTCCGGCTCCCCGATGCAGATGGTGCCGATGATCAGGAACATCCTCGGAGGTTTCCTCTTCTCCGGCGACGACGTCTACAAGCGGGTGCGGGTGCTGTCGGGCGGTGAACGGACGCGCCTCGCGGTCGCGCGCATGCTGTTGCGGCCGTCCAATACGCTTCTCCTCGATGAGCCGACCAACCACCTCGATCTCGATTCGAAGGAAGTGCTGCTCGACGCGCTGGTGGACTACGGCGGCACCCTGGTGTTCGTCTCGCACGACCGGTACTTCGTGGAGCGGTTGGCGACGAAGATCATCGAGATCGGGAACGGGGCGGCGGTCGTGTATCCGGGCACCTACCAGGAGTTCCTGTGGCACAAGGCGCACCCGCGGCAGGGCGAGCCCCCGCAGTCCCAAAGCCGCGAGCGGCCGAGTGATCGGGATCGTCCCCCGGCACGGCATCTCGTCGCCTCCGACGCTCGGGGGCGCGACAAGAAACAGCCGAACGCCGCGGCGCCGGCGGCGCAACCGTCGCGGGAGGATCGCAAGCGTACGGATGCCGATCTCAGGCGGAGGCAGAGGGCCAATCTGACGCGCAGAGCCCAGCTCGAGGCCCTGGAAGCCCGCATCGCCGACACCGAACGCGCGATTCGGCAGCTTGAGGAAACCATGGGCGCCCCCGGGTTCTACGACGATCGGACGGCAGCACAGCCGGTGATCGATCAGCATCAGGCGCTGATGTGGGAGGTCGGGGAACTGATGGGCCGATGGGAAACGCTGCAGTCGGCCTCCGACGTCGCCATCGCCGACCGCTAACCTCTCGCCATCCGATTACAATTCTGTTACACTCCTCTCTGCTCAACAGTTTGTTGTTGTCTCTGAAATTTCGGCCATTTTCGGCTCTCGGCTGGCGTTGACGGGGGGACGTTCCTTACCGTCACCCTAGCCTAGCGGACATGTTCTTCCATGGGTCATTCTCCTGAGAGACGAATGCGCCGCCCCGCGTCAGCCGCGGGCGCTGCGGTCGCCAAAGCCACCGCGCCCAGACGCTCGGCCCCGGACGACCGGTTTTTCCGCCATCTGGTGAGCAGCATGCGCAGCGCCGTGATCGCGATTCACCGCGACGGATCGCTGGCGCTGATGAACGACGAGGCGTACCGGATCTTCTCGCTGACCAGGCATCCCGGCCACGTCGGGCGGCCGTTTGCGGACGTCTTTCGCGAACGTCCCGACCTGATGCGTGTGCTCGCCAACGCCTTCGACCTGACGACGCTGCCGAGCCGCGCCGAGCTGCGTCTGAAGGATGTGGACCGTGTCATCGGACACACGCTGTCGCAGGTCAAGGACGAAAAGGGTCACGTGGTCGGGGCGGTGCTGTTCTTCAAGGATCTGACGCAGGTCGAACAGCTGGAAGAGCGGGAACGGCTCCGCGATCGCCTCGCCTCGCTCGGCGAGATGGCGGCCGGCATCGCGCACGAGCTGAAGAATCCGCTCGCGGGCATTCAGGTGATGGCCGGTCTTCTTCGCCGCCAGGTTGCCGAATTACCCGACGCCCAGGTGCTGATCGCCGACATCATGAGCGAGGCGAAGCTGGCGAACGAGATTGTCGTCGAGATGCTGGAGTTCGTGCGGCCGATCAGGCTGCAGGTCGAGCGGACGAACCTGGCCGACGTGCTGCGGCAGGCGATGACGCTCGCCGAGGCGAAGGGCGCGCACGGACAGAGCACCGTGAAGATCGAGCTGCAGCCCGACCTGCCGCCGATCGACGGCGACCACCACCAGCTGTGTCAGGTCTTTTCCAACCTGCTGACCAATGCCTTCGAAGCGCTCGACGGCCGCGGCCAGATCACCATCACGGCCGCGGTGGTCATCGTCAACCAGAATCCCGCGTTCGCCTCCGAACAGAAAGCGCCGACGCCGGCGGTGAACGTGGATGTGCTGGACGACGGCCCGGGCGTCCCGGCGGAGCTGATCGAGCGGATCTTCGATCCGTTCTTCAGCACCAAGCCACAGGGCTACGGATTGGGGCTGTCGATTGTGCGGAAGATCGTCGACGCGCATGACGGCCGCATCGAGCTGACGGCGATGCCGGATCGCGGCACACGTTTTCGCGTGACCCTGCCGGTCTCGAGCGTGGCCAGCTGGGACAAATAGAAGGGCGGGCACAACCATGGGCCGAATACTCATCGCGGACGATCACGACGCGCTCAGGCGCGGGCTGGTGCGCGGGCTGAAAGAAGCCGGCCACCAGGTCGAGGAAGCCTCGAACGGCAATGCGGCGATCGAGCGGCTGCACGACAGCCCCTTCGACATCGTCCTGAGCGATTTGAAGATGGGCGGCAGCGACGGGATGGACGTGCTGCGCACGACCCGGGCGCTCCACCCGAACACTGCCGTGATCCTGATGACCGCCTTCGGCACGGTGAACACCGCGGTCGAGGCGATGAAGATCGGCGCGTTCGATTACGTCCAGAAGCCGTTCGAGATCGAGGAGATGGAGGTGCGGATCGAGAAGGCGCTCGAGATGCGGCGCTTGAAGCACGAGCTCGAGTACCTCCGCGGCACGCAGCAGGACCTCTACAACTTCGATCGGATCATCGGGTCGAGCGTGGCGCTGGTGAAGGTGCTCGAGATCGTGAAGAAGGTCGCCAAGAGCAATACCACCGTGCTGATTCGGGGCGAGACCGGCTCCGGCAAGGAGCTGATCGCCGGGGCGACGCACCACAACTCCCTGCGCGCGTCCCGCAATTTCGTCAAGGTGAATTGCGCCGCGCTGCAGGAGAATCTCCTCGAGTCCGAGCTGTTCGGCCACGAGAAGGGGGCATTCACCGGGGCCGACAAGCAGCGGATCGGACGCTTCGAGCAGGCCGACGGCGGCACACTGTTCCTCGACGAAATCGGCGACATGAGCTCGAACACGCAGGCGAAGATTCTGCGCGTCCTCCAGGAGCACGAGTTCGAGCGGCTCGGCGGCACCCGCACGCTTCGGGTCGACGTCCGCCTGATCGCCGCGACCAACCGCGAGCTGCCGGCGATGGTCGCGGCCGGCACGTTCCGGGAGGACCTGTACTACCGCCTCAACGTCGTCTCGATCGAGATGCCGCCGCTCCGGGAGCGGAAGGACGACATCGTGCCGCTCGCGAACTCGTTCATCCGAAAGTTCTCGGCCGAGCTGAAGAAGCGGATCGACGGCTTGGAGCCGGACGCGCAGAAGCTCTTGATGCGGTACAACTGGCAGGGGAACATCCG
>WHSN01000239.1 GCA_009380045.1 Luteitalea sp.
ACCCTGGTTGAATGTCTCCGAGGCCGCGGAGTACGCCGGCTTGAGCCGGGACACGATCTACACGGCATGCGAGCAGGAGGAGCTGCGAAGCGCGCGCGTCAGCGGAAGACGCACGATTCGAATTCGGCCGGCATGGATCGATGCCTGGCTGGAACGACACGCGCCGGACGTTCAAGACCGCCGGCGCATCGGCGACACCCGAAACGGAGCGGCGTCATGAACCCGCGGCCGACGACGACGGAGCGTGGTCAAGTGTCAGAGACGACGCGCGCGCTGACCGAACGCGAGGTCGCCGAGCTGCTGGGGCTGTCAGTCGCCACGCTGCGTGCGTGGAGGCACAGAGGGAAGGGGCCGCGTTTCCTGCGGCTCGGACGTTCCGTTCGGTACCTGGCAGCCGACGTGGCTGACTTTGTTCGAGCCAGCGCAGTTGACACAACGCCGGTTTCCTCGTCAGATGGTGGTTCGGAGATGGGGGAGTTGCCGCTATGAGTCTCTGGAAACGCGGTCGTCAGTACTGGACAGACTTCACCGTCGCCGGCCGTCGATACCGGAAGCGGCTCGGCACGACGAATCTGCGAACGGCGACGCGCCGAGAACGCGAGCTCGTCGAAGAAGCTGGACACGGCCGGCTGTCAGCCGACGAACAAGGGCCGAAGCGGCTCTCGGATGCGATCGGCGCCTACCTGGATGCGAAGCGGATGCGGTGCTCCGCTCGGACGATCGAGCTCGAAGAAGAACGGCTGAGCCTCGTCAAGAAGCACTTCGGCGACGTGCCGCTCTCGGCGATCACGGCGACCGCTATTTCGGAGTTCCAGCGCACGCGTCACGAGGCCGGCATCGCGAACCGCACGATCAACATGGACGTCGGTGTGCTGTCGCGCGTGCTGAAGTACTGTGGCCGGTGGCGGGCGCTCGCAGACCACGTCCGCAATCTTCCGGAGCGCCAGCATCCGGTCGGCCGCGCCTTGACAGCCGAGGAGCGGAGGCGGCTCTTCGACGCTGCCGCGTCGAGCCCGGAGTGGGAGCACGTGTACTGCGCCGCGATCGTCGCCGCCAACACGTCGATGCGCCCGGTCGAGGTCAAGCACCTTCGCCGCTGCGACGTCGATCTCGTCAAGCGCCTCCTCCACGTCCGGCGCAGCAAGAATGAGACGAGCCACCGGGTCATCCCGCTCAACGCGTCGGCCATCGAAGCCGCCGCCCGAATGTTCGAGCGAGCGGACCTGCTCGGGCACACCGAGCCGGAGCACTACCTCTGGCCGGCCTGTCAGTGGGGGCGCTACGACGCTACCAAGCCGATGCTGAAGTGGGATACCGCCTGGCGGGCGCTACGTGACGAGGCGGGACTGCACGGTCTGCGCTTCCACGACCTACGGCACACGGTCATCACCGAGCTTGCCGAGATGGGCGTGGCCGACCACGTGCTCGAATCGATCAGCGGCCACCTGTCGCGCCGGATGCTGGAGCACTACTCGCACATCCGCATCGACGCCAAGCGCCAGGCGCTCGATGCGCTGGACAACCTGCGGCGAGGCGGCGACGCCGCAAACGGCAACGGAAAGCCGGCAAACGATGCGGAAATCGAGACGATCGTCGAGGTCGCCGACGACCTCACGTCACAGTCACGTCACAGTTTGCTTTTGCAGGGCTCGCCGCCTTCCGGTAAGCTGTTGATTCCACTCAATCGGAGAGATGTCCGAGTGGTTGAAGGAGCACGCTTGGAAAGCGTGTGTAGGGGAAACTCTACCGAGGGTTCGAATCCCTCTCTCTCCGCCAGTTCTCACCAATCCTCGCTGATTGGCCAAGAATTCCGTGCGTTTCGCTGTCGGATTGATGGCGGAGAGAAATCGTGGGACGCAGGGGGTGGCACGTTGTTGAAAAGCCGCGAAACCATGCCTCGGCAGACACCGTTCCAACGATGTGTCACGCGGACGTGTCACTCAGCCCCCCGGCGAAAGGTCCATCCCCTCGTGAACTGGTTCGGTCTTTGAGCATCAAGAATTGAGGGGCGCCTGGCGTTAGTTGACTGTCGTTGGTGTGCGCAGACGCATTGCAACCCGTTGGACCGAAACGAATCAGTTCACCTCAGATCATCCGTCCAGTTCATGACGACGTTGAGCCGCGGCGTCGATGGCAGGTCTGCCTCCAACATCAGGAACTCCTGGCCGTTGCGCGAGACGTCGTAGTTGGACCAATAGCTCCCATCAGACGACACGAATCTCCCGGCGAACAGGACACGCGAGTCCCCGATGGTCAGCGTCGGCTCGGTGCTCACCTCGACGCTGATCATGCGCGTGCCATCGCTCGAGCGATAGAAAATCTCGCGGCCACTTGGCGACCACACAGGTTCGATGCCGGCGTCTGGCGAGATCACTACTCGGCCACCAGGACCGGGATATGGCTGGACGTAGACCTGTTCCTCCCGTCCGGTTTCTCTGGCCGCGTACAACACCCAACGACCGTCGGGAGAAAACATGCCTGCGCGCTCGTCTCGGGCTGTCACGAGAAATGGCATGATCGCGCTCTCGTTCGGCAGCATCCAGACGTCTCGGTTCGTCGTGCGAGCTGGTGCACTGAACATGAGAACGCGGCCGTTTCTCGACCAGGCCAGCGGGTACAGTCCACTGAATCGATCTTCTCGCTCGAGCACGAGTTGGGGCGCGCCGCCGTCGTCGGCAGGAACGGAATACAGGCTCCCTCCCATCTGAAACGTGATGCCATTGCCGTCGGCCGTCAAATCGGACGCGAGCCGGTCGGGCTTAGCCGCGTGCGCCTCCCTCGCGCGGCGTCATAGATCCAGATCTCAGGAGGACCTCCGGATTCACGTGGAACATTGAGGACCACGCGCGTCCCGTCGGGCGAGATCCGTGGATGCGAGTACCGCCGGCGCTCGCTGTCCAGAGGCCGCAAGTCTCCGGCCCGACCGTACCAGACAAGTCTCGACTCTCGGGAAAGTTCCGGGATGTAGACGAGGGTGCCATCGCCCGCCACCGCGAAGTGGGTGTCGTTGCCGTCGACCCGGATCCCGTCGAGGAGCCGAATCGCGGAACCCGTGATCTCGCGGCTGGATGCATCGAAGGGCACCGCAAACAAGGTGCTGCCGCGAGCGAAGATGACGTGACCACTGAGTAGGTAGATCGGATTTCTGCCCTCGATGAGGGACCGTCGTCGCCGCGTGGCAAAGTCCACCACCTCCACGAACTGCTGTGCAGGGCGTCGGTTCGCCGTGAACAGAGCAGCCGTTCCATCAGGGAGGACATGCGGCGAAGAATGTTGGAATTCGCCCTGTCCCTCGTCAGGCGTCGTGAGGGCCTCTGGCCTTCCGCCGTGCGCCGAGACCTTGACCAATCCGCTGTCCCAATTGCCGTAAACGATTGTGTCGCGTGTTCCCCAGCTGGCTCCTATCAGATTGGCGGATTCTGCCAGGATCCGAGGCGCGCCCCCCAAAACCGGAACCGCTCTCAGCATCCCGGCCGATGCAAACCCTATCCACTGACTGTCCGGTGAAAAGAAGGGTCCGATGGCCCCTTCGGTGCCTGGAATCGGAGAAGGCTTGAGATCGCCGAGGCGTCGGAGGTAAAGGCGATCTCCGCCTGCGCCCCGAGCCGCGTACACGAGTTCTTTGCCATCGGGTGAGGTGGCGAGAATGACAGGGAGCCCTGTGTCGATCGAGAACTGCTCGTCGGGCTGCAGATGAATGGCGAACTGAACCATTTCATGGTTCGGCGCCACGACGGCTGGCCGCCTGAGATCTCGGACCATCAGGCCCAGTCCGCCCACAACAAGGGCGACCACTCCCAAGACAAGTGCGGTAGGTCGCCAAGTCCGAGCTCCAGCTGCCGGCCGTGGCACTCTGTGATTTTCTGCGGCAGGCGATGCTGATGCCGGCGGAGACTTGAGCGCATCATCGATTTCGATCCGCGCATCAGCGATGTCATGGAGGCGCCGCGTGACCTTCTTGGCGACACATCTCTGCAGCAGGCGCCGAATCGGCAGCGGTGTCGTCTCTGGGAGATCATGCCACGCCGGCTCGCCTCCAAGGACGCTGGCCAGGCTCTCGGGGATCGTGCTGCGCGCGAACGCGGCGCGGCCGGTGAGCATCTCGTAGAGCACGCAGCCGAAGGCCCAGATGTCGGTTCGCTTATCGACCGGTTGGCCGAGCGCCTGCTCGGGGCTCATGTAAGCGGCCGTGCCGACAATCAGCCCTTCGCCGGTGGCATTTTCAATCGTCGCCGGCAGGTGCGACGGACCTGCACCGGCGCGGCCACCGTGTACCGCCTTGGCAAGTCCGAAGTCCAGCACCTTGACGAGACCGGTCGGTGAGGCCTTGACATTGGCGGGCTTCAGATCGCGGTGTACGATTCCGTGTTCGTGCGCCGCCTCCAGCGCGTCGGCGATTTGCGTGGCGATGCGGAGAGCCTCATCGACTGGAATCGGTCCGCGGGCGATCCGCTCGGCGAGCGTTTCGCCCTCGACGAGCTCCAGCACCAAAGCGCGGGTGCCGGCGCTCTCCTCAATGCCGTGGATAGCGGCGATGTGCGGATGGTTCAACGAGGCGAGGATCTCGGCTTCACGCTGAAACCTCGCGAGGCGGTCAGGGTTCGACGCGAACGCGTCCGGCAGGATCTTCAGCGCGACGTCACGCTTGAGTCGCGTGTCGCGGGCACGATAGACGTCGCCCATGCCACCACTGCCGAGCAGGTCGAGAATCCTGTAGGGCCCGAGTTCCCGATTCGCCGACAACGGCTGGCGCTCGGAAATCGCTGCCGCTCCACCAGGTCCGGCACCGGAGGTTCGAGAAAGTCGCCGGCGCCCCTGTCGTGCGCCAGCAGAGACTCCACTTCCCGGCGAAGCTGCTCATCGCGTCCACACGCCCGCCGCAGGAACGCGGCGCGCTCGTTCGGTTCCCGCTCGAGTGCCGCTCCGAGGAGACGGTCGACGACCGTCCAGGGTGGGTCCTTCATCCGTGTCAGTCCGCGTTGCAGGTTCGCCCGGGTAGTTCGCGCGTGACCTCGCGATGGAGCCAGGCACGGGCTTTCGCCGACTCGCGGCTGACGGTGACCGGCGCAACCCCAGCACCTCCGCGATCTCCTCCAGGCGGGTCACCCGATGCGGCTGCAGGCCATGCTGGTGCCAGATGCGCCGGATCATCCCTTCGCTGACGCCTTGGGCCTTCGCCATCGTGCGCGTGCTCCAATGGGTCGCCGCCGGCGGGCGGGTCGTGAGGTCGCGTCGACGATGGTGGCGACCTGCTCGGGGGTGATCCGTTTCCGCCGGCCCGGTCGGGGCGCATCGTGCAGCACGCCGCCGATCCCGGCCGCGAGGTAGCGCTGCACCCAATAATGGACGTGATTCCGACTCAGGGCGAGCCGGGTCGCGACATGCGAGGGCCGCACGCGATCGGCCAGCATCAGCAGGATGGAGGCGCGCACGGCCAGTGTCTGCGGCGTGTTGCCATCCGCGACGACGTGG
>WHSN01000072.1 GCA_009380045.1 Luteitalea sp.
AAATCCGAGTGTTCAAGAAGAAGCGCCGGAAGGGCATGCGCCGGACCAAGGGGCACCGCGCGACCTACACCCGGCTGCGCATCAAGGAAATTCTCCTTTAGGGTTCCGGAGTCATGGCTCACAAAAAAGGTCAAGGCAGCTCCCGAAACGGCCGCGATTCGAATTCGCAGCGGCTCGGGGTGAAGGCTCACGACGGCAATCTCGTTACCGGTGGCACGATCATCGTGCGGCAGCGCGGCCGCCGCTTCCGTCCCGGCCTCAATGCCGGACTCGGCAAGGACGATACGATCTTCGCCACTGCGGCCGGGCGCGTGCGGTTCGAGAATCACGGCGCCCGCGGGCGCGTGATCAGCATCCAGCCGGTTGAGTAGCCCCCTCAGAATTTGGTCATTGGGTCATCTGGTGATCCGGTCAATTGATTGTAATAATCCAATCAGTGACCAGATCACCAATTGACCCGATGACCAGATTCTCCTGATGTTCGTCGACGAAGTCCATATCCACGTCCACGCGGGACACGGCGGCCGCGGCTGCCTCGCCTTCCGGCGCGAGAAGCGGGTGCCGCGCGGCGGGCCGAGTGGCGGCGACGGCGGGCACGGCGGCTCGATTTCCATCGTCGCCAGCCCCCATACCAACACTCTCATCAACTACCGCTTCCACCCGGAGTTCGACGCCGAGAAGGGTCAGCACGGCCAGGGATCCAACCGCACCGGCCATGACGGCAAGGATCTGGAGCTGCCGGTCCCCCTCGGTACGCTGGTCTACGAGAAAAGCGACGATCCTGATGCGCCTTATCGACTGATCGCCGATCTCGCACACGACGGCGATCGCGCGCTGGTGGCCAAAGGCGGTCGCGGCGGTATGGGCAATGCCCGATTCGCCACCGCGACCAATCGTGCGCCGCGGAAAGTGCAGCCGGGCGAGCCTGGCGAAGAAAAGGTTCTCCGCCTCGAGCTGAAGCTGCTCGCCGATGTCGGGTTGGTCGGGTTCCCGAACGCCGGCAAGTCGACCCTGATCTCGCGGATCTCCGCGGCCCGGCCGAAAATCGCCGACTACCCGTTCACGACACTGACCCCGAACCTTGGCGTCGTGGGCCTCAGCGGCGATCGGAGCTTCATCGTCGCCGACGTGCCCGGGTTGATTGAAGGCGCGCACCGCGGTCAAGGGCTTGGCCATCAGTTCCTGAGGCACCTCGAACGCACCAAGGTGCTGGTCCATCTCGTGGACGTGACGAGCGTGACCGGCAGGCACCCGGTCGACGATCTGAACACCGTCCGACGCGAGCTCGAGCTCTTTCAGCCAACCCTCGCGGCCAAGCCCCAGATCGTCACCGCCAACAAGATCGACGCGGTGGACGACGAGGAGCGGGTGGCGGCGCTCGCGCGGCGGTCCAGCGAGCTCGGGTTGCCGTTTTTCCGGATCTCCGCCGTGAGTGGCGCGGGGCTGCCCGACCTGCTCGAGGAGATGTGGCGGCAACTCGCGGCGGCGCGCCAGGCGTCAGCGACCGCGATCGAGCTGCCGGATGGCGCGGGCAAGGACCCCGACGTGCAGATTCCGACGAGATGACGGCCGGGCGGCGCATCGGCATACTCGGCGGCACGTTCGATCCGATTCACACCGGCCACGTCGACCTGGGAACCGCGGCCGAGCAGCGGCTCGGGCTCGCGCGCGTGATCGTGCTGCCTTCGCACATCCCCCCGCATCGACCGCAACCGCTGGCTTCGAGCTTCCATCGTTTCGCCATGGTGGCACTGGCCGTGGCCGGACGCGGCAGCTGGCAGGCATCGGATCTGGAGTTGCGCCTCGACGGCCCGTCGTATACGACCGACACCATCCGGCGCTTCCACGAGGACGGCTACGACGCGGCGGAGCTGTTCTTCATCATCGGCGCCGACGCGTTCACCGAGATCGCCACCTGGAAGGACTATCCGAACATCCTCGACCGCACGCACTTCGCGGTGGTGTCGCGGCCGGGATGCGGGGTCGGCGAGCTGCCAACTCGCGCACCGGAACTGGCGGCCCGCATGCGAACCGGCCCGCTCGACGAGATGGCACCGGACCGGCCTTTGATATTTCTGATCGATGCGCCGACGGCGCAGGTGTCGTCCACGGCGATCCGGCGGCGCTCGGCCGAGGGCGCTTCTATCGCCGGGTTGGTGGACCCTCGCGTCCAGCAACACATTGAACAGCACGGACTTTACACGTCGATGAACCCGGGCCGGCGGGTAGACGAACACGTGGACACTCCGGCGGCAGGCAGGTTGCATGGTCAAAGCTGAGAAACGGCGCAGCACGACGCGACTTCCAAAGCAAATCAGCGTCGCCATCGAGGCGGCGGACGACAAGCAGGCGCGCGACCTGGTGGTACTCGACTTGAGCAAGGCCGCCGGGTTCACCGACTACTTCGTCATCTGCTCGGGCACGAACCCGCGACAGATCCGCGCCATCGCCGACGCCGTCATGGAGGCGCTCGCTGAAGACGGCGGCAAGCCGGCGCACGTCGAAGGGTACGAGCGTTCAGAGTGGATCCTGCTCGACTACTTCGACTTCATCGTGCACATCTTCGCGCCCGAGACCCGGGCATTCTACGGGCTCGAGCGGTTGTGGGGGGCGGCAGAACAGGTCGGGCTGAACGCCTAGCCGACGCGCTGCTGGCGGTGCTGTTCGCGCCCTGTTGTGCGGCGTGCCGCGCGCCGCTCGACCACCCCGCACGAGGGTGTGTGTGCGGCGCCTGCTGGCAGTCCATCCTTCCGCTCACTCCGCCCCTGTGCGACCTCTGCGGCGATCCGCTGCCAGGCATGGCGCTCGGCCGGTGCCCTCGCTGCCGCCGCTCCCCACAGGCGGTCGATCGGGCGCGCGCCATCGGGCCATACGAGGGCACGCTGCGCGACGTGATCCACGCGCTCAAGTACGACGCCCGGCGATCGCTGGCGCGTCCACTGGCGCGCCTGCTGCGCGAGCGCGGCGCCGATGTCCTCGCGGGTGCGGATGCGGTGATTCCGGTGCCCCTTCACTCCTCGCGGCGACGCGAGCGAGGGTTCAATCAGGCGGCCGACATCGCCAGGCACATCGCTGCCGGCGGCGCGACCAGCGACCTCACCGACTACCGCCTGCCAATCGTGCACGCGTTGCGCCGCGTGCGGGCGACAGCGCCGCAGGCCGGGTTGTCGGCCGGACGCCGCCACAGCAACGTCCGCGACGCATTCGCGGTCACGGCCGCGTGCCAGGGCGCCCGCGGGCGGATCGTCGTGCTGGTTGACGACGTCAGCACGACCGGCGCGACGCTCGACGTGTGCGCCCGCACGCTCAAGGCCGCCGGCGTGGCGGAGGTCCGGGCGCTCACAGCGGCCCGAGTCGTGACGTCACCACGCTGAACACGTCGGCAGCCACTTCGTCCCTGCCGCGTTCACCGTCCAGCAGAATCCAGTTCTGCTCCCGCGCCTGCCGGCGGTAGCTGTCACGGACGCGCGCCTGCATCGCCAGGTCGCGCTCGTACCGATCGCGGTCCACGGCCTTGCGCTGCACCGCCGTGTCGGGCGCGATGTCGAGCATGATCGTGAGCGACGGAGACGGCAGGAACTTCTGCAGGTCCTCGAGCCAGTGCGGGTCGAGGCCCTGGGCTTCGCCGTAGGCCACGCTCGAGGCGGCGTAGCGGTCGCACACCAGAATCAGCCCACCATCGAGCCAGCGCTGCAGATCGTCCTTCCGCTCGAAACGGTTGGCGACGTAGAGCAGCTGCATCACCTCGGGGCTGTAGTCGCGCTCGCCTGACAGGGCGCGCGCGATCTCTTCCCCGATCGAGGTGCCGTAGTCTGGGAAGGCCACCAGGCGCGCCTTGCGCCCTTCCTGCTTCAGCCGATCGCGCAGCAGCTCGGCCTGTGTCTGCTTGCCGCTCTGATCGAGCCCTTCAAACGCAATCAAATGTCCATTCATGGTTCGAGCGCGAGGATGTCGTCGATCGTTTGACGCCGCCGGATGCGCTGCCAGCTGCCGTTGTCGACCAGCACTTCCGCCGGGAGCGGACGCCGATTGTAGTTCGAGGCCATGGCCGATCCATACGCCCCGGAATCCAGAATCGCCATCAGGTCGCCGACCTCCAGCGGCGGCAGGATCCGGTCGCGACCGACGACGTCGCTGCTCTCGCAGACCGGGCCGACCACCTCGTAGGCCCTGGGATCGCCGGGCGAAGGACGAACCGGCTCAATCCGGTGGAAGGCGTCGTAGAGCGCCGGCCGCATCAATTCGGTCATCCCCGCATCGATGACGACGAATTCGCTGAGCGCGTTGCGCGGCTTGGTGTCGATGACGCGGGCGACGAGCGCCCCCGCCGGACCGACGATCGAGCGCCCCGGTTCGACCACGATTGGCAGAGCGGTAGGACGGACGGCGGCGACGAGCGCGGTGACGTAGTCGTGCGGCGACACGACGTGGCTGCCGTCGTAGGAGATCCCGAGCCCGCCGCCGACATCCACGTACTCGAGCGGCTGGCCAGCGCGCCTCAGCTCCCCGGCGATCCGGGCGACGAACGCGGCGGCGCCACCGAGCGGTCCGAGGCTGGTGATCTGCGATCCGATGTGCACATGGACCGAGACCAGCGTCAGAGCCGGCCGTGCCGGCATCGACGCCAGCATCTCTCGGGCGGTAGCGAGCGGCACGCCGAACTTGTTGATCCGGAGCCCGGTCGAAATGTGCGGATGGCTGCCCGCATCGATGTCGGGGTTGATGCGAACGGCGACGCGCACCGCGGCGTCGAGCCGCTGGGCGATCGCCTCGATGCGGTCAAGCTCTCCAGCCGACTCGACGTTGATCGCCTTCAGGCCCAGGGGGACCGCGTAGGCGAGCTCGTCCTGCGACTTGCCGACGCCGGTGAACACGATGTCGGCGGGCGCAAAGCCAGCGCGGCGCGCGACCTCGATCTCCCCCACCGAATTCGCGTCGGCGGCACTGCCCAGGCTGCGCAGCAACCGGACGATGCCGAAGGTGGAGTTCGCCTTCAGCGCGTAGTGGACCGCGTGCGGATAGCCGTCGAACGCATCGTCGATGGCGCGATAGCGCGCGCGGATCGTCGGCGCGCTGTAGACGTAAAGTGGCGTGCCCTCGGCGTCGGCGATGGCGGCCAGCGGCACGCCATCGCACACCAGTTCCTGGCCCGAGTTGAAGAATCCTGTGGTCACGAGTGCGTGGAGCGTGAACCAGCCGTGTCACGAGCGGCAGGCGATCTGGTTCGACTCTGCACTATACCACCTGATATCATCCGTTCGTCCCGCATCGACGCCAGCAGCCGCTGTTCACCACGCTGGCGCCGGCCCCCGTCGACCGCTTCACGGTATCGCGAGCTGGTGGAGACGGGAGCGAGGCGCCGCGGTGGCCAGGCACCACGGCGGAGAATACCGGAGTGTTTCACCCGCGGGCGACCACGACACGCATGCCATCGGAACAGACTCCGCCAGACGCTCTCGAAGCGCTTATTCAGCGGTGCCTGCGCGGCGACCAGGCGGCGTGGGAGGCGATCGTCCGCCAGCACTGGCGGAAGGTGTTCAACGTGGCGTACAAGTTCGTCGGCAAGCACGACGAGGCCGAGGATCTGGCGCAGGACATCTTCCTCAAGATCTTCAAGTCGCTCGACACCTTCGATCGCCGGGCGAACTTCCAGACCTGGCTGATCAGCGTCAGCCGCAACCTGTGCATCGATCACTACCGCAGCGTCCGCAAGGAGCGCGAGACGATCGACCGGGCCGTCGATACCAGCGAGCTGGCGCCGGCGGCGCCCGAGGCCGGCCCGATCGCCGCGCTCGAGCAGCGCGACCGGGTGGTGTTGTTGCGCCAGGCGATGGCCGCGCTGCCCGAGACGCTGCGCGTGGCGGTGTTGTTGCGCGATATCCAGGAACTGTCGTATCAGGAGATTGCCGACCGGCTGAACCTGCCGGAAGGCACCGTCAAGTCCCGGATCAACCGCGGCCGGACCGAGCTGGCGCGGCAGATTCGCAAGCTGCGAGGCGCAGATTACAGTCCGACCGGGACGTCGCCCGACGCCCCGTCTCGCACGGGAGCCTACTGATGAACGTGACAACCGAAGAGTCCGGCGGCGTCTCCATCGTCCGCGTGCGCGAAGCGAGGCTGATGTATCCGATGCTCCGCGATTTCGCCGATGCGGTATCGACGCTGATCACCAGCGGCAAGCGCGACATCCTGATCGACATGACGCCGGTCACCTACGTCGACAGCGCAACGATCGGCTGCCTGATGGATCTCTACCGGCAGGTCAACAGCACCGGCGGCCATTTGAAGCTCTCGAGCGTCCAGAAACGGGTGGAGACGATGCTGACGATGACGGGAGCGCAGAACTTCATCGAGATTCACGCCGACGAGCCGGCGGCGGTGAAGAGCTTCGGGGCTTAGTGGACGGGATACCAGCATGCGCACGATAAGAACCACGACCGGCGCCTCAATCGCGCTTGACGGCGATCTCCTGTCGGTGATGGAAGCGCTCCACCAGGAAGTGACCGCGAAACGGGAGCTGGAGCGATCGTTCGACGACATGGTGCGCGAGATCCAGCACCTGATCGGGCAGATGGACGACGAGGAGCGGCGGGCGTACCTGGCCGAGAGCCTGTTCCTCAACACCGTCAAGTACGAGAACGACAAGCTCGAAGCCTACATGAAGAAGCTCTCGCGGTAGTGGCCCTCAGCTTCCTCGCCACCCGCTTCCGCTGCTCCTGGCCGTGGGACATCCTGGTCATGCTCTGCGACGGCCGCATCGTCTGCGGTTGCGCCGATCCCTACGGCAGACGCGTCCTCGGTGACCTGCGGCGGTCCTCCGTGCGCGAGGTGTGGACCGGCCCGGTCATTGCCGGTCTGCGCGACGATCTAAACCGGGGGGGTTCGCGGTTCTGTGGCGACTGCGCGCTCAAGCTGCCGCTCAAGAAGGACGAGCAGCCGACCGCCCGGCCGATCGATGCCGGACCGCTGCCCGGACGCATGTACATCGAGTGCACGGCGGCGTGCAACATCTCGTGCACCCAGGCCTGCTGCGCGCCGGAAACCGGCATTACCCGGACGCGCCAGGCGGGCATGCTCGACTTCGATCTCTTCCGCCGCGTCATCGACGAGGTCGGCCCGACGATCGGGCGGATCGATTTCTTCAACTACGGCGAGGCGTTCCTGCACAAGCGTGCGATCGAGATGTGCGAGTACATCAAGACCAGGTTTCCGCACGTGTATCTCTACACCAGCACCAACGGCCTGGCGTTTTCCGAGGAGAGCGCGCGCCGGTTGGTTCATTCCGGGATCGACGAGGTGACGTTCTCGATCGACGGCGCCACCCAGGAAAGCTACGAGCAGTACCGCCAGCGCGGACGGCTCGAGGTGGCGCTGAACAACCTGCGGGCGATGGCCGACGAGAAGCGGCGCGCCGGCCGCGACCTGCCGTACCTGAACTGGCGCTACATCCTGTTCCGGTGGAACGACAGCGACGAGGAGATGAATCGCGCGCGGCAGCGCGCGGCGGAGATGGGAGTCGACCGACTGTGCTGGGAGATCACCGACCACCCGGAGGACGCGTTCTCGCGGCGGTTCGTGCCGGGGTCGGCCGAGCTGAACGCGATCAGGCGTGAGACCTGGGACGACAACAACCTTGGCAACGCGATTCCCGGCGCAACGCCGAGCGCGCGGATCGACATTCGCACGCTCGTTCCAGGTCTGCCGGTGATTGCGCCGCGCCGCCGGCCGGTCAGCGTCCGGACGCGGATCGTGAACCTGTCGACGCGCGCGTTCCCGGCGCATGCCACGTTCGGCCGCCGCCTGGTCCGGGTGGGGGCGCAGCTCTGTTCCGCCAACGGTTCGCTGATCAACCTGGACTTCGCCCGCGCCGACCTTCCCCGCCACCTGCTCCCCGGCGAAACGGCCGACGTGAAGGTCAGGTTGCCGGCGATCGACACGCCGGGCCGGTACACGCTGAAGTTCGATCTGGTGAACGAGGGGGTGGACTGGTTCGAGCGCTGCGGGTCGGAGACCACGATCCGCGGCTTGCTGGTGGTGTAGGCCCGCGGACTGGCTGGTCTCGAGGCCGCTCGGCGGCGACGCGCAGGCGTCAGTTCGCGAGGCGCGGAACGCTGGCCGGTAGTCCGGCAACCACCGGCGCCGACTCCGTGGCCGCCTCGACCAGCCGCCATGCGTGGACATCCTCGAGGATCTTGGCCGCGAACTCGGTGTGCAGCGCGTGGCCGGCCCGGTGCGCCACCAGGTGGCCGATCACCGGATAGCCGACCAGCGCGAGGTCGCCGACGGCGTCCAGAATCTTGTGGCGAACGAACTCGTCCTGGAACCGCAGCGCGTTGTTCAACACGCCGGACTCGCCGAGCACAATCGCGTTCTCGAGCGAGCCGCCCAGCGCCAGGCCGTTCTGCCGCAGCATCTCCACGTCTTTCAGGAACGTGAACGTCCGGGCCGGCGCGATGTCGTCGATGAAGCTGTCTTCGGTGATCCGCAGACTCCGCGACTGGTGACGGAGCAGCGGGTGATCGTAGCTGACGCTGTAGGTCACCTTGAAGTGATCCGACGGGTAGAGCGCGATCCGCTTGTCGCCGCGCGAGATCGCGATCGGCCGAACGATCTTCAGGTACTGGCGGGGCGCGTGCAGCGACTTGACGCCCGCCTCTTGAATCAGATAGACGAACGGCGCCGCGCTGCCGTCCATGATCGGCACTTCGGGCGAGTTCAGCTCGACGAGGACGTTGTCGACGTTGAGGCTGACCAGGGCGGCCAGCAGGTGCTCGACGGTTTCGACCGACACCTCGTTGCGCGCCAGCCCGGTCGCGAGCTGGATCCCTGCAAGGTGCTGCACTGTCGCCGGGATTTCGTGGTCGCCAAGGTCGGTCCGGCGGAAGCGAATGCCGAAGTCGGCAGGCGCCGGTTTCAGGGACAGTTGTACTTTATTGCCGGAGTGCAAACCTATCCCGACGCAGGAAATCGGGCGTCGCAGAGTGCGCTGTGGGTCCATGTGGAGTCTCGGTCGTGAGACGATCACACCGAGCCCAGCAAACCGGATGCCCGTCGAGTCAGTGTGACGATCGGTCTCGTAAAGGCAGCGATGACAACCAATTGAGAGCCGCTTCCGACGCGTGGTGGGAAACCGGGTGTGTTCAATTGTGGTTCAGCGGACACAGGTACAGCGACCGCAGTTGTGGCGATCCTACCACAGGCTACACCGCCTCAGACCTGAGCGATTCTTGCGTCTTGAGCATACCCGCGAGGAATCGACCGGTCGCCGACGCCTCGTTGCCGGCGACCTCCTCCGGCGTTCCTTCCGCGACAACACGCCCGCCGCCTGCGCCGCCCTCGGGCCCGAGATCGATGACGTAGTCGGCCGACTTGATCACGTCCAGGTTGTGCTCGATCACCACCATGGTGTTGCCCTGGTCGACGAGCTTGTTCAGCACATCGAGCAGCTTCCGGGTGTCCTCGAAGTGCAGGCCGGTCGTTGGCTCATCCAGAATGTAGAGCGTGCGCCCGGTTCCCCGCTTCGACAGCTCCTTGGCCAGCTTCACCCGCTGCGCTTCTCCGCCAGACAGCGTCGTCGCCGACTGGCCGAGCTCCACGTACCCGAGGCCAACATCCTGCAGCGTGCGGAGCTTGTTGGCGATGGCGGGGAAATTCTCGAGCAGCGGTACCGCCTGATCGACGGTGAGCTCGAGCACGTCGGCAATCGACTTGCCGCGATACCTGATCTCGAGGGTTTCGCGGTTGTACCGGCGGCCTTTGCACTGCTCGCACGTCACATAGACGTCGGGCAGGAAGTGCATCTCGATCGCGATCACGCCGTCACCCTGGCAGGCTTCGCAGCGTCCTCCTTTGACATTGAAGGAAAAGCGCCCCGGCCTGAAGCCGCGGGCCCTGGCGTCGGGCATCATCGCGAACAGGTCGCGGATGAACGTGAACAGTCCGGTATAGGTTGCCGGATTCGACCGCGGGGTGCGCCCGATTGGCGACTGATCGATCTCGATCACCTTGTCGAGCAGGCCGACACCCTCGATGCGATCGTGGACGCCGGGCTCGTCCGACGCTTTGTACAACGTCTTGGCGAGCTGCCGGTACAGGATGTCGTTGACCAGGGTCGATTTGCCGGAGCCGCTGACGCCCGTGACGGCGGTGAGCAGACCGACCGGAATGGCCACGTCGATGTTCTTCAGGTTGTTTTCGCACGCGCCGCGGATGACGAGCTCGCCCTTCAGCGCCGGCCGGCGTCCCCGGGGTGTCGGGATGGTCCGCCGCCCGGTCAGGTACGCGCCGGTGATCGAGCTTTCGTCCTCCATGAGGTGGGCGGGCGTGCCCTGGAAAATCACGTGCCCGCCGTGCTCTCCCGCCCCCGGACCGAGATCGATGACGTAGTCGGCGGTTCGAATCGTCTCCTCATCGTGCTCGACGACGATCACGGTGTTGCCCAGATCGCGCAACCGCGCGAGCGTCCCGAGCAGCTTGCGGTTGTCGCGCTGGTGCAGGCCGATGGAGGGCTCGTCGAGCACGTACAGCACGCCGGTCAGGTTGGCGCCGATCTGGGTGGCCAGCCGGATGCGCTGGCCTTCACCGCCCGAGAGCGTTGCCGCGCTCCGCCCGAGGGTGAGGTAACCGACGCCCACGTCGTGGAGAAAGCGCAGCCGGTCCTGAACCTCCCGCAAGATCCGCTCGGCGATGATCGCTTCGCGATCGGTGAGCTGCAGGGCGTCGAACACCCGCAGCGCCTCGGAAATCGGCAGGTTGACGTAGGCGGCGATCGTCCTGCCCTTCACCTTCACCGACAGGCTCTGGGGCTTGAGGCGGTGTCCCTCGCAGGCGGCGCAAGGGCGCAGCGAGCGGTAGACCTCGAGGTCCGCCTGCTGCGACCAGTTGCCTTCCTCGTATCGCCGCCGCAGGTTCGGCAGAATCCCTTCGAACGCCTTGCCGGCGCCGGACAGCAGCACGTCCCTCTGCTTCCGCGACAACTTGTTGAACGGTACGGTGAGGTCGATTCCGAAGCCGCGGGCGAGCGACTGGAGCGCCTCGCGCACCAGCTTCCGGTCGCCCTTCGCCCACGGCAGGATCGCCCCTTCCGAGAGCGACCTGGTCTCGTCGGGCACGACGCGCTGCGGGTCGAAATCGACCATCGCGCCAAGTCCCTGGCACCCGGTGCAGGCGCCGTGCGGCGAGTTGAAGGAGAACGCCCTCGGGGTCATCTCCGGCATCGAGAGACCGCAGTCCACGCAGGCCAGCCGCCTCGAGAACAGCCGATCGCCCCCCTCGTACGAGTTGATCACCACGATGTCGTCGGCCAGGTTGAGGGCCACGTTCACCGAGTCGGCCAGCCGGCGCTCGACGCCGCCGCGAATGATCACGCGGTCGACCACCACCTCGATCGTGTGATTCCGCCGGCGATCGAGCTTCGGGTCGTCCTCGAGCGCCCGGAACTGTCCGTCGATACGCGCCTTGGTGAACCCGCGCCCGCGCAGCCCGGCGATCTCCTTCTTGAACTCACCTTTCCGGCCCCGGACGATCGGGGCCAGCACGTTGATGCGCGAGTCCTCGGGGTAGAGCATCACCATGTCGATGATCCGCTCGAGCGACTGGCTGGAGATCTCTTTGCCGCAGTTCGGGCAGTGCGGCACGCCGATGCTGGCGAACAGCAGCCGCAGGTAGTCGTAGATCTCAGTGACGGTGCCGACGGTCGAGCGCGGATTCGAGCCGGTGGTCTTCTGCTCGATGGAAATCGCCGGGGACAGGCCATCGATCAGGTCGACGTCCGGCTTCTCCATCTGCTCCAGGAACTGACGGGCATAGGCCGACAGCGACTCGACATACCGCCGCTGGCCCTCCGCGTAGATCGTGTCGAAGGCAAGGGACGACTTGCCGGATCCCGACAGCCCGGTGATCACGACCAGGCGATGACGGGGGATATCGACGTCGATATTCTTGAGGTTGTGAACCCGCGCGCCGCGGACGGAGATCCAGTCGTGGGCCATGATCCAGGTCGGCTTTTCGCCGGACAAGCTGAAACTCCGATCTTAGCACCCACCAGTCCCTGCCGCGAGGCGCCGCGAAATCGAGGCCGCGAAACGCCACGAAGCCGAGACACGACACCGATCAGGGACGCAGTCGCAGCCGGCTGTGCCGGTAGCCGTAGCCGAAGTAGATCAGCAGGCCGACGATCAACCAGATCGCGAAGCGCTCCCACGCATGCGCCGGCAGGCCAAGCATGACGTAGACGCACGCCGCCGCGCCGGCCAGCGACACCACCGGCAGGCCGCGCACCCGGAAGGGCCGCACGCGGTCGGGATCGGTGCGGCGCAGCACCAGCACGCCGATACAGACAATCGCGAACGCCGAAAGCGTGCCGATGTTGGTGAGGTCGTAGATCTCGTTCTCGTCCAGGACCAGCGAGCCGACCGCCACGGCGACACCGGTGGCGACGGTCGTGACGTGGGGGGTGCGGTACTTCGGGTGCACCCTGGACGCCCAGGCAGGAAGCAGGCCGTCACGCGCCATCGCGAAGAAGATCCGCGGCTGGCCGTACTGAAACACCAGCAGGACCGCGGTCAGCGACACGACCGCCCCGAGCGACACGAACCATCCGGCCGTCGTCAGACCCGCGAGCTGCAGCGCCTGGGCCAGTGGATCCGCCGCCTTCAACTGCTGGTACGGCACCAGCCCGGTCGCCACCAGCCCGACGATGACGTAGATGACGGTGCAGATCGCCAGGCCGGCGAGGATGCCAATCGGCATGTTCCGCTGCGGGTTCTTGGTCTCTTCCGCAGCAGTCGAGATGGCGTCGAACCCGATGTACGCGAAGAACACGATTGCGGCGCCTTGATGGATGCCGCGCCACCCGTTCGGCGCGAACGGCACGAAGTTCGCGGTGTCGACGTGCATCGCGCCGACGCCGACGAAGATGGCGAGGACGATCAGCTTGACGACGACCATGATGTTGTTGGCGCGCACGCTTTCCTTCACGCCGATGTAGAGCAGCCAGGTGATCGACATCACGATCGCAAAAGCCGGAATATTCAGGAGCAGCGGCACCCCGGCGATGCGAGGCGCCGTCTGCAGCAGGGCGTGAACCGCAGGCTCGGAGCTGAGGAGCGCCGTGCGGTAGCCGTGCGTGAGGTACGGCGGCAAGTCGATGCCGAAACCCGTGAGCAGCGAGTTGAAGTAGCCGCTCCAGGCGATCGCGACCGCGATGTTGCCGACCGCGTACTCGAGGATGAGATCCCAGCCGATGATCCAGGCGACCAGCTCGCCGAGCGTGGCATAAGAATAGGCGTAGGCGCTGCCCGCCTGCGGAATCATCGATGCCAGCTCGGCGTAGCACAGCGCGGCCAGCCCGCACACCGCGCCGAGCAGGACAAAAGACACCACCAGGGCCGGCCCCGCGCCGTAGCGAACGATCTCACCCGAGGGCAGCACTTCGCCGGCGGCGGCGGTTCCAATCGAAGAGAAGATTCCGGCGCCGATCACCGCTCCAATCGCGAGCATGATCAGATCGCCGACGCCGATGACGCGCTTCAGTCCGGATGCCTCACCCTCGGGGACGAGCTCCGCAATGGCCTTCCGCTGAAGCAACTGGGACACCATGGGCGTCGATTGTACAAGCGGTCAACAATCGCCGAAGTGGCGATCTGGTGATCGGCGATCACCGCATCTTCACGCGTCGAGTTCACGTGTCGGATGCGGCGAGCCCAGGCAGGCGGTACGCGGTGTGATTGGTGCAGACCACGAGCGATCCGTTCGGTCCGAAGGCGACCCCGACCAGACCCGGCCCGTCGAGCACGAGCTGCGCTGGTCCATCGGATGGCACCCGGTACAGGCCGCTCGCTCCGGCGAGCGCCTCGACGACGAACAGCGTCCCCGTGGCGTCGAAGGCGAGCCCCTGTGGACGGCCGAACGCCTGGCTGTAGACGCTGACCCCCCCGTCTCTGTCGATGCGATATACGGGATCGTAGGGCGCGAGCGTCGGACCGGTCACATACAGCGATCCGTCGGGGCCAAACGCCAGATGGAACGCCGCGATGCTCGCGGGCAGCGACGTGAACGTCGTCGCCCGGCCACTCGGGTCGACCTTGAAGATGGTCCCCGAACGGTCGCCGACGTAGAGCGCGCCGTCTGCCGCAAACGCCAGGCCGCACGGCACGCCGAGGTCGGTGGCAAAGGGTTCCGCCATCCCGTCCTCGACCAGCCGATAGACCGTGCCTTCGAACCGGCTGGACACGTAGATGCGGCCCTCGAGGTCAATCGCCATCGACGTGGGATTCACGATGGCGGACGAAAAGCTCGCGCGTGTGCCGTCCGGCCGCACGCGAAACACGGACACCGGCACCTGTTGCCCTCGGGTGCCGCTGTAGGTGACGTAGAGATTGCCTTCGAGGTCGAACGCCGGGTTGTCCACCTGGTGAAGGCCAGTGGCGAACGGCGCCGCGATGCCGATGAACGCCGCCTCCCCGGCAGGAGCCCCGTCGATGTCTACGGCGACGGGACCACCTTCGCCAATGCCCGTGGGCACGACGATCGACAGGCGGTCCGGGGCCGCGAGCACGATCCGCGCCGCCCGGCCGGCCACCTGTACTTCAGGCAGCCTGGCGGCCGTCACCTCGAACTGCTCGCCGTGCAGGGTGATCCGCCCCCCCTCGATGGCAGAACCGGGATGTATTGAGGTGATCCGTGCAGTGGACATGACGTCTTGGGCGGGAAGGCCGCTGTGGCCGACAACGATCGGCCGCAGGTGGCGGTTAGGTGTCGTCCAGCTCCGCGTTCCAATACAGGTAATCCCGCCAGCTTTCCGGAGCATGCCGGATCCCGACCGTGATGCGGATGGCGGGCGCCGATGCAGGGCGCCGGGGCGCTCTCAACAGGCGCATGCGAGCCTCGCCCGGCGTCCGCCCGCCTTTGGAACGGTTGCACATGACACAACAGGTGACGATGTTTTCCCAGTCTTTTCGGCCGCCTTGCGCGACCGGCACCACATGATCGAAGGTGAGCTCGCTGGTGGGAAACATCTCTCCGCAGTATTGACACCGATGATCGTCGCGCGCGTAAATGTTGGCGCGCGAGAACGGCACATAGTCGAACCGCCGTTTGATCTTGATGTAGCGCAGCAGGCGGATGACCGAAGGGAGCTTGAAGCTTATCGAAACAGCCCTGATCTCCCTGTCGTACACCGAGATGACCTCAACCTTGCCCTGGCACCACAGCGTAACCGCCTTTTGCCAGTGGACAATCTTGAGGGGCTCGTACGACGCGTTAAGGAGAAGCGTCTGTTCCATCGAGGTTCGCGTATCCTCCGTCGGACTGTGAAGAAATTCTGCCCGACCGCTGTCGAGGTGTCAAGCTGCTGAGACTGTAAATGTCTCGCAAGCCGACGTTTAGCGGCTGGCAATGAGCCGCGATCGACCTGGCGATACCATGGAGACGACCACAGGGCCCATGTCCTCGATGTTCGCTCGACTCATCCGCCTCGGCGCGGTCCTGCTCGCCCTTTTGACCGCCGCCTGTGCGTCGGGCGGCGCCACTCCGCGGCCGTTCCCGATGCCCCGGTCCGGTCCGGAACCTGCGAGTCCCCCTGCCAACCATGAGACGGCGCCTGTCGACCTGGCGGCGGCGGCGTATGCGCTGGTCGGCACCGCTCTCGAGTTCCGGGGTGTTCCGTATCGTAACGGCGGCTCGAGCCCCGAGGGCTTCGACTGCAGCGGCTTCACCCAGTATGTGTTCGCGCAGCATGGCTTGATTCTGCCGCGCGAAGTCAGGGATCAGTTCGGCGTCGGAAAATCTGTGCGGATCGACGAGCTGCGGCCGGGGGACCTGATTTTCTTCACGACGACCGCGCCCGGAGCCTCGCACGTGGCGATTGCCGTCGGCGGGAACGCGTTCGTCCACGCCCCGAGCTCAACGGGGGTCGTTCGCGTCGAGCGTCTCAGCTCGAGATACTGGTCGGCGCGATTTGTCGGAGTCCGCCGCCTGAGCGCGAACTGACCGTGGCTGTCATCGGTGGATCGGAACACGCGTCGCCGAGGCCGCCGGTCCGGGGGGGCGAAATACCAGTTGAGGCGACATTCAATCGTGAATCGGGCAGGCGGAGGCTCTGAGCTGCGCTTCTCAGCCGGCTCGCCGCAGACTACGCTCGGCGGAGACTGCGCGCTCCGGCGCAGACTATCGTGATCGAAGCTAGGCTGCCCGGAACTGCCCTTCGCGGACTTTCCGCCGCGACGCCGCCCGGGTGAACTGACGGACGTGCAGATCGTCCGCGGTGTACAGCGGGCGGTGCGCAGACGGACGCCAGGGCTCCACCTCGACCCCCTCGGCGTCGGCCTCGCAGGGTGGCTGAATTGCGAGCCGTTCGACGAAACGCTGCGGGTAGGACGGGAACGTCCTGAAGCTGGTGGCGACGATGCCGCCGTGCTTCGCGCTCAGCGCGTCGAAGTCGTGCTTGAGGAAGTCATAGGCCTGCGGCTCAGGTCGCGAGTCGAGATACTCCGACACCATGTCGGCAACCTGCGCGAAAAACTGCGGCGTGTGGCACTGCGCCGAATACTTGCCGTCGCTCGTCTCCAGTCGCCGGATCCCGGTCTGCTCCGGGTCGATGTGGTAGAGCTCGTGAATCACCGTGTCGAGCTTCGCGATCCACGCATCGCTGGCGCGCCGGTAGAACCGTTCCTTGCGTGAGTGCAGGAGCGACTGATCGCAGAAGCGAGGCAGCGTGAACGAGATCAGATACTTGATCCGGCGTGGTCCGATGGTCACGACCGGCGACTTGGTGACGAACCATTCGGAGCGGCGTGTAATGCGCCCGCTCACCCGATCGCGCCAGAAGTAGTAGCCCGGATCGCTCGGCGGCAGCGTGAGACAGTGGCAGGTCGCGAAGGCGCCCTCGGCGTTCGAACGGCCGAACCGCGCGAACACCAGCACGTCGGCGACGTCGATGAATGACAGCGTCTGCACGCGACGGACAATGTCGTGCACGAGGAGCGTGAGACGATCGGTGTAGTTGATCATCGGCTTGCGCGTTATCGACTACACGTTCGCTCGCGCTGAGCACACGTCGCTGGATACGCCCGGGAAAGGGTGTAGGCGACGCCTCCGAGTTGTGGTGTAGAAAGACCGAAAGTGCGATGAATATAGCGAAGCCGCCGGAGGGCGTCAAGCTGAACGGGCCAAAAAATGGCCTATTTTGAGCCGATCTGAACCGGCTCACGACCAGGCGACGGCGGCGTCCCCGCGCCCGCTCGTCGCAAGATGATCTGCTGGCGCCGCAGAAGCCTTGCCGTAGGACGAGCCGGGTTCAACACCCGCGGGTTGATGATTGCGCCGGCGAGCAGCGCCGACTGCGCCTGGCTCAACGACGCTGCCGATGTGTCGAAGTAGGCCCGCGCCGCGGCATCGACGCCGTAAATCCCATCCCCCCACTCGATGACGTTCAAGTACAGCTCGAGGATCCGCGCCTTCGTCAACTCAGCTTCGAGACGCCGCGCGATGACCAACTCGCGGAGCTTGCGCAGCGGGGTACGGGACGGCGACAGGTACAGGTTCTTCGCGAGCTGTTGCGTAATCGTGCTGGCGCCGCGCACCAGCTGGCCGCGCGCCCAATCGAGCTCGAGGGCAATCTGCAGCTCGTCGTAGTCCACGCCGTCGTGCTGCCAGAACGACGCGTCCTCCGCGACCAGCACGGCCCGGGTGAGGTCCGGAGCAATCTGCCGGTATCCGATCCACCGTTGGGTCCGCCGCGGCGTCTTCCCTGCCTTCTGAGCTTCGCGGTCGCGCAGCGCCATGAACGCGGTCGTCTTGGGGTTCACCCGAGCCAGTGGACGGACGTCAGGCAGGGACAGATACGCATAGGCGACGCAGCCGAAGCCTGCCGCCGCGAGACCGACGATGCACCGGCCGATAAGTGACGCCTTCATCTGCAGCACGCATCGACGCCCCATCCCTCCACGTCGACCACATGGCGGCCGAACGAGGTGACCCGACCGGCCAGTGGCAGCGCCCGATCCTCCCGTGCGATTGCCGCGAGCGCTTGCACCGGGTTCAGCACGCCGGTGGAGGTTCCTTCGTCCACCATGGCGACGCGTCGCCGGAGACGATTCGAGCGCCCGACGAAGCGTCTGGTTCGCAGGCACGGCCCCATTCGACTTCGATGCGGGTCTCCTTCGTGGTGCGGCTCGGTCCCGGTCCAGGCAGAACGCGATCGGCCTCCGGTACGAGATTCACGCGGTGACTTCCTCGAATTGAGCGAGCGCCTGTTGCAGGACGATGATGGCTGCGTCGGGCGCGGGTCTGAGCGGTCGTCGCGGCAGGCCGACGTCGATGCCTCTGAGCTTCAGCGCCGCCTTCAGTCCGGGCACGCCGTAGCCGGCGGACACGAGTCGGGCCAGCGGCAGCAACCGGCGCTGCCATGCGTTCGCCTCTTCGTACCGGCGCTCGCGAGCCAGCTCGAAGATGCGCATGCAGGCGTCCGGCAGCAGTCCAGACACGGCGAGGATCCCACCCGACGCACCGGCGCACAGTGCGGCGAAGAACGTCGTCCCGGAGCCGGAGAGCACGCGGAAGCCGCGCGGTGTCATCGCAATCAGATCGGCGAGGTGACCGATATCGCTGCCCGATTCCTTCATGCCGACGATGTTCGCGTGGGCCGCGAGCGACGCGACGGCGTCCGGGTGCAGACTCACCCCGGTCGCCGCGGTGAAGTTGTACAGCAGCACGGGCACCGGCGACCCGTCCGCCACCGTTCTGTAGTGATCGATCAGCGTGTCGGACGTCATCTGGGACTTGAAGAACGACGGTGTGCGCACCAGCACGGCGTCGGCGCCGAGCTCCCCTGCGCGTGTGGCGGCGCGCGCCGTCGCGGCCGTCGACTCGCGTCCGGCGCCGACGATCAGCGTCCGACCCTCGGGCACCAGGGCCCGTGTCGCCTCCACCACCCGGTCGCACTCGGCGTCGTCCATCAGCCCCGCCTCGCCATTGGTTCCGAGAATGACGAAGCCGGTCAGCGGGCTCGCGATCCAGTGTCGAAGCGCCCGGCGCAGCCGCGTCAGATCGACCTGGTCGCGGTCGTCGAACGGCGTCGGCAGCGGCGCGAGGACGCCGGTGAGATCCATCGATCAATTCTACAGAGGTCTGTGCGGCGGCGCCGCCGATTCCGCGGCATCCTGCAGCACCAGGTTCAACCCGAGGACGACCACGAAGATCGCCGCGGCCGGGCTGAGGAGCCACGGAAAATCGGAGAAGGTCCGGATGTTCGACGCTTCGTGGAGCATCGTGCCCCAACTCGCCACCGGCTCGGGGAAGCCGAGGCCGACGTACGACAGCGTCGCTTCCGCGATGATGAACGACGGCACCAGCATCGTCAGTTGCACCGCGACGTAGCCGCGGGTGGCCGGCAACAGATGCCGGAGCAGCAGCCGCGCGCCGCTCGCACCGAGCGAGGTCGCCGCGGTCGCGTAATCGAGCGAGCGCTCGGCACGGACGATGGCGCGGACACCGCGGGAGATGAACGGCGCG
>WHSN01000046.1 GCA_009380045.1 Luteitalea sp.
CTTCTTCCCCCGCACCGTGTGCGTCAGCACCGAACACGAATAGTGCGGCACATCGTCCACCAGCACCGTGCACGCCCCGCACTCCGACCGGTCGCACCCCAGCTTGGTCCCGGTCAGCCCCACCTTGTAGCGGAGCGTCTGCGCCAGCGTCTCCTGCTTCATCACGTCGACGCGCCGCTCCTGCCCGTTGATGTTCAACGTCACCAGCCGCTCGACGCTCCCCGGCGCCGATGGCTGCTGCCCTAACGCGCTGGTCCTGAACAGGTAACCGGCCGAGGAAACCGCCGCCCCCGCGGCAATCACCCCCTTGATGAACGTTCGTCGCGAAGCATTCTTCGGAGTGTCGTCCGCCATCTTTATATCTTCCATCGCTGGATCACCTCTGAGGGGCTGTCCGTCCCGACGGGGCCGACAGGAGCACCGCAACGGGAAACATTAGTCTGAATCGGTTTACGGTTCAACTCCCGCCGTTCGATGTCCTAAAATCTAGCATACGCGGGGGTTATCCGGACCGCTCGTCACCGATGACCGGCCGAGGTTCCGTCGCTGCCGGCCGGGGGCGTCAAGTACCGCAGCGTAAACGCCAACATCGTCTCCCGCAAATGTTTCGCCAGCAGCGGCTCGGTGACCCCGTGCCGGGATTTCGGATACAGCATCATCTCGAACGGCTTCTGCGCTTTCTGCAGCTCGTAGGCGAACTGCATCGTGTTCGCGACGTGCACGTTGTCGTCGATCGCGCCGTGCAATAACAGCAGCGCGCCGTGGAGATCCTTCGCGAACCACCGCGGCGAGCTGTCGCGATAGCCGGCGGCGTTCTCGTCGGGCAGGCCCAGGTACCGCTCGGTGTAGATCGAGTCGTAGTTCCGCCAATCCGACACCGTGCCTCCGGCAATGCCCATGACGAAGCTGGTGCTGTGGGTGAGCGCATAACTGGTCAGGTACCCGCCGTAGCTCCAGCCGTGCATACCAATGCGCGCCGCGTCAACGTAGGTCTGACGCTTCAGCCAGGCGATCCCATCTTCGATGTCGCGCATCTCGACGTCACCGAAACGACGAAAGAGGGGCCAGACCGACTCCGCGCCCTTCCCGCTCGCCGTGCGGTTGTCGCAGATCCACACGATGATGTCGCGCTGGGCGAGCAGCTGGTGGTACATGAACTCGCTGCCCCGCCACGCGTTTAGCACGCGCGGGCTGTGCGGGCCGCCGTAGGTGAACTGGTAGACAGGGTAGCGGCGCGCCGGATCGAACCCGGGCGGCTTGATCATCATCGCTTCCATCGGAAACCCGTCTCGCGTCGTCACCTGCAGAAACTCGGGGGGGCCGAGTTTGTACGCCGAGAACGCCTCCACCCGATTTTCCGCAAGTGTTCGCACTTCGGTTCCGTCGCTCCTGTGCAGCCGCATCTGGGGCGGGGTCGATACGTCGCTCCAGGTATCGACGTAATGAGTGAACGCCCGATTGAATGTCGCCGCGTGCGTGCCCGGCTGCGCGCTGATGCGCTGCAGGCCAGTCCCATCGAGCTGAACGCGGTACACGTCACCGCCAATGTGGCTGCGTTCGGTGCCGGAAAAGTACACCCGCCCGGCACTCTCGTCGATGCCGTGCAGCGTCCGCAGCTCCCACGCTCCGCTCGTAATCTGCTTCACCAGCGTGCCGCCGGCGTCGAACCGGTAGAGGTGCTTCCATCCCGACCGCGCCGACAGCCAGAGGAACGATCCGTCCTTCAACCAGATCGGCGGCTTGGCGTCGTCTGGATCGATGAAGTGCTTCGACGTCTCGTGGACGAGCGTTCGGCTCGACAACGTCGCGAGGTCCGCGGCGAGCATGTCCACGAACGACTGCACGCGGTTTTGCACGAGGTAGACCACCTGCCGGCTGTCCGGCGTCCACGACACGGCCACGATCAGGCGATCTTCTGGCGGATACTGGTTGGTATCGATCGTTCGCGCGGCTCCTTCGGCGACCTGGACCACCGCCAGTGTGACCAGGGGATTCGGATCGCCGGCCTGCGGGTAGTCCCACTGCTCGACTGTCTGGTCGTACGGGATGTCGTCGACGACCGAGAAACGCGGGACCGGCCGGTCGTCGATGCGCAGGAAGGCAATCGCCGACGAATCGGGGCTCCACCAATAGGCGCGGTTCAACCCACGGCCGTAGATCTCCTCTTCGTAGACCCAATCGAGCTTCCCGTTGAGAATCCTCGGCGCGCCGTCGGAGGTCAGCGCGCGCTCGCGCCCCGTCGCCACGTCCACGGCGAAGAGGTTGTGGCCGCGCACGAACGCGACGCTCTGCCCGTCGGGGCTGAACGCCACGTGCTCCTCGATCTCGGGTGTATTCGTGAGGCGAACGGCGCGATCGCTCACGAACTCGTAGAGATACAGGTCGTCGGCGATGACCGCGAGCGCCTCCGCGTATCGTCCGTCGAACGAGAGATCGCGCGAGCGGGCCGCCCCGCGCGCCTCCTCGGGTGCGACGCCGACGCGTTCGAGCGCCGCCTGCATCCTCGCGGCGTCGAACAACGGCCGTTCGCTGCCGCTCGCGGCGTCGACGGCAAACCACCCCACGCCGTCGCCCTCGCTCCTCGACCACACCAGGCGCGTGTCGTCGATCCACTCGAGGCCTGCCGGAAGCGTGCCGCTGAAGTTGACGCGCGTCTCCGGATCGTAGATGTCGTCGATGGTCAGCAGTCTCTGCTGCGCCTGTGAGGGTCGGCTGACCGAGAGCAGCAGGACCAGCACGAGCCACAGTCGGGGAGAGCGTCGTATCCGCACGAGGGGAGGGTAGCGCAAAATAGATTTCAGGATTTCAGGATTTCAGGATTTCAGGATTTCAGGATTTCAGGATTTCAGGATTTCAGGATTTCAGGATTTGGGAATCCGGGAAATCTGCGAGCGAAGGGAAATCCTGAAATCCTGAATTCGAACCGCCTGTCCCCGTGGCGCCTGGCACCAGCGGCTCGGCTATAGTCACTCGATGGCGACACTGACCTTCCTCGGCGCGGCAGGTACGGTGACCGGCTCGAAGCATCTTCTCGATACCGGCACCCACCGTGTGCTCGTGGACTGCGGCCTGTTCCAGGGGCTGAAGACGCTGCGCGAGCGAAACTGGCAGCCGTTCGCGGTTCCTCCACACACGATCGACGCCGTGGTGCTGACCCACGCCCATCTCGACCACTGCGGCTATCTGCCGCGGCTCGTCGCCGACGGCTTTCACGGCCGGGTGTTTTGCACGGCGGCAACCCGCGAGCTGTGCACGATCGTGCTGCCCGACTCCGCGCATATCCAGGAGGAGGACGCCAGGGAGGCAAATCGTCGCGGCTACACGAAGCACCATCCCGCGCTTCCGCTCTACACGTCAGCCGACGCCGACCGCGCTCTCACCCACCTGCAGCCGGTCGGCTACTACCGTCCGGTGCCGGTCGTCCCGGGAATCGAGGTGGAGTTCCTCAACGCCGGTCATCTGCTGGGATCGGCCTATGCCCGCGTGCGCTTCGACGGCAAGACGGTGCTCTTCGGCGGGGACCTCGGCCGGTCCGGCCGCCCGGTCCTCCCCGACCCGGTTCCGATCGCGGAGGCCGATGTGCTGCTCGTCGAATCCACCTACGGCGACCGCCTGCACGGGCCCGACGATGACGGGTCCGAGATCGCGACGATCATCGCCGACGCCGCGGCGCGCGGGGGACGATTGATCATCCCGGCATTCGCCATCGGACGGGTCGAAGAGGTGATCTACTGGATTAAACGGCTCGAAGGCGAGAACCGCATTCCGGTGCTGCCGGTGTACGTTGACAGCCCGATGGCGGCGCGGGCGCTGCAGTTCTACTCGCAGCGGCTGGACGAGCTCGACGAGGAGATGACGCCGTCCGAACGCGGCGTTTGCGCGTTCTGCACCATGCGCATGACCACCATCGCGTCGCCGCAGGCGTCGATGGAGCTGGTGGCTTCGGGACGCCCGGCAATTGTGATCGCGTCGAGCGGCATGGCGACCGGCGGCCGCGTGCTCCATCACCTGGAAGCCACCCTGCCGAGCGCCCGGACCACCGTGCTGTTTGTCGGCTATCAGGCGGCGGGCACGCGAGGGCGGGCGCTCGTCGACGGCGCAAAAACGGTGCGCATGAAGGGCCGCGACGTGCCAGTGGCCGCCCACATCGAGCACATCGATTCGATGTCGGCTCACGCCGACGTGGACGAGATCATGCGGTGGCTGTCCGGGTTCTCCCGCCCTCCGGACATGACCTACCTGGTCCACGGCGAGCCGGTGGCGCTCGACGCGCTGCGCGCCCGCATCGAACGGGAATCAAAGTGGCCGGTGCACATCGCGTCGCATCAGGAACGCGTGCCGCTATAAACTCGGTGTCATGAGAAAGGTGATCTCGGCGATGTCCATCGTTGGAGCAATCGGCTGTGGCGGACAGCCGGCAGATACATCACCCGCGCCGGCGCCAACCACCGCCGCCACGACGTCGGGCGAAGGCGCCGCCGACCGGAAATACCTGCTCGAGCGGGTTGACGACGCCGCCGTCGTCCAGATCTACGCCGATGACTTCGCCGCGCTTCCACTCGAGGAAAAGACCCTCTTGTGGCACCTCTATCAGGCCGCCATCGCAGGCCGCGACATCTACTACGATCAGAAGCACGCGCAGGCGCTCGACATGCGCGACCTGCTCGAGGCGATCGTCACCCACCGCGCCGGGATTGACCCGGGCACGTTCAACGAGATCGAGCGCTACACGAAGCTGTTCTGGATCAACAGCGGGCCCTACAACAACCTGACCGCACGCAAGTTCGTCCTCAGGTGCACACCTGAGGCGCTCACCACTGCCGCCCGCGCCGCGGCGCAGGCCGGCGCGAGGTTGCCGCTGCGAGCCGGTGAAACCCCGGATCAGCTGATCGCGCGGCTCGGCCCGATGTTCTTCGACCCGACGGTCGATCCCATGGTGACCGCCAAGACGCCGCCTGCTGGACACGACATCCTGACCGCGAGCGCCAACAACCTTTACGTCGGCGTGACGATGAAGGAGATGGAGGCCTTTCAGGAGCAGTATCCGCTCAATTCGCGGGTGGTGAAACAGAACGGAAAAATCGTCGAAGAGGTTTACCGCATCGGCGGACGGTACGACAGACAGATCTCGGCCATCGTCGAGCACCTGGAGGCCGCGGTCCCGTTCGCGACCGAACCGATGGCCAAGGCGCTCGGGGCGCTGATCGCGTTCTACAAGTCGGGCCAGAAGAGCGATCGCGAGGCGTACGACATCGCGTGGGTGCAGGACAAGGCGTCACCGGTCGATACGATCAACGGGTTCATCGAGGTCTACCTCGATGCGCGCGGAATCAAGGGCGCCTGGGAAGGCCTGGTTTTCTATGTGAACCGGGAGAAAACCTCGGAAATCCAGAAGCTCGCCGGCGAGGCCCAGTGGTTCGAAGACCGGATGCCGTGGGATCCCAAATATCGCAAGCCCGGAGTTCAGGGCATCACCGCCAACGCGATCGACGTCGTGGTTGAAACCGGCGACTCGGGCCCGGTCACGCCGATCGGGATCAACCTGCCGAACGATCAGCGCGTCCGCGAACAGTACGGCAGCAAATCGGTGTCGCTGTCGAACGTCAACGAGGCGTACGACAAGTCGACGATCCCGGCGTTTCGCAGCGAGTTCTCCTGGACGCCTGAAGAAGCGGAACGGGCGATGAAGTGGAACGCCTTTGCCGGGGAGCTCACGACCAACATGCACGAGGTGATCGGTCATGCATCGGGCCGGGTGTCGGAACGCCTCAAAGGCAACCCGCAGGCGGCGCTGAAGGAGCAGTTCTCGGCGCTCGAGGAGGCGCGGGCCGACCTCGTCGCCTTGTACTTTCTGCCGGACCGAAAGATGGTCGACCTGCAGCTCGTGGCGGCGGCGGACCACGATGCGGTCGTCCGCGCCGAGTACGAGGCGTACACGCGCAACGCTTTGGTGCAACTGCGGCGGGTGCGCGAGGGGACGCAGATCGAGGAAGACCACATGCGCAATCGCCAGATGATCGTCCGGTGGCTGATGGCGAACACCAAGGCGATCGACGTGCGGCGGCGGGAGGAAAAGACCTTCTACGTGCTGGCCGATGTGGCCGCATTCCGCGACGGTGTCGGCCGGCTGCTCGCCGAGGTGCAGCGCATCAAGGCCGAAGGGGACTATCCGGCCGCGAAGCAGTTGTTCGAGACCCATGGCGTGCACTTCGACGCGGCACTCCGCGACGAGGTGGTCGCGCGCGTCGACCGGCTGAACCTGCCGTCGTACACCGGGTTCGTGATGCCGAAGCTCGCGCCGGTGACGAACGCGAGCGGCGAGCTGACCGACGTGACGATCTCGTATCCGCAGGATCTGACCAGCCAGATGCTGGAATACGCGGCCGCGACCGAGGCCCTTCGCCGATGACGTGCGGTCACCACCCGGTCTTGCTGCCATCCTGCTGTCCTGGCATCCTGCCAGTTGTGTGAAGTTCTCCACCCGCCTTCCCGCCAACCTTGGACCCAATCGCCTCTCCGCGTCGCTGGCCACCCTCCGCGCGGCAGGCCGTCACGTCATCGACCTGACCGAGTCGAATCCGACCCGCGCAGGCTTCGCCTACCCGCCGGATCTGCTGGCCCCGATGGGCGATCCGCGCGGCCTGCTCTACAGGCCCGAGCCGTTCGGGCTCCCGGCGGCGCGCCGGGCCATCGCGTCAGACTTCGAGCGCCGGGGGCACGGCGTCGATCCGGACCGCATTGCCGTGACCGCGAGCACGAGCGAAGCCTACTCGCTGCTGTTCAAGGTCTTGTGCGATCCCGGGGACGAAGTGCTCGTTCCCCGACCGAGCTACCCGTTGTTCGAGCATCTGACGCGGCTCGATGCGGTGACCGCCGTGCCCTACGATCTCGAATACCACGGCTCGTGGTCGATCGACGTCGGCACGGTGGCGGCGGCGCTGTCCGAACGGACGCGCGCGATCCTGCTGGTCAACCCGAACAATCCCACCGGCAACTTCGTCAGCCGCGGCGAAGTGGAGCATCTCGCCGATTTGTGCGGCGGGCGCCAGGTGGCGCTGATCGCGGACGAAGTGTTTGCCGATTACCCGCTGCACGATCAGCCGTCGCGCGCTGGACCGCTGTTGACCCGGACCGACGTGCTCGGGTTCACCCTTGGCGGGCTCTCGAAGTCGATCGGATTGCCCCAGGCGAAGCTCGGATGGATTGTCGTCAGCGGCGACCATCACCAGGTTCAGGGAGCGCTGGCACGCCTCGAGCTGGCTTGCGATACGTATCTATCGGTGTCGACGCCCGTCCAGATCGCCGCGGCCGGGCTGCTCGAACGCGGTGGCGTGATCCGGGAGCAGATTCGCGAACGCATCGTCGCGAACTGCGGCTGGTTGATCTCGCGGATGGCGAGCACCCCGGCGGGCAGCGTCTTGCGCAGCGACGCCGGCTGGCACGCGGTGCTGCAGCTGCCGTCGCTCACATCAGAAGAGGATCTGGTCCTGCGACTGCTGCAGGAGGACGAGGTGCTCGTGCACCCGGGCTACTTCTTCGACTTTCCCTCGGAATCGTTTCTGGTCGTCAGCCTCCTTGCCCCGCCCGCGTCATTTCGTGACGGCATCTCCCGCATCCTGCGGCACTTCGATTGCAGCACGGCTCGACCATGAGTACGCGCGCCGGCCGCCGCCGTGCCGGTCTGCTCATGCCGTTGTTCTCCTGTCCGTCCTCCACGAGCTGGGGCATCGGCGACATCGGAGACATCGGGCCGGCCACCGAGTGGCTGCGGCAAGCAGGATTGCGCGTTCTCCAGCTGCTGCCGTTGAACGAAATGGCATCCGGCCAGCAGTCGCCGTATTCGGCGATCAGCGCGATGGCCGTCGATCCGATTTTCATTCGCGTCCAGGACGTCCCCGAGTTCGCAGCCGCGGGCGGGCCGGCCCGGTTCACCACCTCGGAACGAAGGCTGCTCGATCGCGCACGGCGCGCGCCCCGCATCGACTTCGCGGCGGTCCGGCGCGTGAAGCAGGCGGCGCTCGGCGCAGCTTTCGAGTGGTTCGACCGGCACGAGTGGCGCCGTGATACGGAACGCGCCCGCGAGCTGGGTGCGTTCGTCAACCGCGAGTCGTGGTGGCTCGACGACTATTCGCTGTTCAGGGCGCTGCACGAACGTGAACAGCGTCGCCCGTGGACCGAATGGCCCGACACTCTCCGGCAGCGACAGCCGCAGGCGCTGGCCGAGGCCCGTCGCGCCCTGGCTCGGGAGATCCGGTATTACCAGTATCTACAATGGCTCGCAGACACGCAGTGGCGTCAGGCGCGCGCCGCCGCCACTCGAAACGGCGTCGAGCTTTTCGGCGACCTGCCGTTCATGGTCGACGGCGACAGCGCGGACGTGTGGGCGCGCCAGGATGAGTTCCGCCTCGACGCCTCGGTTGGCGTGCCGCCCGACGCCTTCAGCGCCACCGGACAGGACTGGGGGATGCCGCCCTACCGCTGGGACGTGATTGCGCGAACCGAATTCGAATGGCTGCGGCATCGCGCGCGGAGAAGTGCGGCGCTCTACCACGGGTATCGCGTCGATCATCTGGTGGGCTTCTATCGAACCTACGCCCGTCCCCGCGGCGGCGGCGGCGCATCGTTCTCTCCGGAGCGCGAGGACGATCAGCTCGCCCTCGGCGAGCGGGCGCTCGGCATCTTCCGTGAGCCCGGCGCGGAGATCATCGCCGAAGATCTCGGTATCGTTCCGGACTTCGTGCGGGCGTCGCTGCTGCGGCTCGGAGTCCCAGGTTTCCGGGTGTTCCGCTGGGAGCGGAACTGGGATCAGCCGCTGCACCCCTTCCGGGATGTCAGCGACTACCCGTCCTTCTCGGTGGCGGCCTCCGGCACCCACGACACCGAACCTCTCGCCGTGTGGTGGGAGAATGCCGAACCGGCGGAAAGGCAGGCGGTCGCGGCGCTGCCAACCGTGGTGGCGCTCGCCGGCCGGCGGCGTGTCGAAGACCTTCCCTACAACCCGATCGTCCGCGACCTGCTGCTCGAGGCGCTGTTCGCCTCGACGTCCGAGCTGCTGCTGGTGACCATCCAGGACGTGTTCGGCTGGCGGGACCGCATCAACGAGCCGGCGACCGTCAACGAGCGCAACTGGACGTTCCGGCTGCCATGGCCGGTGGACACGCTCGCGGCCCAGACCGATGTCCGGGAACGCACCGGCACTCTCCGAGCCTGGTCAGAGAAGTACGACCGGCTCGGCACAGGGGTCGGAGCGGCGGAAAGAATCGCTGTCGTAGCCGGTGGATAGCGTTGTGTCACGGAACGGTCACGAGTCGCCAGTCAAACAGCCGCTAACCTGCGACTGATGGCCGGCGACTCGCGATTGAGGACGCGCAGCGCTCCTGCGAGAGGACGCGCGCGATTACGCCAGCACCTTGATGACGACGCGGCGGTTCTGCGCGCGACCGTCGCGAGTCCCGTTGGGCGCCACCGGCTTGTCTTCGCCGTAGCTGATCACGTTCATCTTGTGCAGCGGAATCTGGTGCTGCTCGTAGAGATAACGCTTCACCGCTTCGGCGCGCTCGAGGCCCAGACGCTCGTTCACGATCTTCCCGCCGACATTGTCCGTGTGGCCCTCGATCTCGAAGAACGCCCCCTTCGGGTCGGCCTTGATCTGACCGATCATCTGGTCCAGCTTCGCCTTTGCCTCATCCGGCAGCAGCGTCTCAGCGAACTTGAAGTTGCCCTGATCTTCGGTCAATACCACTTCGAAGACCATCCGCTTGGAGGCCTTGTCGATTTCGAGGGCCTTGGCGTTCGCGGTGTTGGCGGTGGTCGCCGCGGCACTCGCGGCGCTGTTCGCCTGATCGGCCTCGTTCGAAGCCTGCTTGGCGGCTTGCGCCGCTGCCTGCGCCGCCTTGTCAACCTCGGTGATCTTGCCTTCGTTCTGCCGCGTGCGCTCCTGGGTCTCTTCGACCGAGCGGCCGAGCGAATCGACCTTTTCATTCACTTGCCCGACGTTGGTGCGCACGAACCCCTTCGTCGCACAGGCGGTCGAACCACCCACCGCGAGGACGACAATCGGCACGGCCATGAGAAAGTTCCTGGACATAATCGGTCTCCTAATCCGAAATCGGGCGAGATTGCCCCGCTATATAGCCGCTCCGGGCTCTTACCGTGAGGTCTCTGTTACGCGCGCGCACCACCAGCGGGTGCCAACCGGGCGCTCCGCTCGCTTCGAAGGCGATGAGGTACAGGTGCCGCAGTTCTTCGACGATGCGTCGCGCGGTCGTGCTGCGCTGCACGATGGTGCTGACGATGAATGTCCCGCCTCCAGTCCATGTCGCCAGATCGTTCAGGGATCCGGCGAGCGCCGAGGCCTCCGCGACGCTGCCGGCCAGCTCCGACGAGGGATCGTCGATCGACGGCACGAGGCCGACGATGTAGACCGGCACGTCGATGGAACTGGCGATGCCCGAGACTTCGCTCGCCGTGAGCTTGCTGGCGGTGTCCTGGCCATCGGTGAAGACGACGACCGCGCGGCGAAGGCCTTCCCGCTTCGATACTTTTTCGGCGGTGCGCGCGATCGCGTCGTGAAGCGACGTCGCTCCGAACGGCGTCATCGTCGACAAACCCGAGGGGAGCTGCTGCAGCCCGGTCGTGAACGCGGTGAGCTCGACGAGCCTGGTGTCGAACGTGAAGATCGCCACTTCGTCCTGCGCCCCGTTCAACCAGCCGAGCATATGATTTCCGGCTTCACGTGCCTGGCCCATCCGCGCTTCCATGCTGCCGCTCACGTCGAACAGAATCGCGACACTCACCGCGCCCGCCTCTCGGCGGAAGTCGGAGATCGTTCGGGGCTGGTTCGCATCGACGACCTCGAAGTCGTGCGCTGAGAGGTCGTGCACGAACCGCCCACGTTTGTCGCGCACGACCGCACTCACGCGGACGAGGTCAACGCTGGACTTGAACGTTGCGACCGGCGGCGACGTGGTCCCGGCCTCCCGCTGAGCGCTCGGCGTCGCTACGCCCAAGCTCCAGGTGACTGCCACCGCTGCGAATCCGCCAATGACCGTTCGAACGTTCATCCTGTTCCACCTAATCCAAATCGGGTACCAACCGCGTAAAAGCTGCTCTTTATACCGTTCTGTGCGGATGAGCCGTGCTCTAGAGAGGGCACTTTTCAGCGCAAAGGTGTAAATAATACGCCCTTAGCGCAACATCGGCCCGCGTCAGTGTGTCGAAATTACATACTGCCGCGCGCGGCTCGCATTCGCGTAACATTTTGGTATGCGTCCCCCTCCCACAGCAATTCCTATTTCTCAAAGAATTGGACACTTCTCGTACGCCATTCGGAACGTCATCGTCGAGGCGCAACGGGTTGAGTCGTCGGGAATGAGGGTCCGCTACCTGAATATCGGTGACCCGATCGCCTTCGGCTTCGAAACGCCTGGTCATCTCATCCACGCGGTCGAGCGAGCGCTGCACGACGGACACAACGGCTACGGACCGTCGGCAGGACTCGCATCGGCTCGTGAGGCCGTGGCGGCGGAGCACACGGCCCACGGATGGCCGATTGATCCGGACCGCGTCCTCATTACGGCCGGCACCTCCGAGGGAATCGAGCTCGCGCTCACGGCGCTCCTCGATGCCGACAGCGAGGTGCTCGTCCCGATGCCGACCTACCCGCTGTACACGGCGGTGGTCGCGAAGCTTGGGGCCCGCTCTCTTTACTATCGCACCGATCCGGAACGCGGATGGACGCCCGACCTCGACCATCTCGCCGCCATCGTCACACCGGCGACCCGTGCGCTCGTCATTATCGATCCCAACAACCCGACGGGCGCGACCTATCCCGCCTCGGTGCGACGAGCGCTCCTGGAGTTTGCCGAAGGTCACGGCCTCGCGATTCTCGCGGATGAGGTCTATGCCGACCTCGGTTACGAAGGCCCGGTCTCTCCCCTGGGCGGCTTCAACCCGGATGCGCCAGTCATCTCTTTCTCGAGCCTGTCCAAGGCCTATCTCGCACCAGGCTGGCGGACCGGCTGGATGGCGATCGGCCGATCACCGGCGCTCGATGACGTGGCCGGAGCGATCCGGAAGCTGGCGGACGGCCGCCTGTGCAGCACGGTACCGATGCAGTATGCCGTGACCGCGGCGCTTACCGGCGACCGCTCCCACCAGCAAAGGTTTCGGGCGGCCCTGAAAACACGGGCCACGCTCACCGGCGACAGCCTCCGTGCCATGGCAGGCGTCAGCTGTATGACGCCAACGGCCGGTTTCTATGCGATGCCGAAAGTCGCGCTGCCGCCGGGACGGACCGACGAGGACTACGTGCTGGGATTGCTGCGCGCGACTGGCGTGCTGTGCGTCTACGGTTCCGGCTTCGGGTTGCCGCCGTCGGAGGGGTACCTGCGCATCGTGTTCTTGGCGTCGCCGGACGAGCTGGTCGAAATCTACCGCCTCATGTCAGAGTTCAACGCCGACTTCCTGCGCTGATCGGGCGTGAATGAACGGCCGCTGAACCTGTCTGCGCGAGCCGTACGGTAGTCATATACTCGTGCCGTGACCGGCGGGATTCGTCCGGGGGGCAGCGCGACTGACATGCGTTCAGATCCACTCGCGTACGTCGCCGCCGAGCTCGAGGCGCTCAAGCAGCAGGGGCTCTATCGCCCCCTGCGCGTCCTCGAGGATGAACAGCGCCCGACAACCACGTTCGATCACCGGCAGGTCGTCAATCTTTCGTCGAACAACTATCTCGGTCTCACCACGCACCCGCGTCTCCGGGACCGCGCCATCGAGGCGGTGCGGCGGCTGGGTGTGGGGTCGGGATCGGTTCGCACGATCGCCGGCACCATGGACATCCATCTGGAGCTCGAACGGCGTCTGGCGGCGTTCAAGCAGACCGAGGCGGTGGTGGTGTTCCAGAGCGGCTTCACCGCCAATGCCGGCACCGTGTCGTCGATCCTCACGAAGGACGACATCGTCGTTTCCGACGAGTTGAACCACGCCAGCATCATCGACGGCGCACGTCTGAGCCGCGCCACCATCAAGGTCTTCCCGCACAAGGACGTCGACGCGGCGCGGCAGGTGTTGCGCGGTCTGCCGGCCGGCCGCCGCACGCTGCTGATCACGGACGGGGTGTTCAGCATGGACGGCGACCTCGCGCCGCTGCCTGATCTCTGCGCCCTCGCCGAAGAGTTCGGCTGCGTGATGATGGTCGACGATGCGCATGCGAGCGGGGTGTTCGGGCGGAACGGACGGGGCACGATCGATCACTTCCAGGTCCACGGACGCGTCGATGTCCAGGTCGGCACCTTGTCGAAGGCGATCGGCGCGCTCGGCGGGTACGTCGCGGGCAGTCGCGCGCTGATCGAGTTTCTGCATCATCGGGCGCGCCCGTTCCTCTTCTCGACGTCACATCCGCCGGCGGTCGCCGCCGCCTGCATCGCGGCGATCGATGTGCTGATGGAAGAACCCGACCTGATCGACCGTTTGTGGAGTAACACCAGGTTCTTCAAGGCCGGCCTCGAGCAGCTCGGGTTCAATACCGGAGCGAGCGAGAGCCCGATCACCCCGGTGATTGTCGGCGACGGCGCCGTGGCCATGCGGCTTTCGGATCGGCTGTTTGCGGCCGGAGTCTTCGCGCAGGGCATCGCGTTTCCGACCGTCGGGCGCGACAAGGCGCGGGTGCGCACCATCGTCACCGCGACCCACACGCGCGCCGAGCTGGAGTTCGCGCTCGGCGCGTTCGCCACGGTCGGCCGCGAGCTCGGAATCATCCGCGAATGACCACCAGGGTGACTGGCGCGGCGCTCGCGGCGGCGATTGTCTGGCTCGCGGCGCCGATTCTCCACGGCCAGGCCAGCGCTGAAGATCTCGTCATTCGCGCCCTGCTGCGGCGGCTCGAAGCGGCGGCGCAGCAGGGCGATCCGGCGGCGTACGGCGCGCTCTTGACGGCGAGCGCCAACCCGGGCGCCGCAGCCGATTTCGCCGCGACCGAGTTCGTCCCCGGCGCGACCCGGGTGGTCGTGCAGGAGCGTGAGCGGCAGCGACTGCGCGGCACGCTGCCCGGCGACGGCTACTCCCTGACCCTGGATGCGTTCATGGAGTATGGCGATCGGGCGAGGGTCGCCACCTGGCAGGTGGACGTCAGAAAGTCCGGCGAGACGGAATGGCGGATCGCCGGACAGGAACGGGTGTCCGCGGTCGAGAACCTGTACCGGCTCTCGGTCAATACCCGAAAGCAGTTCGAGGCGCGCGACTTCACGATCGTCGCCGAAGATCTCGAGCTGACACTCGTCGAGGGCTCGGTGTTCACGATCGAGACCGAGCAAGGTGTGACGGGCCTGGTCCTGCTCGGCCGCGGAGAAATGCGCTTCCGGCCGGCGCCCGAAATGGAGAAAGGGCAAATTCGCATCTTCGCCGGGGCCGACACTCTCGAGACGCGATTCGATGCCGCCTATGTCCGGGTCGGCTATTTCAACGGCCATGCCGACCCGTCGGCGCTCATTCCCCGGCCGGTCGACCCGCGGGAGCTGAAACGAGCGGAGCAGATCTTCCGCGAGGAATCGGCGAAATCCTTCGTCGTCGATCTCGCCGACCTCACGCGCGACGCCTGGTCGCTGCTGCCCGGCCAGGGGGACTTCCTCGCTGAAATCCGGACCAGGCGGTTCGAGACCCTGACCTACGCCCGCTCCCTGGCCGAATCCGAGGACGTCTCGCTGTTCGACCGCCGCCGGAAGCGCAACATCTCGGTCTACCCGTCGAAGGAGAAGCTGGCCACGCGCGGTCGTTTCTACAACGAAGACGAGCTCACGGCCTACGACGTCCAGTCGTACGAGATCGAGGTGACAGCAATCCCCGACCGCCAATGGATCGATGGCCGCGCGAAGCTCCGGCTCAAGGTGAAGGCCGCGGCCCTCGGCCAGCTCACCGTCAGGCTCGCCGACTCGCTGGTCGTGCGATCGGTGGTGAGCGCACAATTCGGCAGGCTGTTCAGCCTTCGGGTCACCAACCAGAACACGATCCTGGTGAATCTGCCGGCGATGCTGATGCAGGGCACCGAGCTGACGCTCACGATCGACTACAGCGGCCGGCTGGAGCCGCAGCCGGCCGATCGCGAGACGCTGGCCCTGCAGCGTCCGCCGCTGCCCTCGATCGAGGACGGGACCTTCCCGCGCATCGAACCAAGCTTCCTGTACAGCAACCGCAGCTACTGGTACCCGCAGCCGACGATCACCGACTACGCGACGGCCAGCATCATGATCACGATTCCAGCCGCGTTCGGCTGCGTCGCGACCGGCGAGGTGTCGTCCGATTCCCCGCAGCTGCAGCCGGCGAAGGATCCGGAGGAAGCGCTCAAGACCTATCTGTTCACCGCTGAACGGCCGGTCCGGTATCTCGCCTTCATCATCAGCCGTCTGGTTCGGGCCGATCGCTGGACCGTGGTTTTCAACAACGAGCAGACGCCGCCACCGCAGGCTGAGGCGGCAACGGTCAGCAGCCCCGCCTACGACAGGCTCGATCTGATCGTCGAGGCCAACCCGCGGCAGAACGCCCGTGGACGTGAGGTCGCCGAGCGCGCCGTGGACGTCGTGCAGTTCTACGAGTCGATTATCGGCGATTCTCCGTATCCAAGCTTCACGGTGGCGCTGATCGAGAGCCTCACTCCCGGGGGCCACAGTCCCGGGTACTTCGCGGCGCTGAACCAGACGCTGCCGACCAGCGGCGTGACCTGGCGCAACGATCCTGCAGCCTTCCACAGTTACCCCGAGTTCTTCCTCGCGCACGAAGTCGCCCATCAATGGTGGGGACAGGCCGTCGGCTGGCGGAACTACCACGAGCAGTGGTTGAGCGAAGGCTTCGCCCAGTACTTTGCCACCCTCTACGCACAGCACTTCCGGGGCGACGAGGTGTTCGACGACGTCATGCGGCAGATGCGGAAGTGGGCGATCGATCAAACGGATCAGGGCCCGGTCTACCTCGGGTACCGGGTCGGTCACCTGCGCAGCGACGGACGGGCGTTCCGAGCCATCATCTACAACAAGGGCGCCGTGGTGCTGCACATGATGCGGCGGCTCCTCGGCGACGATGCGTTCTTTCGTGGCGTTCGTCGCTTCTACGCCGAATCGCGGTTCCAGAAAGTCGGCTCCGAGGATCTGCGCACGGCCATGGAGGCGGAGGCTGGCCGGTCGTTGGAGCGCTTCTTCGAACGGTGGGTATACGGATCGGCGCTGCCGCAAATGAGCTACAGCTATCGGGTGGAGCCGGGCGCCTCGGGTCAGGAGGTCGTCATCCGGTTCGAGCAGGCTGGCGAGCTGTTCGATCTGCCGGTCACCGTCACGCTGCAGTACGCCGATCGGAGAACGGAGCAGGTGGTGGTGCCGGTCTGGGACCGCGTCGCCGAGCTGCGGGTGCCGCTGCAGGGCGTCCTGCGCGCCGCCGACATCAGCGACGACGACGGCACCTTGGCCGAGATTACCCGCACGCCGTGAACGTGGCGACTAGCCACGACGCCAACATCCTCAACGCGTGTCGATCGGTCTCGGTGAGCGCCGATCCGGGTTCGGCCCTCCTCTGGCGCCCGGCCGCTACGGCTGGCACCGGGCGGCGGGAGGTTGGTATGATCGGTTCCTTATGGAAACCGTCACGCTGACGATTGACGGTCGTCAGGTCACCGTCGACAAAGGGAAGACCGTTCTGCAGGCCGCGATCGAGAGCGGGACCTCTGTTCCCTACTATTGCTACCATCCCGGCCTCGGCATCGACGGCTCCTGTCGCGTCTGCATTGTCAAGATCGAGAAGATGCCCAAGCTGCAGACATCGTGCTCGACTGTCTGCACCGACGGCATGGTCGTGAGCACACGCACCGACGAAGTGGTCGCGGCGCGCGCCGGAGTATTCGAGTTCCTGCTCGTGAATCACCCGCTCGACTGCCCGGTCTGCGACAAGGGCGGCGAATGTCCGCTCCAGGACTTCTCGTATACGTTCGGACCGGATCAAAGCCGAATGGAATTCCCGCGCCGGGTGTTCGACGGCGAAGGGGTGCGCGGCGACGTCGACTTCGGGCCCAGGCTGATGCTGAACCGGCAGCGCTGCATCTTGTGCACCCGCTGCGTCCGGTTCATGCGCGATGTCGAGGGTGATGCGCAGATCAACATCGTCGATCGCGGTTACGGGAGTGAGATTGCGACCTTCCAGGAAGAAGGTGTGCACTCGCTCAACTCCGGCAACCTGATGGATGTCTGCCCGGTCGGCGCCATCACGACCCGCGACTACCGCTTCAAGTCGCGGCCGTGGGACAACCCGAACGCCGCCGACACGATCTGCACGCTCTGCTCGAAGGGGTGCAACACCACCGCCTGGGTCAAAGCCAAGCCGGAGTGGGCCAAGGGCTCACGGCTCATTCGGTTCACGCCGCGGTTCAACCCCGAGGTGAACGACTACTGGATGTGCGATATCGGCCGGTTCGAGTATCACTGGATTGAAGGCGACGACCGGCTGCGCCGGCCGCTCGCACGGACCGGCCCGGCGCTGCAGGAACCGGTGACCTGGCACGAGCTCACGTCGAGGCTGCGCGATCGCCTCGCCGCCGCGCGAGCGGCGAGCCCGGATGGGCTGCGCTTCCTTCTGTCGGCGCACGCCTCGAACGAGGAGCTCTTCCTGTTCCGAAGCCTGGCCGAGAATCTGCTCGGCGCGAGCGCGCTCGGGTCCATCTCCGTCAGCTGGCGGTTCGCGCCGAAGCAACAGCCGCCACGGACGAAGTTCAAGGTTCCGGCGGTGGACGCCCCGAACGTGAACGGCGCACGCCTCTTCGGCCTGACTCCAGGCCGGAGCGGCGACGAGCAGGGCGCGGCCGATGTATCAGCCCTGCGATCGGCCGTCGAGGCCGGGCAGGTTGCCGCGCTTTACGTCTTCGATCCCGGTCCGGACGGCTCGATCGGCGATACGTCGTGGATCGTGGACGCCCGAATCAGCGGCCGGCTGCCGCTCCTGATCGTGCACGGGGTCCTGTTGAACGACCTGGCGAGGGCGGCGGATTTCGTGCTGCCGGGTGCATCCTATGCCGAGAAGGAAGCGTCTTACATCAACGAGCAGGGTCGCCTCCAGGGTACCGCCCGCGCCATCCCGGTGCCGGGAGAGGCGCTTGAGGACTGGCAGATTCTGGTGAACCTTGGCGCCCTCCTGGGCGTGCCGTTCGACTACGCGAGCGGAGCACAGGTGCGGCGCGGCATCGCAGCCCGCTTCCCGGGCGTCGACGAGCTGAACGGCTTGACCAGCCTCAGCTTCGCCAAGCCGCTCGCGGCGCGTCACTGGCTGCAGGAGTCCAACCCGTCGGAGCGCTGGAAGTGGGATTTCATGTACCAGGATCTGCCGCCGACCAAGTTCTCGGGCGAGCCGTTCTCCACCAATTTCACCGGTGTCGTTCCCTTGAAAGAAGTGAAGTGACATGAAGACGCCCGGGCGCCGCAGTCGTGCACCCACGCAGGTGGCGATCGTCTGCCTGCTGGCGGCGGCGTTCGACGGCGTCGCGTTCGGGCAGGCTGCCCCTGCGAAGGCGCAGGTCACCGCGCTCCTCGAGACGGAGCGCGCCGTCGCGGGCACGGAGGTGCGTGCCGCGCTCCAGGTCCAGCTGCCCGAGGGGTTCCACGTCAACTCCGACAAGCCTCGCGATCCATCGCTCATTCCGGTCAAGCTCGAGTTCGTCGATCCGCCGGCCGGCATCGAAGTCGCCGAGCTGGTCTTCCCGGAGGCAACCGAACTGAAGCAGCGCGGCGCCGAGCAGCCGCTGATGGTGTTCGAGCGCGATTTCGTCGTCGGCGTCGTCTTCAGGGTGGCGGCTGGAACGACGGGAACGGTGGTCGTCCCGGCGCGCCTTCGCTATCAGCCGTGCGACGAGACGATGTGTTACTTCCCGACCAACGTGCAGGCCGAATGGGCGTTGACCGTGGCCGGCACGGCGGGCGCGAAAGGCCACGGTGAGGTCTTCGCCAGGATCCCGTTCGGAACCGGCGCAAGGCCGGCGAGCGCGGCCACGCCGGTGATTGCGCCTCGCGCCGCCCTGCCGGCGGCAGCTCCCGACCGCCCGTCGCCACCGGACGACATCGCGGCCCTGGATCAGTTCCTCATGGCGGGATCGACCAGCGGCTACCTCGGATCCGCAGATTTCCTGACCTTCATCCACAACGCGGAGAACGGCATTCGGGAACCGGGGCTGTTCGAGGGACGGGGGCCGCTGACGATTCTCCTGATCGTACTGCTCGGCGGTCTGGCCCTGAATCTCACGCCGTGCGTCCTGCCGATGATTCCGATCAACCTGGCGATCATCGGCGCCGGAGCCCAGGCCGGCTCGCGGATGCGAGGGTTCTTCCTCGGCGGCATGTATGGCGCGGCGATGGCGGCCGTCTACGGCGTGCTCGGCCTGATCGTCATCCTCACCGCCAGCACCTTCGGCACCATCAACGCGTCCCCGTGGTTCAATCTCGGCATCGCCCTGCTCTTCGTGGTCCTGGCGCTGGCGATGTTCGACGTGATCGTCATCGACTTCTCGAAATACTCTGATCGCTTCACGGTGAGCGACGAGAACCGTGGATCGTTCCTGGTCGCGTTCGCGATGGGCGGCGTCGCCGCCCTGCTGGCGGGCGCCTGCGTCGCCCCGGTCGTCGTTCAGGTCGTCCTGTTCTCGAGCGATCTCTATGCGGCGGGCACCCCGGCGGCCCTGGCGCTGCCGTTTTTTCTCGGCATCGGGATGGCGATTCCGTGGCCGATCGCCGGCGCCGGCATCGCCGCGCTCCCGCGCCCGGGCGCCTGGATGGTTCGCATCAAGCAGGTCTTTGGCGTGATCATTCTGGCGACCGCCGCCTATTACGGCTACCAGGCCTACGCCCTGTTTGCCAACCGCTGGGTGGACGCCTCCGAGGTGTCGTCGAGCGTCGAGGAGAAACTGAAGGAAGGCTGGCACGCCTCGCTCGCCGCCGGTCTTGCCGCGGCGCAGAACGAGAACAAGCCGGTCCTCATCGACATGTGGGCCACCTGGTGCAAGAACTGCCTGGTGATGGACAAGACCACCCTGCAGGATCAGGCCGTGACCGCCGCGCTCGACGGCTACGTGAAGATCAAGTTTCAGGCCGAGGATCCCGACGACGAGCGCGTGTCCCGTGTGATGCAGCGTCTGAACGCCCCCGGACTGCCCACCTACGTGATCCTGAAACCCAATCCCTGAGGACGCCGGCCCTTCGGGCAGCCGGCGCGCAAGACCTGTGGTACTCTGGGCCGCCGGAGCTTTCCGAAGGACCACCGATGCGATCACGTGGGGCCAGATTGACCTCGAGTGCGGCAGCCTGGATCGCGATCGTGGGTGCCGCTTTTTTCGTGTTCCGCTCTGAACAACTGCTGTCCGCTCGCCGCGCTGCGCTGCGGGCGTTCGATCAGAGCGCGCGCGAGGCGGTGGAGTATCTCGCCGACGTCCGCGCCGGGCAGCAGGCCTATCTGTCGATCGGCCAGGGCGTCACGTTGTGGATGCCGAAGGTTGCGGCGATGCTCGAACGAACCGCCGCCACCGTCGACACGCTGCGCGCGTCTGCTGCGAGCCTCGAGGCGCGACAGCTGCTCGTCGACGTGTCGGCGGCGATCACCGAACTGAGCAACGTCGATCGGCGGGCGCGCGACTACCTCCGGGCCGGTGAGCAGCTGATGGCGGGGGATGTGGTGTTCACCGAAGGCAGCGGCGTCGCGGTTGCGGCCGGGCGGCAGGTCGAAACGTCGCGTCTGGCCGAGTATCGCTCCTTCGACGCCGAGGAAACGTCGCAGCGGCGCCTGGAAGCCGTGGCACTCGCCGGCGCCGCTGGCTTGAGCGCTCTCGTGCTGGCGATGCTGGCGTTCACGCCCGGACCGGCGGCCATCCGGCGTGCCGGTTTGCCGGTCAGCGCCGCGATGGACCGACACGCCGACGACATTCCGTTGCGGCAGCCAGCAGCGCCGACAACGGCCCTTGGGGACGACATCCCGCGCGGGCCAGGCGCGGCGCTGGGCGCCGCCGCATCGCTCTGCACCGACTTCGCACGCGTCAAGGATCTCGCTGGTCTCACCGCTCTTCTGCCGCAAGCGGCAACCCAGATGGGTGCCAGCGGCCTGATCGTGTGGCTCGGCAACCCGGCCGGCCGCGATTTGCGCCCGGTGCTCGCGCACGGATACTCGGAGCAGACCCTTGCCCGGATTCCGCCGGTGCCACGTTCTGCGAACAACGCCGCTGCCGCCGCCTACCGGACCGGCTCGCTCCAGATCGTCGGGGCGCCACCGGGAGCCGCAGTCGGGGCGCTCGTCGCGCCGCTGCTCGCGGCGGAAGGATGCATCGGGGCGCTCACCGCTGAAATCCGCGGAGGCGGCGAAACGTCGAACACCGTGCAGGCACTGGCGGCAATCTTCGCAGCGCAGCTCGCCACCGTGTTCTCGGCGTCGGCCGACGCGGCTCCCGCCAGTGACAGCCCGGGCACCGCGGCGCGCAGCCGGGTGGTGTCGGCGTAGATCGCAGGACGGACTCGACTCTTACCAGCCTCGCGTGAACCGCGCCGGACGCCCCTGGCGTCCCGGCGTGTCGAGCGTGACCTTCAGGCTGCTCTCTGTCTTGGCCCTGACGATTCCGATCGTCAGCTCGCGGCTGCCACTGACGTCACGCATCGCCCTGCGCAGAGCGGCTCGCGATGCGACCGCGCGGCCGTCCACGGTCTGGATGACGTCACCGGCTTTCAGCCCGCCGCGAGAAGCCGGTGTGTTCTCGCCGACGGCTGAAACGAGCAGGCCCTGCTTCACGCCGAAGAATTCTGCGAGCTGGGGAGCGAGCGCCTGCACGGTCACGCCCAGCCGGCCCCGGACGCCTGGCAGATCGAAGTCGCGGGGCAGCGGGATTCGGTCCTGGAGATCCTCCAGCCCAGCGGCCAGGCGGTCCCGGTCGATCACAATGTCCGCCCGGCGGGAGCTGTCGGGCGTGATCGACGCGTCGATCTTCCGGCCGTCCCGCATCACGGCGAGCTTCACGACGCGTCCCGGCGGCGTCTCCGACACGAGACGTGCGAACTGGCGAACGCTCCGCACGCGCTCGCCGTCGAACTCCGTCACGACGTCGGCTCGCTTCAACCCCGATTTTTCGGCGGGACTGTTCGCGCGCACATCGTCGATGAGCACGCCGCCGGGCACCTTCAGCCGTTCCGCGTCCGACGGATTGATGTCGCGAACCGTGACGCCGATTGTGGCGCCGCGTGCCTCGATCACCATGGGCGGGAGGTCGGGCCGAATCTGAGGTCGGTCGGGCGGTTGCGCGGCGGCCGGACCCGCGGCGGCGGCGCAGATGACCGCTGTGAGCAGGGCGATACGCGAGCGATTCAACAACTCCATGGGGCTCACCTCTGTCGTTCGTTCTACTCAGACGGCGCCGAGCCGCGAAAAGTTGGAAGGCAGGAATTCCGGGCCGGATCGCCGGCCGTGTCGCCGCGGGAGGTCGATCGTGCTCCAGGCGTCTATCGGACAGGACGGCACGGAAAGAGAACTGCGGTTTTTCCTGTGGTTTCCGGCGGCTGCTCCGGTACGCGATTTGATGAAGCCACGGATGGGTCACGTCGGGTCAGCGGAATACTCTACCTACGCAGGCGCTGGCATCGCCGTATTCCGTATCGGTTCACCGACCTGGCGTGACTCGAGCTCGCGGCGATTCAGGAGGAGCCTCCATGCGGACCGTTCACCGCTTCGCTTTCGTTGTTGCGCTCGCCGCATTCACCTCGGCGTGTGCGCTTTCGTTGCGGAACCCGCATGTGTCCGATCTCCGGGACAATCCCGGTCGTTACCAGAACCACTCGGTGAGCATCGACGGCGTGGTCACCACGTCCTGGGGCCTGCCGCTGCTGCCCTTCCGGCTCTACAAGGTGGACGACGGAACCGGGGAAATGACAGTGGTGTCGCACGGCGCGCGGGTGCCGACGCGGGGGGCGCGGGTTCGTGTGAAGGGCCGGGTCAACGAGTTGGGCGTGTTCGGCGGCAACGCGGTCGGGTTGCATCTGCGGGAGGAAAATCTCCACGTCAAGCGGTGAATGGCAGGATTGCAGAATTGCAGGAGATTGCAGAATTGCGACGGCGGGAGCGCGCGAGGAAGCAATCGCATGATTGTTCCAGTGATCCAGCCGTCGTTGCTACCCTCCTGGAATTCTGCCCTCCTGCCCCTCCTCCTCAATCCTGCAATCCTGCCATTCACGTGGTGATCTTGATCGCGACAGCCGTCATGTCGTCGTTCGGCAGGGTCTCGCCACGGAACTCCTGCGCCGCGTCGAAGATCGCGTCCACCATCTCGCGTGTGGTTTTCTGCCGCGTCTCGTCGACCACCCGCAGCAGCCGCGTCGCGCCGAACTCCCGGCCGAGGGCGTCGTTCGCTTCGAACACGCCGTCCGAACAGAACACGAAGACATCGCCAAGTTTGAGGTCGAACGTGAACTCGTCGTAGCTCGATCCGGGGAACGATCCGAGCGGCACGCCGGGCATCTCGAGCTGCGCGGCGGCGGCGGTGGTCTCGTCGCCGAGACGCGACCGGATCGGATAGGGCAGGCCGGAGTTCGCAATCGTCACCGATCGGCGCTTGAAGTCGAACACGGCGTAGCACAACGTGCAGTAGTACTCTTCCAGCTGCCGCTGATAGAGGATGGTGTTGATCGAGGCGAGCACACCCGATGGGCTCGAACGGTCGGAGGTGTAGCGGCGGCGGAACGTCCGCGACCGCACGAGCTCGCCGGCGAAGGCGCTGTAGAGCGCCGCCGGCACCCCCTTTCCCGAGACATCGCCGACCGCCACCACCAGACTGTTCGGTTCGGGCGCGAGAAAGTCGTACAGATCGCCGCCGAGCTCCCGCGCCGGCGCGAATCGCGCCGCCAGATCGACCCCCTTCAGGCGCTTCGGCAAATCGGTCGGCAGCAGCGCCGCCTGCACGCGCTGCGCGAAGCGAAGCTCCTTCTCGATCCGGAGCTCGTTGGCGCGGATCGTCTCATAGAGCCGGGCGTTCTCAATCGCCACCGCCGCCTGGCTGGCGAGCAGCGTCAGGATCTCGGCGTCGCTCTTCTTGAAGGCATCGAGCTCCGGGCTCTCGAGATCGAACACTCCAATCACGCGATCCTTCAGCAGCAGCGGTATCACCAGCTCCGACCGCGCATCGTCCACCAGCTTGATGTAGCGCGGATCCTTCGAGACGTCGGGCACCAGCACCGATTCCCGGTGCAGGGCCGCGTAGCCGACCAGGCCGCAGCCGACCCGGATGCGCGGAACCGTCACCTTGTCGCCGTAGCGCACCGCGACTTTCATCTCGAGCTCCTGCGTGTCGTCGTTCAGCAGCAGGATGCCGAAGGTGCGGTATTCCACGAGGCGGCGGGTGAGGTTGGCGATCCGCGTCAGCAGCTCGTCGAGATTGAGGATCGCGGCGAACTCGCGGCCGATCTCGGCGAGCGTTTCGAGCGTGCTGGTGTAACGGCGTTCGTGCTCGAACAGCCGCGCATTCTCGATCGCCACCGCGACATGAGCGCCGAACTGGCGCAGCATCATCTCGTCGGTCTCGGTGAACTGTCCCGGCGTGTCGCTGAGCAGGTTCAACGCGCCGATGACGCGCCCCTTGCGGCGGAGCGGGACGACGAGCTCGGCGCGGGATCCTGGCACCGCCTCGACGTAGCGGGGGTCGGTCTGCACGTCGTTGACCAGCAGCGGCTTGCCTTCGGCGACGGCCGCCCCGACCAGCCCCTCACCGACCTTCACGCGAAGCGCGTGTGCGGCGGCCTCGGGATAGCCGACGGAGTACGCGATGGAGAGCTCCTCGCCGTTCGGGTCGAGGAGATACGCGGCAAAGGCGTGAAACTTGGTGAGTCGGGCGATGAGGAGCGGAATCTTCTGCAGCAGCTCGTCGAGATCGAGCACCGACGTCACCTCGCGCCCGAGCTCGAACAGCGTGGTAACGAGCTCGCGGATGTCGGCCGGCGCGGCCGGGGCAGGCGTGGTTGTCGTCTGATCAGCCAAGGGCTGGATTATATAATTGACGCTTCATGGACCTGACCCTGCCACTCGACTACGCGACGATCGAGCGCATCCTGCCGCACCGGTATCCGTTCCTGCTCGTCGACCGCATCACCGAGTTCGAGGTCGACAAGCGGATTGTCGGGATCAAGAACGTGTCGTTGAACGAACGGTACCTGTCGCACGACCCGGGTGGACGGCCGGCGCTCCCTCCCACCATCCTCACCGAAGCGGTGGCGCAGGTCGGCGCGATCATGATTCTGGCCAAGCCGGAGAACCGCCAGCGGCTGATCTTCTTCGCTGGCATCGAGCGCGTTCGCTACCGGCGCGCGGTACATCCCGGCGATGTCGTCGAGATCGAAGCGGTCGTGTTGCGGTTGCGCAGCCGAATGGGACTGCTCAAAGGGGTTGCCCGCGTCGAGGGCAAGCCGGTCGTCGACGGCACGATGACCTTCGCCCTTGGCCCGACGCAGGTCGCCGTGTAGCAGCTGGCGCCGGGAGCCTGGCGTCGACGCGACCGCCGCGTCGGGATATTGCGGATGCGCCTGCTCGCGAACGCCGTCTGCGTCGCATGCACGCGCAATCAGGCTGCCAGGCTTGCTGAGCTTGCGTCGCCGCGTCTGCCGGCTCTGCGGCACCCAAGTTGCACGTATATCGAGCACGTTTGAATTGGAGGCCGCATGCTCGAAACGATCGCGATCATTCTCTTGGTGTTGTGGCTGCTCGGGGTCGTGAGCGGCTACACGTTGGGCAACTTCATCTACGTACTGTTGGTCATCGCCATCGTGCTGTTCCTGATCAGGTTGATCAGTGGAAGGCGCGTCGTCTAGGTCGATCACGGTATGTCCAGTCCTCTCATGGAATGGCGACAGTCACTCGCGGACCAACGCCATTCCAACCAGCACCACGGCGCCCGCCGCGGCCAGCCGAGGGCTCAATGGCTCCTGCAGGATCGCCGTGCCCAGCAGCACCGCAATCACCGGGTTCACGTACGCATACAGCGAGACGGTTGCAACCGGTAGGTGCTTGAGCGCATAAGCGTACGCCGAGAACCCGCCGATCGAGCCAAACACGATCAAGTAGACGAGCGCGGTCAGGGTGGTGCGGTTCACGGTGAGCCGGCCGGCCTCGCCCACAGCCAGCGCCAGCACCAGCATGCACGCGCCGCCGAACACCATCTGCAGCGCCGCGGCGGCGAGCACGTTCTCCTCGTGACCGCGCCGGCGGGAATAGCTGGACCCGATCGCCCATCCGAGACACGCCACTTGCGTCGCGCCGACGCCAATGGCGAACGACCTTCCGGCGTCGAGCCGCAGCTCGGGCCACACCAGCAAGACGATCCCGCCGAATCCCACGACCAGTCCACCCACACGGCGGACCGTCAGCGGATCCGGCCGTGACATGAATCGTTCGACGCCAACCATCCAGAACGGCACCGCCGCAACGAGGACCGCCGTCAGCCCACTTGGAATCGTCTGTTCCGCCCATACGACCGCACCATTGCCGAAACCGATCAACAGGACGCCGAGGATGAGCAGTGAGGGCCACGCCTGCCGCGGCGGCAGACGTTCTCCCCGCAGCCGCAGCACGCCCAGGATCAGCACGCCCGCAGGAATCCAGC